>JAOZRT010000043.1 GCA_029940035.1 Desulfobacterales bacterium
TGCAGGATTCAGGGATTGAAGAACCTCGCGGCAAGCCGCGAGGAATCTTCGACCGTAAGGAATTCTGCCTAATTTTGATTCGCTCGCTTACCCCGCAGCAAGCTGCGGAGAATGCGCTCGCTATTGCGGTTCATGGTCAACATCGGCGGTGTCCAGGCTGAACTGCATTTGGTAGAGTTTGAAAAACGTGCCCCTGCGCGCTAGAAGTTCATCGCGAGAGCCTTGTTCAACAATTTCACCGCCCTTTAGGACGATGATCCTGTGGGCAATGCCCACTGTCGAAAGGCGGTGGGCTATCACGAAAGTCGTACGCCCTTTCATCAGGTTTTCCAGGGCTTTCTGCACCAGCTTTTCCGATTCTGCATCCAACGCTGAAGTGGCTTCATCCAGAATCAGAATCGGTGCATCCTTTAAAAGTGCCCTGGCAATACAGATTCTCTGTTTTTCCCCGCCCGACAGGCGGCTGCCCAGTTCCCCGATAACAGTCTCAAAACCCTCGGTAAAACGCTGTATAAAGTCAAATGCATACGCTGCCTTAGCAGCTTTTTCCACGGCAGCCTTCGAAGCATCCGGACTGCCGTAGGAGATGTTGTTCCTCACTGTATCGTTGAACAGAATAGGCTCCTGGGTAACGATGGCAACCTGCTTGCGCAGGTCGGAAACTGCCACATCCCTGATATCGATGCCGTCAATGTGCACAGCGCCCCTGGTGACATCATAAAAGCGCGGTATCAGATTAACCAGTGATGTCTTGCCGCCCCCGCTCATACCCACGAGCGCCAGAATTTCCCCGGCGGCCACATTCAGATTGATACCCTTCAGCACCATATCCTCTTCATATTTAAAGTGTACATCTTTGAAATTTACGCTGTGGTTGCCCGCCTTTAGTTCCCGGGGGACATCCGGTTCAACGATATCAGGCTCCATCTCGATAATGTCGAACACCCTGTCCGCCGCAGCCATGCCCTCCTGAACGCGGGTATTCAGTTTGGCCAGTTTTTTTGCCGGCCCGTACAGAAGAATAACAGCCGCAAGAAATGAGAAAAAAGTGCCGGGTGTGGAAGCACCGGTGATGACCTTGTAGCCCCCGTACCAAATGACGCCGGCGCCCCCCAGGCCGCCCACAAATTCCATGACCGGCGTTGTCAGCGAACGATACTTGACGGACTTCATCTCGAATTTGAAAAGCCGGCGGGACTTATGATTCAACCGCTCTTTTTCATAGGCTTCCATGCCAAAAGCTTTGACGATTTTATTGCCGGACAGCGTTTCATGCAGGAATGAATTCATCTCCGCCATGGCTTCCTGGCGGCCGGTGCTGACCTTGCGGATGCGACGCCCGAATTCCACGACAGGATAGAAAGCGATGGGCAGGACCACCATGGCCAGCAAGGCCAATTTCCAATCCCGGTAGAAGATTACACCGGTCAGGCCAATGATGGAAAATACATCCCGGACCGAACCGGTCACCGATGTTGAAACCATAGTCTTGATGATGTGGACATCGTTGGTAATCCTGGACATCAGCGTCCCGGTTTTCTCCCTGTGAAAAAATGCCAGCGACAAGTCCTGGATACGGGCGTACAACTGATTCCTGAGTCTCCTGATGATGTCCTCCCCCACATAGTTCATCAGGTACTCCTGGCCATACATGGCAAATCCTTTGACAACATAGAGCAGAACCACAACCAGGGGGATCAGCTTCAGCATGTCTAAATCCTGCTTGATGAAAATATCGTCGATGACCGGCTTCATCAAAAAAGGAATCCCGGCTTCCGTTCCGGCCATCACCAGCATGCATAAAACGGCTATGAGCAACCGGCCCCATCTGTCCTTTACCATCAATAACAGACGATGGTACCGTTCTCTCAATATGGGGCGCTTCATTTTAAACATGGTCATCTTACTCTATCAATAAAATGCAATATTGTTTATGCAGCATTAGGATCGAGCATGGTAAGAGCAATCTCCGCCACTTTGTTCGAAGCCCCGGCCTTGCCCATGACTGCCCTGACTTCTGCCAGGCCGGCTTTTATGCTTTCCAGGTTGTCCTCGTCCCCCAGCAAATCCAAAACAATGCGGGCAATATTTGCAGGGGACGCCTCCTGCTGAACGAGTTCCGGAACGACCCGCCGCCCGGCAATTAAATTCACCAGGCCGATGTGGTCGATCTTGACGAGGGCTCTACCCAGCCAGTAGCTGATCGGGGACAACTTGTACATAATTACCGTGGGGGTTCCCCATATGGCCGCTTCCAGGGTGACTGTCCCGGAAACCGCAATCACCAGGCGGCACATCCTGAACACTTTCCCCACCTGGTCCGTGGCCACCCGGTACTCGACATTGCCGCCATGGTTTGCGATGATCGCATCCATAAGCTCCTTTTGCACCGAGGGGGCCTGGGAGACAACGAACTTGACCTGGCCCAACTCACGCTGAATCATCTCTGCCGCTAAAAACATGGTCGGCAGGTTACGGATGACCTCCTTGTCCCTGGAACCCGGCAGAATACCGATGATTGTCTCCTTATCCGGTCCGTCGTCCGCCCCGCCGGTGGCGGCCGGCGGGGTATCACCGTCCAGCAGGGGGTGTCCAACATAGGTAGCCGGCACACCATGTTCTTTGTAAAAATCCAATTCAAAAGGCAGAATCACTGCCATGTGATCTACCAACTGTTTTATTTTTTTAACCCGGCCGGCACGCCAGGCCCACAATTGGGGGCTGATGTAATAGAGAACCGGTATACCCAGTTTCTTGGCTTTGGCAGCGACGTGCAGGTTGAAATCCGGAAAATCTATAAGGATCAGGAGGTCCGGTCGCAGGCTTTTCAAAAGCTGCTTTGCCTTGGAGAGCCCTTGCCAGATTGAAAAGCCTTTGGATACCACCTCGATGATCCCCACCACCGATAGAGTGGAAGCGTCGACGATAATTCTGACACCGGCCTCTTCCAGCGCCCTGCCGCCGATGCCGCAAAAAAAAATGTCCTGTTCACGGGCTTGCAGGGCTTTCACCAAATTCGCTCCGTGAAGATCGCCGGACGCTTCACCGGCTATAATCATGACGCATTTTCTGTCTGGTTTTGGTTTCATGGTTTCAGCGAAGCATGAGATCGGCACGTTTCTGCTGTATCTGTGACATGATATCCAGGGCTGCTTCCAGTGCATCGCGGCCCATCTGCCCTGTCACGGACGGTTTCATACGGCTCCGTACAGAGTCTATGAAAGATCTGAGTTCCTCGTCCAGAGCGTCGCCCTTGGGAAATGTGCGGGATTCAATTTCCATACCTGGAATAAGGCCATCGCCTTTGTCTGCCTTCTTGTGGACAATGGTGGCTTTGTGATTGGCAAAATCAATTGCAACATATGCGTCCTGCTGGAACAGACGCATCTTGCGTTCATCTTTCATGGAAACCCGGCTGGCAGTAACGTTGGCCACGCACCCGTTTCCAAATTCGAGCCGGGCATTGGCAATATCGACATTATCCGTAATTACCTGTATGCCGGCGGCATGGATGGTTTTGAGTTCCGATTTGACAAAATTAAATATGATATCAATATCGTGGATCATCAAATCCAGCACCACGCTAACGTCTGTGGCCCTTGATTTGAAAATGCTCAGACGGTGAGATTCGATAAACAAGGGTTTTTTAATAATGTCCCTGAGAGCCAGCACAGCAGGGTTATAACGTTCAAGATGGCCCACCTGCACCAGCAGACCCCGGGATTCTGAAATTCGAATCAGTTCATCGGCCTCACCAAGGGTTGTAGTAAAGGGCTTCTCCACCATCAGATCGACGTTATTCTCCAGAAATGCGCGGCTGATCTCGAAGTGCTCCGATGTGGGTACGACAATGCTGACAGCGTCCACCTTGCCGATCAGATCACGGTAGTCCGCATACGCCCTTGTGCCCAGTCCTGCCGCGACCTCTTTTGCCCTTCCCATATCGATATCGACCACGCCGGCAAGTTCCACCCCCTCCATTTTATGATATTTCTTGGCATGGAACTTTCCCAGGTAGCCGACCCCGACCACAGCAGCACGAATTTTTCCGTTTTTAGGATTCATAAGAAGCAGCTATTATAAAACAAAAGCGATAATGGTGATGCCGTGCTGATCGGCCAGCCTGATCATCTCCCCGCGGTCAAAAACAATTGCCTTGCCGGCCTCGATGGCCAGCACTCGTGCCCCCACCGTTGACATGGTTTGAATGGTATCCACCCCGATGGCCGGCACGTCGAACCGTTCGTCCTGATTGGGTTTGCAGACTTTTACTACCACGGCATTGCCGTTGCCGAGCCCACCTCCCCGTTTTATCGTGGCATCTGTTCCATCCACAGCTTCCACTGCCAGAATGCTGCCGCCGCCCACAACCACGCACTGACCGATGTCCAGACGTCCAATTTCTTTTGCCACTTTCCATCCCAGTTCGATCTCGGGCATCTCCCCTCGCGCCAGTTTGCGCCTTGTCCAGCATCCCTCAGGCGCTAAAAGGTCTGGCAGTAAAAATGTCGAAGGCTTCACAATAATCCCGTTTTTTTCGAGCAGCCCGGCAAACGCCCTCAAAATCCCGTCATCGTGCGTGTGGCGCAGGCTGGCAATAAGTGATATCGCTTTTATATCGGGTTTCAGGTCCTTGAATATTTTGGTCTTTTTTATGCCCCCCAGCAAAACGGCCTGGTCGATCCGGTGTTTTTTAAAATATTTAATCAGCCGGTTGACCTGTCCCACGTGAAACCATTCGAGTTCATCCACATGGGCTGCGATCTCCGGGTCCGCTTCCTGTCTGTAGGCCGCCGCATAGATTTCAAAACCAGCATCTCTGGCTTTTTTACAGAAAATAATGGGAAACTGTCCGTTGCCGGCAATGAGTCCGATCCGCATAAGGTTCTATCTGGTTATCCCACGTTCTGAAGTTTTAATAAAGTTCACAAGGGTTATAACTTCCGGTATCTGCTCCACCTCTGCCGCAACCCGTTCAATAGCCTCATTCTGGGTCAAACCGATACGAAACATAAGTCGGTAAACCTTTTTCAGCATGGTCAGTGTATTGCGGGAAAATCCCTGGCGCTTCAGTCCCACCACGTTCAGGCCATGCAGGGTGGCCCTGTCTCCGGCGGCAATCATGTAGGGAGGGATATCCTTGACGACGGCGGACTTACCGCCGATAAAAGCATAATTGCCCACGCGCACGAACTGGTGGATGGCCACCAGGCCGCCCACGGTTGCATGATCACCAATGGTGATGTGCCCTGCCAATGTGGCATTGTTGGAGAGCACAATATTTTTGCCCAGTTTACAATCATGGGCAATGTGCGAATAGGCCATGATAAGATTCTCATCACCGACCTCGGTCACACCGCCGCCTTCCGCAGTTCCCCGGTGAATCGTAACAAACTCTCGAATGATATTAGCGCGACCTATTTTAACCCAGGTTTCTTCACCGGAAAACTTCAACGCCTGCGGCTCCGCCCCGATGGCCGCGTACTGAAAGATCCTGCAATCGGCACCGATGTCCACAAAGGGATCGATCACGACATGGGGTCCGATTGCTGTTCCCGAACCGATTGTTACGTTTTCGCGTATAATTGAAAATGCGCCGATCTCGACATTTTCACCTATTTCCGATTTGGGATGGACAATTGCCGTTTCATGTATCATGCCTTTTCTCCATATGACGCCATTATTTCTGCTTCCGCCACCCTGACCCCATCCACAGTGGCAACGCCTGCCATACGGATAAGTTTTGCCCTTTTTTTCAAGAGCTTCAGTTCAAAAACCAACTGATCACCCGGGACCACCGGTTTTCTGAACCGGGCCTTGTCGATGCCCGTTAAAAAAACCAGATTGCCTTCCTTTTGTTCGTTCAGGGATTCATAGACCATCACGCCTCCGGCCTGTCCCATGGCCTCCAGAATAATCACTCCCGGCATAACCGGCATGCCCGGGAAATGGCCCTGAAAAAAAGGCTCGTTGATGGTCACATTTTTCAAGGCAATGATCTTCTCCCCGGGGACGATCGTTTCCACCCTGTCAATGAGGAGAAAGGGATACCGGTGGGGCAGGTATTGCATTATTTTCTGAATGTCATACGTACGCATGGCCGCCTCGTATTCTTTGTATCAATCATTATTCCGTTGTCTTAAAATCGAACGATCCGCCTTTTTCGGAAAATGCAGCATCGTATATCTGGATCAATTCATCGGTAATATCGATGGAATTGGGTGCATAGATCACCGTCTGATTGGTGACAATCAGCAGGTATCCCTGTTCCCGACCCATTTCCTGGGCAAGGGCTTCAAACTCCTTTTGAATCTTCTGGACGACCCTGTTTTCGAGAATCTTTAAATCTTTCTCGAATTTGTTTTTGAGCACCTTGATATCATTGACCTTGATGCGGATCTCCCGTTCTTTCTCATCCCTTTTTTCCTTGCTCATCACAAGAGATTCACGTTCAAGTGTTTCCTGCAGTTTTTGAATTTCTGATTTTTTTCCATTCAGTGTGGATTCCATCTCGCGCGCTTTTTTGCTGATCTCCACCTTGGCAATTTTACCGGCAGCCGATGTCAGCAGGATTTTCTGAATATTCACCACACCAATCTTAGCCACATCTGCCGCAAAACAAGGCACGGTAACCATGCACAGTAATGCTGCGATTGCCACTCCTATCGTTGTTTTTGATCTCATTTTCTGTCACCTCATTTGCGTAAAGAGGATTCAAGGGGCCGGGGGGTCAAGGGGTCGAGTGAGGATATCGCTCATAGCTCGTTGCTGATAGCATGCTATGAGCTTTGAGCTATTAGCTATGAACCATCCCTTGAACCCTGGCATCCTCGAATCCTTGGACCCTGGTTTATTGACCCGTATTTGAAATAAATTGACGTTGCAAATATGTTTTGAGAACATATGATTGATAACCGTTAAAACACCGTCCCCATGGAAAATTCCCACTTCCCCCGTGTATCATCACCCGGCTGCGGGTCAAGAATATATCCATACTCAAGCCGGATGGGGCCCATGGGGGAATACCATCTGAAACCGCCGCCGCAGGTTTCCCGTGCTTCGCCCAAGTCAACGGGTTCATCTTCCCCGTACACCTGGCCCACATCCACGAAAACGATCCCGACCACACCCGCATCCGGAATCAAAGGTATGTGATACTCCACGTTGAATTGAACCATGGATACACCACCGACCTCGTCACCGTTTTCATCCACGGCGTGAATATCCTGCCAATCGAAACCGCGTACTGAATTCATGCCGCCCAGGTAGAATTTCTCATAGTCCGGCAGGAATCCGTCGGGATGTTCTTCCACATACCCCAGTTTCCCGTGCAGAACACCGACCGTTCCGAGAAAGAGCGGGAAATACCAACCAGACTCACCCGTGTATTTGGTAAAACCAATGTCCCCGCCTACGCCGGCATACTCAACAGCAGCGCTGTTCAGAGACCCTTCGGATGTATTGAAAATCTTGTCCCGGGAGTCACGTTTCATCGTCACCTTGGTGCTGCTGGTAACGTTGTTTCCCTCCATCTCCTTAATTGAATTCGCCGCCGTGTCATCGATGTTGTACACATCACTGACATCGTAGCTGTAATTCCAGTAAAGGCGTGTGTAATCCCAGGTCGGAAAACTCAGGCGCAACTTGCCACCGACGCTGTCCCGATCATATGTAGTGTAGTCCCTGGTCTGGTTATAGATATCAAAACCCGCCGACAGTCGCTTGTCTAAAAAATAGGGCTCAGTGAAACTGAGCATATAGGTTTGCGACACACCGCTGACCTGGGCCTTCAACTGAAGATTCTGGCCGCGGCCGAACAGATTGCGCTGATTAATGGAGGCCGTTCCGTAGGCATGCTCTACACTGCTGTAGCCGCCCCCCAGGCTGAAACTGCCCGTGGCCTTTTCCACCACATCGATCTTCAGCACCATTTTATCATCAGCACTGCCCTCTACGGTGTCCACCTTGACATCTTCGAAATAGTCCAGACGATAGAGGTTGCGCATGCTTCTTTTGAGGCGGCGTCCGCTGAAAAGCTCCTGCTCGACAACCTGCAATTCCCGGCGTATGACCTTGTCCCGTGTTTTCGAATTCCCGCCGATAACGATGGCTTCGAAATAAACCTGCCGGCCTTTCTTTATGATAAACTCGATATCGACTTTTAAGTTATCAAAATCCTTTTCTACCCGTGGAAATATGTCCGCATGGGCATACCCTTGATCAGAGTAAACGTCGGTGATGGATAAGACATCGTTGCGAACCGTTTCCCTGTTATAGAACGTTTCCTGGGTAATGGACAACCGATCCCGCAATTGATCTTCCGCTATAACCAGATCCCCGGTAATCCCCACGTACCCGACTTTGAAACGGGGGCCTTCGGTAATCTTGAACTTGATATATATCATATCCTCTTGGAATTCAACCAGGGGCTCTCCCACCTTGGCCTGGATGTACCCGTTGTTGTGGTAGAAACTTGTCAGCATCGCGACATCCTGACGTAAATCATCCCTGTTCAACTCCCCCGAACTTGTGATGAAAGACCAGAATCCTTTTTCGTCGGTCCTGATGACCCGCTTGAGTTCCTTGTCCGTGTAAACCGCGTTGCCTTCAAACTCGATCTGCTTGATCCGGACCTTGTCCCCCTCCTCGATGATGAACTGCAGGTCGCCCTGGTTGTTATCCAGTTCCTTCACGGCATAGGTAACCTTGACATTGTGATAGTTCTTTTCCTTGTAGAGGTTTTCAATGCGGATGATGTTGTTCTGAATTTTGAATATGTTCAGAATCGAACCGGACTTGATGTTCATGCTCTCCATGATCTCTTCATCTTCGTAAACATCATTGCCCTTGAATTTGATTCGCCGGATCGTCGGTTTTTCCTGTACTTTGAAAATGATGATTTTACCGCTGGCCCCATCTTCGTATTCGATCCGGATATCTTCAAAATACCCCATGGAATAAACTGATTTCAGGTCGTCGGAAAGGCTTCTGGGTACGTATACATCACCGGGCTTCGTGCGGATATAACGCATGATGGCATCCGTCTCTATGCGTTTGTTTCCCGTCAGATGGATTTCCTGGATTTTTTCCTGGCCAAAAAGACTCAGCGAAATATCATCTCCCAGCCTGCTGACAGTCGAAAGCAGCTGATCGATGCCGTCACCTTCCGCGTAAAAATTCTTTAGCCCGGATTTTCCGGAAATCGTCAAAAGCTTGGCATCCAGGCTGAAGCGTTGGCCTACCCGGGTCAGGCTCCCCCACACGACATTGTCCGCTGCCGCCTTTTTACCAATTTGTGCAGCCATCTCCGGGCTGCCGCCCGTCTGCTGCCAGGCTGAAAGCAACCCCGCATCCGGTTCGACAACAACCGCCTCCTCGGCGCGTAATTGTTTTTTGATCATTGCGGGGATTTCGGTCTGCAGGTAGCTTAACGCCTCCTGGGCATTGACCCGAAAAGGCAGCACGACAACCTTCTTGGATTCCCGTGGAAAAGCTTCTGGCGGGAATACGAGGATCAGTGCCAATAAAGCGGCCACGCACATTTGCTTCAGCATCAAACAGCCCTCATCCCTTGTCTAATAGCTGTCCGTCGATGATCGTAACACAACGGGTCATATAGGATGCCAGCTGCATGTTGTGGGTCACCACTACCATCGTCATGGAAAGTTCCTGGTTCAACTGAAAGAGCAGATCATGCACCTGTTCACTGTTGCTCTGATCGAGATTTCCGGTGGGTTCATCCGCCAGCAGCACGCTGGGTTTGAGAACCAAAGCCCTTGCCAGGGCCACACGCTGCTGCTCCCCCCCGGAAAGCTTGCCCACCCGATGGGAAAGCCTGTCCTGCATACCAACCTTCACCAGTATGGATTCCGCAGCAGCCCCGGCATTTTTTTTGTTAAACCCGTTGATGATCGCCGGCATCATCGCATTCTCCAGGGCGCTGAATTCCGGAAGAAGATGGTGAAACTGGAACATGAATCCAACGGACAGATTCCTGAACCTGGCAAGGTCCGCACTGTTGAAGCTGAAAACATCCTCACCCTTGTACAGCACTTTTCCACTGTCCGGCCGGTCTAAAGTTCCCAGGATATGCAGCAGTGTTGATTTGCCGATTCCCGAAGCGCCTACGATCGCCAACGTCTCCCCTTGAGAGATATCGAAGTCTATCCCCTTCAGGATTTCAATGGGTGCGCCGGTGCTGTTAAAGCTTTTGGAAAGATTTTTCAGCTGGATGAAACCATCCCCGGCCCCCATCGCATGTTCGTCCGCTGCGTCTTTTTTTTCTACCATTTGGGATACGTCTCTATCCATATCGTAGCGCCTCTACGGGATCCAGTTTGGACGCCTGACGGGCCGGGTAGAGTGTCGCCAAAAAACAGATAACCAGAGCAGATGCAGCGATGACGGCCACATCCACAAGATCCAGCTTAACCGGCAACGTTGTCAGGTAGTAAACATCCCCCGGGAGTTCGATGAATTTGTATTTTTCCAGAAGCGCGCACATGACAAACCCGATCACGACGCCCAGGAAAGTGCCCAGGGCGCCTATCAAAAGCCCTTTATAAACGAAAATCTTACGGATACTCCCGTCTGTCGCCCCCATGGCCTTGAGGATGGCGATGTCTTTGGATTTTTCCATCACCATCATGATCAGGCTGCTGGCAATGTTGAAGGCGGCCACCAGAATAATCAGGGCCAGAATAATGAACATGACCGTCTTTTCCAATTTCAGAGCCGAAAAAAGGTTCCGGTTCATCTGCATCCAGTCCCTGACCCAATAAGGATAGCCAAGTGTTTTCACCACCCGTTCGGCAACCTCTCTGGCTTTGTATATATCTGTCACCCTGGCTTCAATACCGCTTACAGTTCCTTGCATGCGTAGTATTTTCTGAGCGTCGCCCAGGCTGATGTAGGCCATCGAACCGTCGTACTCATACATGCCGGTCTCGAAGTAACCCTTGACCACAAACCGCCGCATGGTGGGCACATGCCCTATGGGGGAGATCATGCCCTTGGTGGTGATCACCTGAACCATATCCCCTTTCAGGACGTGCAGGCTCCGGGCCAGTTCTTTGCCCAGGATAATACCGGGCACCCGCACATCCTGCGCTTCCTTTTCTGCGTCATGGGATGGTGACGACAGCGCTTCGATCTGAATTCCCTTGATAACGGATTCCGCAGTTTGCGGGTCAATGCCTCTTAAAACGGCACCGGACACACCACCGGACGAACGCAGCATGATCTGGGTGTATATAAACGGAGTGACCGCTTCAATGCCCTGGACAGCCTCCATTTTCTCCATAACCCCCTTGTAGTCCTCAAAGGACCCGCCGTGGCGCATCAACACAAGGTGGGATTCAACCCCTAAAATCCGGGATTTGAGGTCATCTTCGAATCCTGACATAACGGCAATCACCACGATAAGCGCCATGACCCCCACAGTCACCCCGGCCACCGACAGGACCGTGATCATAGAGATAAAGGCCTGCTTCTGTTTGGCCTTTAAGTAACGTGTGCCGATAAAGTATTCAAAAGACATGCATTACCTTTCATTCCCGATGATCACATCAGGTTGGGCTTCATATGCGGAAACAGGATGACTTCCCGAATCGAGGCGGCATCCGTCAGCAGCATGGTCAAACGGTCGATGCCGATACCTTCACCCGCGGTGGGCGGCATGCCGTACTCCAGGGCCGAGATATAATCCTTGTCCATGTAATGCGCTTCGTCATCTCCGGCTTCGCGGTCCTCCACCTGTTGAAGAAAGCGTTGCCGCTGGTCATCCGGATCATTCAACTCGGAAAATCCATTGGCGATTTCCTTGCCGGCAATAAAAAGCTCGAAACGATCGGTCAGGGCCGGGTCAGCTTCACTACGCCTTGACAGGGGGGACACTTCCACCGGGTAACCGGTTATAAACGTTGGCTGCACCAGCTTTGGTTCGACCAGCACGTCAAAAAGTTTGGTGATGATCTTTCCCAACCGCCCCTTTTTCGATATCTTGACCCCCTGGGCGGCAGCAAAGTCCAACAGGCCCTGGCGGTTTCCCAGCAAATCCGGATCGAGCCCTCCCAGGTCCTCCAGCGCCTGGGCAAGGGTCATGCGCTTCCAATTGCCGCCCAGTTGGATGGTCTGGCCCTGATAAACAAAGGCATCCGTCCCGATAACGCTTTGGGAGACAAAAACGAACATCTCCTCGGTGAACTGCATCAAATCCTCATAATCCGCATATGCCTGATAGAATTCCAGCATGGTGAATTCGGGGTTGTGGCGGGTGGACACGCCTTCATTCCTGAAATTTCGGTTGATTTCAAAAACCCGTTCAAAACCGCCCACCACCAGCCTTTTAAGGTAAAGTTCGGGCGCTATGCGCAGGAAAAGATCCATCCCCAGGGCATTGTGATGCGTCTTGAAGGGGGTTGCCTCGGCCCCTCCCGGAATCGGGTGCATCATGGGCGTCTCCACCTCAAAAAAGTCTTTTTGCAGCAGGAATGTCCGTATGGCCTGGACGATATTGCCGCGCCGGATGAAAATTTCCCGCACATCAGGGTTCATGACCAGGTCGAGATGGCGTTGGCGATAGCGTTTTTCAGGGTCTTTCAAACCGTGAAACTTCTCCGGCAGGGGCTTCATGGCCTTACATACAAGGGTCAACTCTTCCGCCAAAAGGGTCCACTCACCGGTGCGGGTCTGAAACATGCTCCCCTTCAGCCCCACAAAATCGCCGATATCGAATTGTTTGAACAAAGCATAGGCTTCATCACCTATCCTGTCCTTGCGCACATAGGCCTGCATCTGCCCCGTGCGGTCCCTGAAACGGATGAAACTGGCCTTGCCGAAACGGTTGATAGCCATCATACGACCGGCAGTGATGAATATCTCTTTCCCGAATTCCTTTATGGCCGATGAGGCTTCTGCGCTTTCCTCTTCAGGTGCATCATTTTCCAGGCGCCCTATCTCTTCCTGTATTTCCCCAACGGTATTCTTCACTCTGAAATGATTGGGGAAAAGATTAATTTTCTCCCTTAAATCATCTACTTTCTTCTGTCTTTTTTCCAAAACTTCACTCTTTTCCGTCATTGTCGATAATCCAATCTCATTGTGCGTTCTAAGGCTGCCGAACAAAAAAAACGATCTCGTCCGGCTGCCTGGTTCCAGCTTTAAAGTTAAGCCGTGTTTGATACCGTATTTGCCGTGGAGTGTCAAGCATTACCCCGGCCACCTGGCGAAGATAACTTATCGGAATGTTATGATGATGTCTACTGCATGTGCTGACACCCTGGCCCCTGCGCTGCAAAATAAAACAGACCCGGAAATAACCGTTGCCATGTTGTTTATGCACCCTTGGGGTAAACCCGGTTCAATCTGAATCTGAAGGTAGTACCAATGCCAGGCTCGCTCTCGACATCCATGCGGCTGGCATAGGATTCAATTATACGGTGTACGATGGAAAGCCCTAACCCGGTACCCCTTGTTTTGGTGGTGAAAAACGGGTCGTATATATTCTTCAAACACGCTTCAGGAATGCCGACCCCTGTGTCGGCAACGGCAATGCTCACTTTGCGGGCTCTGTGGCTGCTCATGGTGACAATAATCGTACCGCGGCCCTCTATGGCTTCGGACGCATTGAGCAGCAGATTCCAAAGAACCTGGCGCAGGTGTACCGGGTCCATCTCCACCCAGATGTCGGGGAGCAACTGTCTCTTAATGGATATGCGGTCAGCATAGGCACTGCCTTTTTCAAACAATTCAAGTGTTTCTTCCAAAGCCCGGTCCAATTTCACTTTTTCCAGATTGCCTTGGGGGGGTTTGGCAAACAGTAAAAAATCTGACACCAGGGAATTGAGCCGGTCCGTTTCCCGCAGCACGATTTGCATGAGCTTGTGGTTTTCGGGACTATAGGAAAGTTCTTCCTTCAAAATTTGGATGGAACCGGCCAGAGAGGCCAGGGGATTTTTTATTTCATGGGCCAGCCCGGCGGCCATTTCCCCCATGGAAGCCAATTTTTCCACGCGTTTGACATGGTCCTCCATGTCTTTGAGCTCTCCCCGTGTCCGGCGGGTCTGTTCAGCCAGGAAACCGCTCAGGAATGCGACTGCAAAGCAGGCCAGCACCGTGAACATGACTTTGTACAAGATCCGGCTCCACTCATATTCCAGCGGCAGGGGATGGCCTTCCAACCCCAAGGGAATCAATATCCCGTAATGCTCGAGGCCAATCATCATGCTGTACTGCAGGCCGCAGACTACGGCCATGACCATGCTGCCCCGGCGGTTCAGCAAAACACTGGAATAAATGATCACCACGAGATACAGGAAACTAAAAAAGCTCAGGTAGCCCCCTGTAGCGAAAACAATCAGCGTCACTACAATTGTGTCCACTGCAATCTGGACAAAAGCGAACAACGTCACTCTGCGGATTCTGGGCAGCATGACCGCGTAGACCAGGGAAAGAATGAGTATGCCCGCAATCAACCCATAGAGAATGAGGAGAGGCTTGGAAGAAAGGGCGGCATCCTCGCTGAGTTGCAGGATGACGGTGGATCCCAGCAGGATGGACGCAAAAAGAATCCGGAAAAGGACCAACAGCCGCAGCTTCGGGTAAAGATCCCCTTCGGGCTTCGATGTTGGAATATTCATAAACCTAAGCGGAACATGAGCCCCGGCCGATGGCGATTTGCTGCATACCCGTGACTGGGTCTTTGAATGAATTCAGCTCGAAAATGTTAAAACGCACCGGCCATTTTGAAGACAGGCAGATACATGGCAACAACCAGAGCACCAATCACCGTTCCCAGAAAAACCATCATGAACGGCTCTATCATGGCAGTCAGGTTTTCCACGGCCTGGTCGACTTCTTCATCGTAAAAGTCGGCAATTTTCCCCAGCATGGCATCCAGGGCGCCGGTTGCCTCGCCCACGGCGATCATTTGGCATACCATGGGGGGGAACACACCAGAGGCCGCAAGGGGATCGGCCATGGTCTGCCCCTCTGCAATGGCCGTGCGGACGTTGTAAATGGCGCCTTCCACCGTCTTGTTGCCCGCTGTTTTGGCCACAATATCCAAGGCCTCCAGTATGGCCACACCGCTGGAAAGCATGGTTCCCATGGTCCGGGTAAATTTAGCCACGGCCACTTTGCGGAGCAGAAGGCCGAACACCGGCAGTCTCAGCATCAGGGCATCTACGCTGATGCGGCCTTTGTTCGTCCGATAATATCGTCTAAACGCAAATATGAACAGGACTGTACCAATAATGATATAGAGAATTTTAGATTTGACAAATTCGCTGATGGACACGACAATTTGAGTGGGAAGGGGAAGTTTGCCCCCCATACCCTCAAACATTTCCTGAAACACCGGGATAACAAACACGAGAATGATCCCTACCACCAGAATGGCCACGATGACGGTAATAATGGGGTACGTCATGGCGCCTTTGACCTGGGCCTTGAGCCTGGCAGTTTTCTCCATATAGGCCGACAGGCGCCGCAAAATGGTATCGAGAATACCGCCGGCTTCACCTGCCGCAACCATGTTGACGAATAGAGCATCGAATTGTTTGGGATATTTCCGAAGGGCCTCCGCCAATGTCTGCCCTCCTTCCACTGATTCTTTGACCTTTTTCAGCATTACTTTTAAGGTTTTGTTGTCCTGCTGGGCCTGCAGGATGTCCAGGCACTGTATAATGGGCAAACCGGCATCGATCATGGTGGAGAACTGCCGGCAGAAAATGATAACATCCTTTTCCTTGACAGGGGGTTGCAGGAAGGTCACATTCGCGAAAAGGTCTTTTGGTTTTTTCTTTATTTTGGTGGGTGTAATCCTCAGTTTGTTCAAATGATTCCTAACGGCATCTTCATTGGGAAGATCTATTTCACCTTTTTGAACATCATTGTTTCTGTTTTTCCCTACCCAAATATAGACCGGCATATTTTTCCCCCCTGGTGTGGATAACGATAACGGTAAGACGCTAATGATTAACATAATTTGATAATAACGACAATAGTTTTCAGAATTTATTCTTTGCGTTGATAACGCTTACGGTATATGTGTATGCTTGCTTGAATGTTCGAATGGGAGCTGACCGCTATGCATCACAACAACGGGCTGACCGTCATTACCACCCATATCAATGCCGACTTTGATGCCCTGGCATCCATGCTGGCCGCCCAGAAGCTCTATCCCGAATCCCTTGTGGTTTTTCCCGGCTCCCAGGAAAAGAATCTGCGCAACTTTTTTATTCAGTCCATGGTTTACCTGTTGAACATCGCCAATGTTAAAGACATCGATTTCAATGAGATAAGCCGTTTGGTTCTGGTCGACACCCGCCAACCGCACCGCATTGGCAAATTTTCCACCATCCTGGACAAGCCCAGCCTCGACATTCATATTTTCGATCATCACCCCCCCATGGCGGATGACATCGATGGTACGCACATGGTCCTGGAGCAGTTGGGTGCAACGGTGACTATCCTAGCGGGTATTATCAAGGAAAAAGGTGTCGAGATTACGGCCGATGAAGCCACCATCATGTGCCTGGGGATCTATGAGGACACAGGATCCTTCACCTTCCCATCTACAAGTGAAAAGGACTTCCAGGCAGCGGCCTTTCTGTTGTCAAAAGGCGCTAATCTGAACATGATTTCCAATCTGATTGCCCGGGAAATCAGCCCGGAACAAATCGGCATCCTCAATGACATGATCCAGGCTTCCACCAGCCGCAGCATCAATGGCATCGATGTTGTTTTCACGACCGTCTCCATGAACCGATATGTCCCGGATTTCGCATTCCTGGTCCACAAACTGGTTAAAATGGAGGATATCGATGCCATCTTTGCCATCGCTCTCATGGAAAACAAGGTCTACGTGGTGGCTCGCAGCCGGATTCCCGAAGTGGACGTGGGGACCATCATCACCGCTCTCGGCGGAGGAGGGCACGCCTATGCCGCGGCAGCGACCATCAAGGATATGACCCTGGCCCAGACGGAACAGCGCCTTTTGGATATCCTTTACAGTAAAATCCAATCCCGGCGCCTTGCCAGACACATCATGTCCTCGCCCCCCATCACGATTCAGGAAAATGTACCCTGCCAGGAGGCCGGCGACCTTCTGACGCGCTACAACATCAATGCGCTGCTGGTTATCAAAGGCGGGAGCAAGAACTTGACTGGGTTCATTACCCGGCAGGTGATTGAAAAAGCCCTCTTTCACAAGTTGAGCCATGTCCCTGTACGTGAATACATGACCACAGAAATGGTCTCCGTCATGCCTGATGCGGATATCCTCGAAGTCCAGGACAAAATCATCGAACACAAGCAGCGCATCCTGCCGGTGCTCGACAACCAGGCCATTATCGGCGTCGTTACCCGCACCGACCTTCTCAATATCCTGGTGAGGCATAAAAACCGTCATCACCAAGGACAAAAAGAGCTCCTGGAAAAGCACGAACACGCCCGGACGCGCAACATTTCGAATTTCATGAAAGAGCGCCTGTCCCCCAGTCTACTGAATTTGCTGCAAGAGATCGGTGAAACCGCCAGTGGCATCGGATATGCCGCCTATGTTGTCGGTGGATTTGTCCGCGATCTGTTTCTATACCGGGGCAACGAGGATATCGATATTGTCGTCGAAGGCGACGGCATTGCCTTTGCCAAAAAATTCGCCAAACAGAAAGGCGCACGCGTACACGCTTATGCCAAGTTCGGGACAGCGGTCATCATTTTTTCAGACGGCTTTAAAATAGATGTGGCCTCGGCCCGCCTCGAGTATTATAAATTTCCGGCCGCCCTTCCGGTGGTGGAGACAAGTTCCATCAAACTGGACCTTTTTCGCCGGGATTTCACCGTAAATACGCTGGCCATTCAGTTGAATCCTAAAAAGTTCAGTATCCTGATCGACTTTTTCTCGGCCCAGAAAGATATCAAGGAAAAAGTCATACGGGTTTTGCACAACCTCAGTTTTGTGGAAGATCCCACCCGTGTTTTTCGCGCCCTGCGTTTTGAACAACGCTTCGGTTTCACCATCGGAAAACTGACGGCCGGCCTCATCGACAATGCGGTAAAAATGGATTTTTTCAAACGCCTGAGCGGTAGACGGGTTTTTACTGAACTGCGCTTGATTCTGGAGGAGGACAATCCCACGCCGGCCATTACGCGATTGCAGGATTACAATCTTCTACAGGTTGTGCACCCCTCGATCAAGGTAGATAAAAGTATGGTTTCACTACTTAATTCAACTAGAAAAGTGATCTCCTGGCATGATTTGCTTTTTCTGGAAGAATCCTATATAAAGTGGTCCGTTTATTTCATGGCCCTGATCCGGAACTGTGACAGAAAAACCACGCAAGACATCTGCCAACGGCTTGAGCTGGCGCCGCGGTACAGAAAAATCTTCACCAGGGAACGATTCGAGGCCGAAAGAATACTCTATTCCTTGGAAAAAAATTACCGGCTCGACAACAGCACGCTATATGAAAACCTTTCGGGACTGAGAATAGAGTTGATTCTTTATCTAATGGCCGGCACCCGATTGAAAAGGGTCAAAAGGGCGATATCCAACTACGTCACCAACCTGAGGGATATCACGATTGCCGTCACCGGCAAGGATCTGATGGAAAGGGGACTCAAACCGGGACCGGTGTACAGGGAGATCAAGTCGGCCGTTATGCAGGCCAGGCTGAACGGCAAGCTCGAAACCCGCAGCGATGAACTGAAGTTTGTGGATGAATATCTGGCTTCCGGGAAAAAGGCATAATGCATTAGAATTTATTACATCCAAACCGTTTGAACAGAAACTGGCAAGACCTTTTATCACGAAATCACGAAAGCTTGAAATCACGAAACAGATCACCCCATTTTCGTGTTTTTCAAATTTCGTGATTTCGTGATTGATTTTTTTGAGAATCCATAACACAATTTGCCTCAGCCTAACTGGCGGCATAGCGCGGTTTTAGGAGATTTGAATGACAACCCAAAAAAGAGTATTGAGCGGCATGCGCCCCACAGGGCCACTTCACCTGGGAAACCTTCACGGCGCCCTGTTGAATTGGGTCAACATGCAGGATGATTATGACTGTTATTTTTTTATCGCCGACTGGCACGCCCTGACCAGCGATTACGAGGACCCGCGCAAGGTTCCCGAATATGTCAAAACCATCATGGTCGATTGGTTGAGCGCCGGGCTTACACCCGAGAAGAGCACCCTTTTCGTACAGTCCCGCATCAAGGAACATGCCGAGCTTTTCCTGATCCTTTCCATGATTACGCCGGTTCCATGGCTGGAGCGCAACCCTACCTACAAAGACCAGATCGTACAAATCAACAACAAGGATTTATCCACATTCGGTTTTCTGGGATATCCTGTGCTGCAGGCTGCTGACATCATCATGTACAAGGCCAATGGCGTACCGGTCGGTGTCGATCAGGTTCCCCATGTGGAAATCACCAGGGAAATTGCCCGGCGGTTCAACTATTTTTACGGCGATGTATTCCCCGAGCCCGACGCCATCCTGACCCGAACCCCCAAAATTCTGGGCCTGGACCGGCGCAAAATGAGCAAAAGCTACAACAATACCATCTATCTGTCGGACTCGCCCGAAGAGGTCAGGGCAAAGGTCCTGCAAATGGTTACCGACCCCCAGCGCGCCAGAAAGAGCGACCCCGGCAACCCGGAAATCTGCAATGTGTATGAATTTCACAAACTTTACTCGGATGAGGAGACCATCGCTTTCACTGACGATGCCTGCCGCAAAGCGGAAATCGGATGCGTTGAATGCAAAAAACGGATGGCCGAATTCCTGATCAAGGGGCTCAAGCCCATTCATGAAAAAAGGGCCTATTACCTGGAACGCCCGGAACGGGTGGATGAAATTTTCATAAATGGGTGTGAGCAGGCATCCCGTGTTGCCCAAGCTACCATGGAGGAAGTGCGGTCAGCAGTGTCGTTTTAAATTAGGTAAAAAAATGAACATTGAACATCCAACGTCCAACATCGAATGATGAAATAAAACCAGGTGATCGGATTGCTTAAATTTAAGGAACAGGCTACTCTTACAGCAATATCTGAATTAACCCGATCGTTGCAAAAGCCGGAGGGTAAACGTTAACTCAGGCATCAGAGCGTTTTTACGTCATGCCCGCGAAGGCGGGCATCCAGGGCTTTATGCTCATCGCCTTGTGGATAGCGCAAAAGCTTCACTGCGTGTCCTGCCTTCGCAGGCATGACGCCAGCTTAATGCTTAAACTTCCCAACCTTTGAATTGACTAACAGCTATTGACTGCATCTTCTTGTTCAATGTTCGATGGTTGATACTAATAAATCAATTTCAACAGTAGTGTGATGACAGTGATGGAAACTCCCTATCAAATAGAGCTGGAAGATGTCTTTGAGGGTCCCATGGACCTGCTGCTGCATTTGATCAGAAAAAATGAGGTGGACATCTACGATATCCCCATCGCCCTTGTCACTCGCAAATATCTCGAGTATCTGGACTGGATGAAGATGATGAACATTGACTTTGCCGGGGATTTCCTGGTAATGGCCGCCACGCTGGCCCAGATCAAATCAAGGACACTGTTGCCGACCCACGGTAACGAGGAAGAGGAAGAGGATCCCCGGATGGAGCTCACCAGGCCCTTGATTGAGTATCTGCAGATGCAATCCGTGGCCGAGCAACTGGCCGAAAGGGACATGCTGGGGGACAAGACCTTTGTCAGAACATATGCCAATGATGAACTCAAGGCATTTGAAGAGGGTGACCAGGTCATCCAGGTCGGCCTGTTTGAACTGATTGACGCGTTCCAGAAAATTTTGGATAATATACCCGAAGATCACCGGATCGATCTGGAGGCTGATCGGGTATCCGTGAAGGAACGCATAACGGAAATCGTGGATCTGCTCGAGGAAAAAGGCACCATGACATTCAGCGAGCTGTTTGAAACAGGGGTTCAGAAAAGGGGTGACATCATTATAACATTTCTGGCATTGCTGGAAATGGTCAAACTCAACCTGATCAAAATTGCCCAACACCTGCCCTCGGGCATTATCAGAATATTTTACGTATAATGGAAGACCTGAAAAACATCATTGAAAGCCTGCTGTTCGTAGCTGACGAGCCTTTGACACTTGACAGAATAAAGGACGTACTCGAACTTGACGACCGTAAGCTGGTCCGGGAAACCCTGGCTGACCTGCAGGCTGATTACGAATCCAGAACTGGTGCTTTTGTGCTGCGTGAAGTTGCCGGGGGGTTCCAGTTCCGTTCGCGCCCTGACTACGTCCCGTGGATCAAGAAGCTCATCCAGCCCAAGCCGGCCCGTCTGAGCAAGGCTGCCCTGGAGACCCTGGCCATCATTGCGTACAAGCAACCGGCTATCCGCAGCGACATCGAACAATTGAGAGGGGTGGACTGCGGTGGTGTGCTGCGCATGCTTCTGGAACGCAGCCTGATCCGCGTCCTGGGCCGCAAGGAAATACCGGGCAGGCCGATCATCTATGCCACCACTAAACAGTTTCTGGAGGTGTTCGACCTGAAAAACCTGAAAGACCTGCCCACCCCCAAGGAAATAGAGGATCTGGGCAAGGCCCCGCTCGATGATGAAACCGGGGAAGAATCCCCTGTTTCAGAGATGGAGACCGATTCAGCCAATGAAACGCAAGAACCGGCAAAAGAGCAAACGGCTGAAGATGAATCCGTATCAGACAACCCCTCGATCACCGAACAGAACCAATAGCTGCCAAATACCTGATAATAGAAAAAACTCGACTCCAGCATTGCAAAAGTCTGAGGGTAAACAACATGGCAAAATAGACGTAATCATTAGAATTCACCTGTGTTAATATCCAGAAATTTGCGTTATTGTTAGGAAATTAGATATTATTACAATATATTATCTATTCTTTGCCATGTTATTTATGCAATTTTGGGGTTGACTTGGCTCATACCGACCCTTTATAATTGCGGCCATTCAAAACAGTTAGTTTAGGAGGAGTTAAATGAACAAATCAGACCTGATCAACGTTGTAAGAGAACGGGCAGGTTTGAGCAGGAAAGAAGCCGAGCAGGTGATCTTCACCTTTTTCAATGAAATCTCCGATGCCCTGGAAAAGGGTGACCGTGTGGAAATTCGCGGATTCGGCAGTTTCACCGTAAAGCACTATAAATCCTACACGGGCCGCAATCCGAAAACAGGGAGTCCCATCAGTATCCCTGAAAAGAAGCTACCTTTTTTCAAGGTTGGCAAGGAGTTGAAGGGAAAAGTAGACTATTAAAATTACGGGCGATTAACTCAGTGGGAGAGTGCTACCTTCACACGGTAGAAGTCGCTGGTTCAAATCCAGCATCGCCTACCAAAAAAATCAAGGGGTTATGGTTCATACCATAGCCTCTTTTTTTGTCTTGGACTCCATTTGGTCTCCATTTGTTTCAAAAAACATGTTTTCAAGCCTGCAAGCGGCCTCCTAATTTACGGGTTTCATCAGGTGGGCATAAACGTTCAATGTCACCGTGGGAGTTGAGTGCCCTAACTGTGATTGAATGTATTTTATATTCTCTCCCTGTTCGATAAGAAGGCTTGCATAACTCCTCTTCCGGATTGAAGATTTATTAGCGTCTTCCGTTAGGCATTATTTTCTTCGATCCCAAGATATGGTATCATTATGTGATACGGTTGGTGATTGTCTCAATGCACCTCAACCCACTATAGAATCTTAATATCGGCATGGTTAAATTAGTTCCAAATTTTTTCATAATACATCAGTAGTGTCCGGTTAAAAATGGTAGTAATTGGCGCAAACGCCGTAAAAACAA
>JAOZRT010000245.1 GCA_029940035.1 Desulfobacterales bacterium
TCCCTAAGGTAGAAAGCTTAATATCCTCTGCGTGATTTTCAATTCTTGAGATTGCTGATTTTTTAGTGTTCAATTTCTCGGCGAGTTCTTCTTGAGTTAATCCGGCTTCTTCTCGCGCCTTTTTTAGAATTAAACCAATCTTGAATTGTTCATACCCGTAATCGTGACCAGCAGTTTCCCCCGGCTGAGTTCGATATTGCAGGCGTCTTCAACGAACACATTGCTGATCCCGCGGGTGCTTCCCAGTTCGAGGGTCTCGTTGTCCAGGGGGTACTCGAAACCCGTCAGGGTCAATCCTCTGACCATTGCCGTGAGGGGCATCAGGGACAGCAGATCCCCTTTATTACCGAAAATCCTAACGTTCTGGCCACCCTGCAGCACGAACAACTCCTGGTTGCTCTCTATGATTCGGGTTTCGATCTGCTTGAGTTCGGGCGACGTCAGCAGCAGCACATTGGAAAAGGTCATATCCCAGCGGCCGCCCAGGGCCCCCAGAATGATAATTTCATCGACCTCTCTGTCCAGGGCCGCACGAACGGCCAACCAGAGGTCGGTCTCATTCTTGCGAGTCGGGAACCGGTTCACCTCGATGCCTTTCTTTTCAAGAGCGGCCAGTTCACCCGGATCGGCAGAATCCATGTCTCCCACCACAAGGTGAGGAATAATGTCCCGCCGGGTACAATGTTTCAAGCCGCCGTCAGCAGCAATGATCACGTCTTCATCAGGTGCAATATCGATTTTTTCAGGCCAGTCGGCCATGAGGCCGTTGGCAAAAATAATAGCTCGCATAATATCCTCCCCAGGGTTGTATAAACAACATGGTTCTGAATCTTGCATTAAATTTTATGAAAGCCTCCGACTCGTGCAAAAATCAGGTATTAAACTCATCATTTCAGGGTTGATCTGCAGCACGATTTCACCACCCACTGGGGGCGGCGGGTGAAGGTTGGGCAAATCAAACGTAAGCTCCGTATCATTTTCAGTGGCCACCCTTACCCGGTAGCTTTGACCGATAAAGAGACGGCCGACCACCCGTCCTGCGATGATGCCCAAGGCGACATCCGGTTCCCTGCCCCTCACCAGTCGGGCGCTCTCCGGTCGTAACAACAGGGTAACTTTTTTGCCCTCGGCTACATCGGCATGGGCAGGATATAAGGTACCCAGGGCTGTTTTGATGCCGCCGGCTTCCACGATACTGCCCGGCAACAGATTTTTAAAACCCAGGAACCGGGCCACAAATAATGACTCAGGGCGCATGTAGAGCGATTCGGGCGTGTCCTTCTGAACCACCTGGCCCTGGTTCATGACAACGATATCATCGGCCACACTAAAGGCTTCGGACTGATCGTGGGTGACGAATATGGCTGTCATCTGGAGCTCTTTGAGGATGGATCGAATTTCCAGGAGCAGCCTTTCCCGCAACGCGCGATCAAGAGAGCCCAGGGGCTCGTCCAGCATCAGTAATCGGGGCCTGGGCGCCAGACTGCGGGCCAGCGCAACCCTTTGGCGTTCACCACCGGAGAGTTCGGCCACGTTGCGCTGCTTCAGTTCTGTCAAGCCGGTCAAGTCAAGCATGGCCAAGGTCTGCTTTTCAACCCGGGCGTCGTCGAGATTAAGCATCTGAAGGCCGAAAGCCACATTGTCAAAAACGTTTTTATGGGGAAAAAGGGCGAACTCCTGGAACATCATACCGAATTTACGCAGATGGACCGGCTTACGGGTTACCTCGCGACCCTCAAAAATTATTTTTCCTTGATCCGGTTGCTCCAGTCCGGCAATCAAACGCAGCAGGGTGGTTTTGCCGCATCCGGATGGCCCCAGCAGACAAAGGATACGACCCTGTTCGAGTTTTAAGGAAATGTCCCGTACCGCAGGCCGGTCAAAGGATTTTTCCAGGTTGTCGATTTCCAGAAAAGCCATTTTAAAAATTCCCCGAAGCAGGTCTCAATTTTTCAAGCAACCCAAAACCAATTCCCGTGGTCAGCATCAAAAGGCAGCTCATGGCCATGGCCTGGCCATAATTAAGACTTCCTGGATGACTCAAGTAACGGTAGATGGCCAGCGGCAGGGTCGGCGTCTGGGGCCGGGCCACGAATACCGTGGCCCCGAACTCACCCATGCTGATAGCAAAGGCAAAAACAGCACCCACCATCAGCGCGCGTCTCAAAATTGGCCAGTCCACGGCAAACCATACCCTCCACGGAGAAGCACCCAGCATAACAGCGGCTTCTCTCAAGGATTGGGGTATGCTTCGCCAGGCGGGCAGTACGCTGCGTATGACGAACGGCAATGCCACCAGGGCATGGGCGATGGCAGGCAGCACCCAGGATGAACGCAGGTTCAGGGGCGGTTCATCCAGGGCCACCACAAAACCAAACCCCAGGGTAACGGCCGAAGTGGATAAAGGCAGCATCAATATGGGGTCCAGCAAAACAGCCGGTCGGGCTTTTGCACCTGCCAGAAAGGCGCTTGACAGGCAGCCCAGGATCAAGGCTATCAGCGTCGCTGCCAGGGCAAAACCAATCGAGTTGATGATAGCGACAGCCGGGGCTACATACAGTATGGATTGCGCCCGGTTTTCAAACAGGGCCAGATAATACGTAAACCCCACCCCTGTTTCAGTGAGAATCGATCGGATGAACAGCGCCAGGAGGGGCGCCCCCAGGAGAACGGCCATGCCGCCCACACAGGTGTTGATCACCAGGCGGTCTTTGGGCCCTAGGGTGCGGTCCGTCCTTTTGGGGGTAACCTCAGGCAACAGGGCGACAGACGTGCGTCTTTCCAAACGGGTGTAGGCCGCCATGAGACCAAAGGTGAAAAGGATTTGCACCAGCGACAAAGCGGCTGCCACAGGCAGGTTGAACAGATGGACGGCCTGTCTGAATATCTCCACTTCAACGGTTGCCAGACGCGGGCCTCCCAGGATGAGCACCACCCCGAAACTGGTAAAACAAAAAACAAAAACCAGCAGACTCGCCGCCATAATGGCCGGGGCCAAGAGGGGAAGGGTCACCCTGAGAAAGACAATCCGTCCGGTAGCCCCCAGCATGCGGGCCGCATCGTGGACCTGGCCGGGCAGGCGAGCCCAGAAACCGCCCACAAGGCGCAGCACAACCGTAAAGTTGTAAAATACGTGGGCCATCAGGAAAAACCAGACCGTGTGTTCCAGCCGGAAAACCGGTTGCTCGAGGCCAAACAGCTGCATCAGAACGGTATTGACCAGACCACCCCGCCCCAAAAGAGCGCTGAAAGCCGCGGCCGTGACCACAGTGGGCAGCACGAACGGTATGGTGGTCAGACTCAGCAAAAGGTCCTTGCCTCTGAACGTGTACCTGGCAAAGACAAAAGCTACGGGCAGGGCCAGCACCAGTGTTAACAAGGTGGATAGGGCCGCCTGCCAGGTGGTGAACCAGAGCACCCGTACATAATATGTACTGCTGAAGAGCTTTTCCACACCTTTAAATGGGGTATTGTCCTGGGGCGCAAAACTGAGCGAGAAAATGCTGGCCAGTGGATAGAAATAGAACAATCCCATAAAAATGAGAGGCGGAATAATCAGGAAGTAGCGCGATCGTTGCTTCACCGCAATACGGTCTCCGTCCATTCTTCCAGCCATTTTTCACGACCCGCTTCGATGGCTTCAGGCGTTAACATCACGGGATTGTCCGCTTGGCGGGTATACTTTATAAATACGTCCGGTAAAGGGACTGTCGGATTTGCCGGAAACACCCACATGTGTAAAGGAATATCCTGCTGAAAGCTGTAATCCAGCATAAAATCCACCAACTTGGCTGCAAGTTCCTGCTGACGGGTGCCTTTCAAAATGCCCACGAACTCGATTTGCCTGAAGGCGGTTTGGGGCGCCAGTATTGCGACGGTGGGTGCATCATCCAATTTGGTTTCACTGTAAAAGACTTCCGCCGATGGACTTGAGGCGTAACTGACAACAATGGGCCGTGTCCCCCCCTTTGCCCTTGTGAACTGGCCATAATAAGCGTCGGTCCACCCGTTGGCGATATAAGCGTCATTGGCTCTCAATTGCTGCCAGAAATTCAAGTATCCGGATTGCCCGTAGCGGCCCACGGTGGCCAGCAGAAAGGCCATGCCAGGTGAAGATATGGCAGGGTTCTGAACGACGGTCAGGCTTTTGTAGGCCGGCTTCAACAGATCGTCCAAATCCTGGGGCGGCTCGATGCCTTTGTCAACAAACCATTTCCGGTCGTAATTCAGACACACATCACCATAGCTGACCGGCAGGAGCCGGTTTCCAGGATCCAGTTTAAGGTCGTCCGGAATCCGCTTAAGCTGTGGAGATGCATAGGCCATGAAAATACCCGCCTTGAGCGCGCGACTCATAAAGGTGTTGTCGACACCATAAAATACATCGGCCAGGGGGTTGGCCTTGGAAAGAATGGCCTGGTTCAAGACAGCTCCGGCATCACCGCTTTTGATAATTTTTAAGGTGACCCCCTGCTGTCGTTCAAATTGGGCCAAAACCTCTTTACCCACTGCAAAGCTGTCGTGGGTCATGAGGGTCAGAACCGGCTTTTTTTCTGCAGCCTGCCCGTGAAGTGTCAGGCCGATCAGGGTTAACATTATGGCGATAGTTTTTAATTTCATCTCATTATCTTTACTTTGTCATGTTGTTTATGCAGCTTTGGGGTTGAGCCGGTGAACGGGCAGCGGTTCATCCATCCGGCAATGACCTGAATGACGCCGGGATTGGTCCGGAATGGGGCGGAGGGCAAAAAAAAGGCCCTCAGCGGAGGGCGGCGTGGTTCCGGCTTCTTTCCTCCACCGGCATTATCCGGATCAGGTTCAGCGGTCGGATCCGAGTACTTTCCCAGGATCCCTCTCAGCCCGATCAATACGAGCTCCCGACTAGCCTTAAATTACAATCGATATTAAACGATGTCATTGCCTAGCTTGTCAAGATGTTTTCCCCCCTATAATTCTATTTTTGGATCATTTCCCGAAAGGATAGCGTCCCCATGGAGACGGCAACATGCCGCCGGGCTTAAAAAAAACGGAAGATGAAATCCAGGCGCCAAGTATCGAAATCAGAGGTTCCGGCGGCATTGTCGAAATCGATCCAGGTCTTATTGTAGCTGCCTTGCATGCTGAATTGCCGGCTGATATCGAACCGGATACCAAGTCCGGCACCGTAGCTCATGCCGTCTTCGGTTTTGGTCGGCACATATTCCGTGCAGACATATCCCCACCACGGGTCATACCAACAATAATCCGAGGCAGGCGCATTCTGGATATTGGTGTCTGCAAACGTATAGCCGATCATGCCGGACACATAGGGCGTAATGTTGCTATCGAGGATATAATAGGTCCCGTTAATCGCAATGGTCGATGTTTCCAGTTTATTGCTGTACCTGTTTGTCGAACCGTCTTCCCCGACGGCCGTGGCCTCGTAACTGCGAGAGCTCCAGTTGAAGAGACCGCCCAACTGAAGGTGGTCGCCGAAGTTATACCCCACACCGAAACCAAGTCCGAAACCATCATCAATGTCCACTCCGGCCCCTTGCTGGCCGTCAATTTTTGCCCCTGCCGTATAGATCAGCGGCAGGTAAAAATCCCAGGTCCTCTTGCGGTCTGACGTCTGTAAGAAGGAGGATCCTCCCGCACCCACAGTCATGGGCATGCTCGACCAGACAACGACGACAGTACACACGATTGCCATGACTTTTTTATAGGTTTGCATAAAAACCTCTTCTTCAGATTGAGCTTCCGGAATTGAGCCTAATTCTTCCCGCAAACACTCCCATGGCAGACGGTACGGCACCAATTTCATCAAATGAATCTTGCCACCGCATAGGCATCCCATACGGCATGCATGACATTGCGGGGTTCCCGGCAATCTCCGATGCAATACACATTGTTTGCCATGGCGATGCGGTTTTTTAATTCTACCCTGCCAATCCTGAGGGGTTTGAACAGAGCATCATAGTTATCCATACGTGTATCCATCTTAACTTGGATTGATATGTCGATGCACCCGGGAACGGTTATCCCCCGGCCTTACCTGGTTCCCCTTCCTCTTCTTCGGACGCCTCCACACTGAAGGGTCCTCTTTTGCCTGACAGCAGTCCGCCGATGGTTATCTCGTCCAGGCGGGAAAACATGGCGTTGCTGGCCTCGATCCAGACCCAGCGGGAGAGGCAATCCCCGGCCTTGTTGCACACACCGCACAATTTTTCATCCCTTTCGGAACAATCGGTGATGGCCGTGGTTTCTTCGAGGGTCCTGACGATTTCCCCCACGGTTATGCTTTCCGGGGCCTTGTTCAACATGTGTCCGCCAAACGGCCCCCGTTGGCTCTTCACCAATCCGGCCAGCTTCAGCTTGCGGATCAATTGCTCCAGATATTTCAAAGAAATATTCTGACGCCTGGAAACATCCCCCAGGGGGACCGGTCCCTTCTGCGCATTTACCGCAAGGTCAAGAATAAGGCGTGTGCCGTACCTGCTTTTTGTTGTGAGTCTCATGCGTTGCCTTTGCCGTCGTCTATCAGGTTATTGGCCCATTCCCCGGGGTCGTCCACCTGGAGGGGTTGTTCGGGCTTTTTCCGGGGCAGGCATATTTTAAACCGCGTACCCTTTTGAAGTTCGGACTCTACCTTGATGGTGCCGCCATGCTGTTGAATGACCCTGTTGGCAATAAAAAGCCCCAGGCCGGTGCCCTGGGATCCCTTGGAAGTGAAGAAAAGGGTAAACATTTTTTCCCGTGTTTCCCGGTCCATCCCCATGCCGT
>JAOZRT010000044.1 GCA_029940035.1 Desulfobacterales bacterium
GGTAGAACCTTTTCAATTCTCACCGGCTGAGCCGGTGGCTTATGAAGGGAGTTATCGTTGTCAAAAAGCGCCATCATTGATGCAGGCGCCTCCGGTGTTTTAACGGTCTGCGGTTCTTTTCCCAATGCCGTGCACAGCGTAAGGGATTGGGCGTGCAGGGCCAGGCGCGTAAAATTCATATTGTTCTTCAAAAAGTTTGACGCCCGGGCCGAGCCGTACCGCTGGTCACCCACCACAGGATGGCCGGACAACTTGGCGTGCCGGCGGATCTGATGGGTGCGGCCGGAATGAATTTCCAATTCCACTAAGCTGTAGTGTTGGCTGTGCCCCATGACACGGTAACGCGTCTCGCTGGGCAGTCGCTTGGAAGCACCGCCCGGGTTTTTACGCCCGCCCGCAGCTTTGGACAGCGGCCAATGCCAGGTTCCCCATGAACCGTCTGCATCCTGATGCTCCAGGCTCCCGTGCAGAAGGGCAATGTATTGCTTTCTTACCGTCCGAGCTTCAAACTGTCTGGAAAAAAATTGAAACACCTCACGGTTTACGGCCAACAACATAACACCACTGGTCTCTTTGTCCAGGCGGTGAACCGGATTGACCCCGAATTCAGGGTCAAAACAGGTCTTTTCCCTTATCTCGGAATGGGCGCGCACAAATTTTTCAGCCAGGGAGCAAATATCCTTGCCCGGTTGGTTGTGAACAGACACCCCTTCGGGTTTATTGACAAAAAGCCTACCCGGGCCATACTCAAGAATTGATTGTTGAAAAAGGTCGCTCTTTATCTTCATTTTGCTATCCATCTATCGACCGCCTCCGCAACGCCGCAGTCATTGTTGGATGCCACGGTCTGAAAACTTGCTCTAAGATCTGACGGCGCATTTTCCACCACAAAACTGTCGGCAGCCCATTCCAATAGGTCTTGGTCATTGTAATCGTTCCCGATGGCCGCGGTGTTAATGGGGTCCACGTTAAGTTTGGCAGCCAGCCATGCTGCAGTGCTGCTTTTGGAAACATCGGGATGAAAAAGTTCTATCCAGGTGGATTTGTGGTCCATGGGCGATGTGGTCTGGATGACACTCAACCCGGGCAGCGCCTCGCGCACCTCCGCCACCACACCATCGACGCTATTTTCCGGGATTACTGCAAGAAACTGGGATGCTTCCCCAAAGCCATTGCCTGGAACGGCATTGAATGGCCTGCCAAATGGCTGGTATCGCTCAAGACGGGTCTCAAAATCGGTGTTGCTGTTGGTTGCCCTGCGGTAAAGAAACTTATGATTGTCCGGCACCGGGTCGTGCAGCATAAAATCAAACACTGATTCCTTAAAAAAATCAAGTGCCTGCAGAACCATATCCCTTGAGAGGTTGACCCTGTACACCAATTTGCCTTCCGGTTGGGTGACCACGCCAGCACCTGTGGTAAAGATGATATAATCCACAGACAAATCGACCCCCGGGGAGGTTTTAAACGAATATAGGGAGCGGCCGGTGGCAACGGCTGTTTTGATGCCGCGCAGGGTCAGGGTCGCCAGGGCATCGAGGTCCCTCTGTGCCAGCGTACCATCTGAACGCAGCAGAGTCCTGTCGAAATCGGTAATAAAGAGGCCTTTGTTTTGATTATGCAAACTAATCCCCCAACCCCTTCTTATCCAGCCAGGCAATGATACGATCGGCAACCTGTTGCCAGTTCTTTTCCAGTTTCATGCTCTACACCTCCCCTGCTCAAAACCCTGGTTCTCAGCCTACCCGCGTACCATCAGGTACCGGATCTTCGGGCACGACCAACACCGGTTTAACACCGTCGGCATAACCGATATCAAACAACATGCCCTCAGAAATTTCGCCCATCATCTTGCGTGGTGCCAAGTTCACGACAAAAAGCGCCTGTTTGCCTTGGATTTCGCCTGGGTCCTCACACTCCTTTTTGATTCCGGCTAGAATTGTCCGTTCGTGATCACCGAAACTGACAATCAGGCGGACCAACTCATCTGCGTCCTTTATTTCTTCAACACGTTCAATGGTACCGACTCTGACGTCAATTTTTTTCAAACGCTGTAAATGAAATTTCCGGTTTTATGGCTGCTGGATTCATCTTGCCCTTCCTAACTTTCCTTTTTTACATTGATTTATCATAAGCCGCTAAAAGGCTCATTCATCGTTCCGTCATGGCCAGTTTCACACTCAGCAGCGTAAAAACCTACTATTTTAGGGACGTTGTTTACTTTTTGTACTTATTTGTTCTTCCGTAAGTAATCTTCGCTATTGCTGAAGTGGAAACGCCAAGTTGTCGAGCGGTTTCCGCTAGCGTCAGCCCGATTTCATTTACCAATTTCACAGCCAACGCTTTGCGCACACGGCTTATGTTGCGCATTCGGCTGCCATTTTGCAATGCCTTTATTGAAATTCCTTTGTCCCTACACTTAGTTTGAATTATATTAACGACTGTTTCTTCCCGCTGTTGAGGTGTTATCCTGTATTTATCCATCAAGTCCAATTCTGCGGTCATTTGTTTCACAAATTCTCCTGATCCAAGAATCCGCTCATCTGACATCTGTCGATCACCTATCCGCCTCAATGCTTTGACCTGGGACCACCCTCCCAAAGACCGAATCAACCCTCCCCCAACCAATTGTGGTTGACGGCCCAAGGAGACACCCTTTTCAACAAATTGATGGTAATTTCGTTTTGCTTCCCATTTGGAATCACCAAACCACGCGAGAACATATTCAGTATCCTGCCAATCATTCCCTCTCTTTCCCATGATAAATGAATGACCACACCACTCATATTTATCCAGTTCTTTCATTTGTTCAACGAGATTGCCGCGCAGTGGATTTAGATGAATGTAGCGAACAAGTTCTCGAAAATAGCTGTCCTCTTCACAAACGATCGACTTATATCGATTTTGAAAGAGATGGCCGTGTCTTTCATGGCGCTTGTTATAAAACACAGCATAACCTGTCAGAAGCTTGCGCATAAAGTTTGACAATCCCCCCGGCCCGCTACGCAGAAGCATATGCGCATGGTTTTTCATTAATGCCCAGGCATAAATCGGTGTTTCCAGGTCGGTTGACAATGCTGCCACGCGTTCAATGAAGCAGTTTCTGTCTCTATCATCATCTATAATTCTTCGGCGTTCAATTCCACGTATAATGACATGGTGTAATGTTCCCGGTACATCCAGACGGGGTTGGCGAGGCATGACTCCTCCATTGATTAAGGAAAAAATGATTGTCTCATCCTACTATTGCAAAGTTGAAATAGTCAACAACGTCCCCTAATTCGCTATTGGCAATATATAATGCTTATGATATTTTACGACACCGTCATTATGAGAAAAACTAATGTGATTCTTTCATTCCACCCTTTATATGAAGCAGACCAGAATCTCCTTTGTGCTGGCAGGGATCCCACCCAGGAAGACCTGTCCGCCATCCGGTCCGCCGCGGCCGTTATCCTGCCTCAGGGGTGCCGGGAATCCCTTTACACCATGGCCCGGGAAAACTGCCGCCATGTTTTTCCAAATTACGACAAACGGTTTGAATTCCCAGATAAAATCGGGCAGGCCCGGCTTTTTCATCAGACAGGCGTTCCCCACCCGCGCACCCGATCTTATGATGCAGTCGCCGTTTTTCTTAAGAAAAACGAACCTGTAGAAGCCATGCCTGATTTATCCTTTCCCTTTGTGTTCAAATTCGACTGGGGGGGAGAAGGGGACAACGTCTTTCTTATAGAAACCCGCGTTGATTTCAAGGAAATGATAAAAATGGCAACATCCTATGAAAAGACAGGCCAGTGCGGGTTTCTCCTCCAGGAATTCATCCCCTCCCGGGGGCGGTCCCTGCGGGTGGTGGTGATCAACACCGTCTTGATTGCCTACTGGCGGTCCCAGAAAAATCCGGACGCATTTTACGCCAATATCAAAAAGGGCGCCCGTGTGAAAACCGACGACGATCCCTTGTTACAGAAAGCCGCTAAATCCGCCGTGCTGTCGTTCTGTGAAAAAACCCATATCAACCTGGCCGGGTTTGATCTTCTGTTTTCTGAAAAATCCATAGAAAAAGGATTGGTAGAGCCTTTATTCCTTGAAATCAACTATTTCTTCGGCCGCAAAGGCCTGGGGGGATCGGATGCATATTATAAAATCCTGCACCAGGAGATTGACAACTGGATATACCGGTTGTCATAAATATTCCGATACAAACTATGTTTAGACAAAAAAATTGTCACTTTTGTATTCAGACTTTTCTACCCCCATAGATCAATCTTCTATTGCATGTGTCATCTACTGGGCATACAATTTTTTTGATATGGAACCATTCGCTTACGACCTTGACGAAAAGGACATAAAAAAAGAGCGCCGCAAGGCCAGAGAACTGAGAGCCTCCCAGTGGTGGAAACGTCGTTGCGCAAAAGGGGTCTGCCATTATTGCGGCAAAAAAACGCCGCCCGGAGAACTCACCATGGACCACATCGTACCAGTTTCCAGGGGCGGAAATAGCACCAAGGGCAATATCGTGCCCGCGTGCAAAGCCTGCAATACCAAAAAGAAACAACTGCTCCCCATGGAATGGGAGGAATACCTCTCCAAACGGTAAGGGGAAAACCGCCAAATATTAAACTCATCGACCAAAAACATGGGTGAAAGACAGTTAAAATTCCTGGAATTCGTACCGCTGATCCTCTATTTCACATTTGCGCGCGCCGCTGGTCCTGACAGCGCGGGTCGGCAATGGGAAATCGCGTTTGTTATCGGCGGGGTATTATCAGTGGTGGCGCTTTCCGTTCTCTTGCGGCACGGGGCCTATATTCTCAACAGGGTCATGCTGGGTGCCAACCTGTTTCTTATCAGCGGTGCCCTTGCCGTTGCCTTGGGGTTTGCACCCTTGCTGGATATTTACCGGCGGTTCAACCCGGCGCCCATGTTCGCCTGGGTCATCGCCGTGGGGATAGCCACCAGCCTGTTCAGCGCCCATGGGTTTATCGGGTCCTCCAAGCCGGGCCGCCAAGGGAAACACCTGCACTCCGTTCTGTTACTGGCTGCCGCTTTCGCCGCCCTTGGCATTTCGGCGGTCTTTAGGGGTCAAATCTTTTATGCAGATATCCTGCCCTTCATCGGCCTTTTTATAGTCAATGACCGGCTGCAATCCAGAACCCCAAACACCCCAGGCTGAAGATATTCATGACCCTTTCCCAGACCGACCCCAAGCCTGAACGACTGCAGGAAACATTGGAATGGTTCCACTTCGCCGGACTGCTGCTCTTCATTATTGGAATGGCGCTCTTTAATCGATAATGATTGTTTCTAATGTTTATTGACAAAAATCATGCGGGTGGTGTTTAATTCCTATCCTGTTGGTCTGTATTGAACCACCTGTTGATCCGGTTTCACGGTCTCATGAGGAGAATGCCATGCGAACGGAAAACGAGATAAAATACCTCATGAAAGCCATAGATGCTTTCCAGAAAAGACTCATCGTCATTTCCCCAGACTTTGAGATACTGGCCGCCAACACGCCCATTGCCGAGCTGACGGATAGAGAACCCGTCGGCAATTACTGCTATGAGCTGTTTAACGACCGCTCTTCGCCCTGCGACAACTGCGCGGCAAGAGAAGCCCTGGCAGACAAACGCCCATCGGTCTGCCCCAAGCCGGGCTCCTTGGCCCAAAAGGGGTTGATGCCCTGCTATTACGCCTACCCTATTTATAACGGCGAAGAGATCGAAGCCTTCGTGAGCATGGACTTCGACATTCCCACCATCGACCTTCTGGAAGAAAAGCTGCAGCGTTCCAACGCCTTCCTGGAAAAACTGCTTCAAAGTGCCGTTGACTGTGTGGTGGCCGCCGACATGAGCGGCAATATCTTCCTGTTCAACGAATCCGCCGTGGATCTGTTCGGCTACAGCTTGAAGGAGGCGCTCAGCAACTTGAATGTCCGTGACATCTACCCCGGGGACGGTGCCTATGAAGTGATGAAAGCCATGCGCGGTCCATCCCATGGCGGCAAAGGCCGCTTGATAACCTTTCACACCAACGGACTGGCCAAAAGCGGAGAGCAGATCCCCATCAGCCTTTATGCCTCCGTTATTTACGAGGATGGAAAGGAAATAGCCTCCATTGGTTTTTTTCATGACCTGAGGAACCGGATCAAGATCAGAAAGGAGCTGGAAACCACCCAGGTACAGCTTCTTCAGGCCGAAAAAATGGCTTCCCTTGGAAAACTGGCGGCCGGTGTGGCCCACCAGATCAACAACCCCTTAGGGGGCATCATCCTTTTTGCCAAATTGATCCTGGAAGAATACGACCTGGAGGACGGCGTAAAAAATGACATTGAACGCATTCTGAAAGACGCGGACAGGTGTCGCAATATCGTGAAGGAACTGCTTGAGTTTACCCGGCAAACAAGGCACCTCATGCGGCCCAACGACCTGAACCATGCCCTCAAAAGAACCCTGTTCCTTCTGGAAAGCCAGGCCCTTTTCCAGAACATCGAGATCAAAGAAGATCTCGACGAAAACCTTCCCAGGGCCAATTCCGATGTCCAGCAGATGTACCACCTGTTCATGAACCTTATTCTGAATGCGGTTCAGGCCATGGACGGCAAGGGCACACTGACCTTGAAGACCGTGGCACACCCTGATAAGAACCATGTTCAAATCGAAATTTCCGACACAGGGCCCGGTATTTCAGAAGAGGCGCTGACGCAGCTGTTCGAGCCTTTTTTCACCACCAAGGAGGAGGGCAAAGGCACCGGCCTCGGCCTGAGCCTGGCCTACAACATTGTCGAAAATCACGGTGGATCCATTTCGGCAGAGAACAATCCGGATCAGGGCGCCATTTTCATTATTAAACTCCCGATTGCCCATAAGAAAAAGCAAGGAGAAGAACGTGGGGAATGAGACTGAAGCATTGCACATCCTTATCGTAGACGATGAACAGGATATCCGTGAGGGCTCCCAGCGGATTCTGACCCGCATAGGGTTCGAGGTTAGCCTGGCCTCACGGGGTGATGAAGCCCTGGAAAAACTGGCGGATACCCAGGCGGCAATCTTGCTGCTGGACCTTAAAATGCCGGGCATGGACGGTATGGATGTTCTGGCCCGCGTCAAAAAAAAATACCCCGATGTTCTCGTCATCGTAATCACCGGCTATGCCACGGTGGAAACCGCCATCCAGGCCATGAAACAAGGGGCGTACGATTTCATATCCAAACCGTTTGAGCCGGATCAGCTGCGCATTATCGTCAACCGTGCCGCGGAAAAATTCCGCCTGAAAACAAAGGCCCAGCAACTGGCCCGGGAGCAACGACGAACCCTTTCGGATTTGGCCACGGAGCAAAGCCGGATTCGAACCGTTGTCGAATCTTTGCCCAACGGCGTGGTGGTGACCAATAATGACGGCCAGGTGGCCCTGATGAATCCCGCTTTCCGGCAGCTTATGGGATTAAATGTCGATTTCGAGTTCGGCCAGCCCGTCGACGCCTACATACAGGACCCGGAGTTGTGTGAACTGGTCATGGACATCTCCAAGGGAAAATACATCGATTACGAGGATATTCCCTCTTACGAATTTTCCCTGAACGATGAAACCTACCTGCTGGCCGAGGCGCAACCGATCATCGGCAGGAAAAACCAGTGCCTGGGGGCCGTGGTGAACCTTGTGGATATCACGAGCATGAAAGTCCTCGACCGCATGAAATCCGAGTTTGTCGCCAAGGTTTCGCATGAACTGCGTTCACCGCTTTCCACCATCCACGAACAATTGGCCGTGGTTATTAACGACATGGTGGAAGTAACGCCAAAAAACGACCGCAAAATCCTCGCCCGGGCCAAAGAAAAAACCCATGGGTTGATATCTCTGATCGGGGATCTTCTGGACCTCTCCCGCATCGAGGAAGGCGTCATCTGTACCGAACCCCAGCCAGTTAAGGTTGATGAACTGCTGGAAAGTATTATTCAATTTCTCCAGGCTCAGGCAAAATCTAAAAACCAGACGCTCAAACTTGAAACCCAGGCCACGGATTTACCGCCTATCCAGGCAGATCCTCTAGCGCTTGAAAGCATTTTCGGCAACCTGATCGCCAATGCCATCAACTATTCCCAGGAGGGGGGGGACATCACAGTCCGGATCGATATGGCGGGCATTAATTTGCGTGTCAAGGTTATGGACACGGGCTTCGGAATAGAAGAAAAGTATATGGATAAGATATTCGAACGCTTCTACCGTGTAAAGAACGAGAAGACCCGTTTTATTACCGGCACAGGACTAGGGCTGCCCATCGTCAAAGAGCTGGTCACTTCCCTGAACGGCTTTATCGATGTTGAGAGCGTGTCCGGTAAGGGGAGTGTTTTTACCGTGCTGCTGCCGGCCGGAGATATAGATTCTTAGTGCTTCATTTTGACAACGGGTCTAATGTGAGGAAAGGGCTTCGATGAAGGCCTCGGGGGGAACCTGCAGACCGGTCCACAATGATAGGGTTCGCCGGGCCTGATAGGCCAGTGGCTTCAAACCATCCAGAAATTGAGCCTCCTGTTTGCGGGCCATTTTTTCCCAGAAATTATCCGGCCGGTCATAGTTCATATCCATGACGAGTTCGCAATCAGGCATTTCCAGATCTTTCACCAGTGCTTCCATATCGGACGAGTCATCCACAGTGGAAACAGAGGTGGCATTGACGATGATGTCCGCCGCGGGCTGGTTTTCCGCAATGGAGGCCAGCGAGTGCGCTTCACCGCTAAAACGGGCTACTATTTCCGCGGTATGGTCGGCATTGCGGCCGGCCACATGAATGGCCCGGGTCCTCAGCCAGCTCAGAATAAAAACCACCGCCTTGGCCGCACCGCCTGTACCGAAGACCAGGGCCGACTTGCCCTCCACATCGAAGCCGACTTCATTCAGCGCATCCATGAAGCCGATGGCGTTGGTATTGTAGCCTTTAAGTTCAGTGCCGTTGCGCACAATGGTGTTGACGGCGCCGATGATGTTGGCGCCCTCGGAGAGAACATCCATGTGCGGGACCACCGTTTCCTTGTAAGGCACCGTCACGTTGGCCCCGGCAATGTTGAGTACCCTCAGGCTCTGTAATGCCTGGCCCACATCACCAGGGGCCACCTGAAAGGGGACATACGCCCCCCTGATACCCATGCTTTTCAAAACCGTTGAAAATATGGCCGGGGATTTGGAACGATAGGCCCGCTCATCGCTGATGATACAGTATACTTTCACAGGTTATGCCTTTGTATGCGTGCTGCCTATAGATGCTAAGGATTTTCTTCAGGATGGATATGGGTTGACATCCACCAGATCCGGCCCCAAATAGGTCCGCTCGTTCTCACCTAGTATGCCCATGGCCAGGCACATGATCGTCCAGATATGCACGGTTTCGTACTTGCCCTGGTTATACTCTTTGAGATCATGAATTTGAGAATGGCAATTGTGGCAGGGAGTGATGCAATAGTCGGCATCCGTCGCCTTGATCTGTTCAAATTTCAAGCGGCCATAGTAACGCCGTGCCTCAGGCAACCCTGACTGTAGAAAACCGCCCCCGCCGCCGCAGCAGAAGTTGTTGGAACGGTTGGGGGCCATATCGACAAAGTTTTCTTCCCCGACAATGGTTTTGACGATAAAGCGCAGATCCTCGGCAATGGGGTCCCCCAGGGACTTCCTGACCAGCTGGCAGGGGTCCTGAACCGTGAACTTTACCTTCAGGTCCCGGTTCCAGTCCGAATTGACCTTGAGCTTGCCTTCACGCATCCATTGGGCATAGTATTCGATGATGCTTTTGACTTCAAACTTGTGTTCAATGTTAAATTTGTTCAGTCCGACCCGGACTGAAAAGAATTCATGCCCTCACTCGGTGTTGAGCCAGACCTTGCAGCCCAGGTCATCCACGGCTTTGGCCTTGAGGCGGACATTTTTTTCCCACATTTCATTGTCGGCAACAAACAGGCAGTAGTTTTCTGCGGCCCATCCCTTGGACCCGTATGTCCAGTCCGCCCCCACAATGTCGAGAATTTTCCACAACGGGACCATCTCGTCAGGTTCGGTCACCGGCTCCCGGGAATTCTGATTCAGAAAAAATTCCGCTCCCTGCTTGTCGATGGGGGCCTGCATTTCGGCAAACTCGAGCTGGGCTTCCTGGTATTCCTCGAGCACATCCTCCACCACAAACTTAAAGTCCTCTTCCGATGCCCCCATAGCACTGCAGGTTTCGTTCTTGAATGCCATGTCACAAGAACCGCGGATGTTTTTGGGCTGGGTTTCCTTGGGCCACCTGTTCCTGACGTTGAAAACCAGCGCCGGTATGTCTATTTTCATGGGGCAGGCAATCAAACAGCGCTGGCACATGGTACACATCCAGGCCCAGTTGGAGTTCAGCACCTCTTCATCCAGACCGAGGGAGGCCATTCTTAAAAATTTCCTGGGGTCCATGTCTTCGAGCCCCGTAGCCGGGCAGCCTGAAGAACAAAGCCCACAGGTCAGACAGAGGTTCAGGTTTCCGCCTTCCGGCAGAATTTTCATGACCTCTTCCTTGAAAGTGCTTTTTGCCTGTTTTTTTATCTCAATAACCTCTGATGCCATATATCGCTCCTAGGGTGAACACCATTTGCTGAATGAATTCATAGTACCGTCCGCACTTCGCCTGCTCCGGCACTTTTCTCGATACGCAGCCGCTGTTTTCAAACTCGCAGCATACGCTTCAGGCTCTTGGAAATCTCCTCGGCGGACGCGGGTTTGGCAATATAGTCATCCGCCTCAGTACTCATTCCGTCTGCATGGGAATACCGCGTCGACGTCACATGGGATGCCACGGCCGTCAAAAGCAGCACAGGAATGTCACAAAATTTTTCATCTTCCTTGAGTTCCTTGCACAATTCGTATCCGTCTTTTTCCGGCATCATGACATCCAGGACGATGGCATCCGGCGGGTTCTCCTGAACCTTCTCCATGCCTTCGACCCCATTGTAAGCCAGATCCACCTCGAACCCCTCTTTCTCCAGTTGTCCCTGTACGATCAAACAGAAATCGGGTTCGTCATCTACAACAAGTATTCTTTTTTTTGCGGTCATCGTGCACCTCCCTTAATAGTAATTTTTTTATTTCTTCAAAAAAGATCCGCGAACCAGCCGAGTCGAAAAGGGACGACCTAACGCTTCTCCTTTCTTGAAAAAGTTACATCCTTCTGTCCTGTTACACTTCGGGCCTGGGATACAGCCCGGACTTTTCCACAATCTCTGGTACCATCTCCTCCCACTCGATGGCCATCACGTGGAAACCGCTGACCCCCTTGACCTCCTTGAGCCGCTGGATATCCTCGATACAAATTTTGATCCCCTCTTCCGCCTGTTTTTCTTTAGGGGTATCAGACAGCCGCTTAACCAGTTCATCGGGAACATCCATTCCCGGAACCCTGTTTTTCATGTATTTGGCCATGCCGGCTGATTTCATGGGCGTCATACCGGCCAGGATATAAACCTGTTCATGCAGGCCCCGGTCCCGGGTGAGTTTCATCCACTCCTCAAACTTATCAAGATTGTATATGCACTGGGTCTGGATAAATTCGGCGCCTGCCTTGATTTTCTTGGCCAGGCGCGGAACCCGGATTTCAAAGGGGTCGGCAAACGGGTTGGCCGCAGCCCCCACAAACATCTGGGGTGGCCGTTTAATTTCGTCACCCCCCAGAAACTTCCCGTCGTCCCGCATGTGACGAACGGTCTGGATCAATTGCATGGAATCGAGATCATGAACATTCTGCCCCTGGGCACAATCCCCGAAACTCTGGTGGTCGCCGGAAAGGCAGAGAATGTTGCTGATGTCATAAGAAGCCGCGCCCAGTATGTCGCTTTGAATGGCGATGCGGTTCCGGTCCCGGGTGACCATCTGCAGCACCGGATCGAGCCCCAATAATTTGAGGCGGATACAGGCCGCCAGGCTGCACATGCGCGTCACCGAGGTCTGGTTGTCGGTGATGTTGACGGCATCCACATGATCCTTGATCAGGTTTGCTTTTTTGGTGATCACCTCGGGATCACTCCCCCGCGGAGGTCCGCATTCGGACGTAACGGCCAAGTGTCCTGCTGATAAAACTTTTTTCAACCTGCTCGCTGTGTTTCCTTTCATGGCTGTACATCCTCCCTGACAACTTTTCGGGGCCCGCCGGCCCTGTCGGTGGACCAGTCCTTCAGCGGGCTGAGTTCTTCATAATCATCAAACCTGTCGAGCGCCTTAAGGCGTTCCACGATCAACTGCCAGGCACAGATGACCTCTTTGTTGATTTCACACTTTCCATCGGACGACCCTCCGCAGGGGCCGTTCAACACCCTCTTGGCACAGCGGGACACCGGACAAATGCCTCCGGTTCTGGCCAGTATACACTGACCGCAGCCCTGACAGCGTTCCGTCCATAAGCCACGCTCTTCGGTGGCACCCATAAAGCAGGTGTTGACGCCCGGGTATACCGGTGTTGAAAAATATTTCTCCGCGGTAAACTGGACGCCGACACCGCAGGCAATGGAAACGATGGCGTCATACTGGTCCACCTTGTCCCGGATCTCCTCCAGGTACTCGTGGTCGCACTGCCGCTGCAGGGTCTCTTCATCGATTTTGACATCCCGCTCCTGGTTCAAAAAATACATTCTGAGCGCCGATGCCAGGATGCCGACTTCTTTTTTCCCGCCAGCCTCGCAAACGGTCACACACTCGTTACAGCCCAAAATCAGAATTTTTTCATGGGCTCCGAGTTCCTCAATGATTTCCTCGATCGGTTTCTTGTCGGCAACAATCATGGGCTTTTCCTCTGTAGTAGAAATCGGTTTAGGTTCTTATGGCAAACTTCCGCTTAAAGTCACGGTCCTGGCCGCCTGGCAAGAATGAACGGGCCACGGCGGTGTTCAGGCTGCCTTTTTCTTAAGCTTTATGGGGTTGGGACCCAGGTCCTTTATTTTATCGACAAATTCGGTAGCAAATTTGGCGAAAAGGGGGCCTTCACTGGAGGCCAGGTTGAACATCTCCACCCGTTCACCGCCAACGCCTACAGTGTCCAACAGGACTTTGGCCTGCTCTATCCGTTTGCGCGCCCGGAAATTGCCGCTGGTGAAGTGGCAGTCTCCTTCCATGCATCCCACGGCATAGACGCCGTCGGCGCCTTTTTCAAATGCCCGCAGTATGTGCAGAATATCGACCTTCCCGGTACAGGGCACCCGGATGATCTTAATGTTGGTCGGGTAGGACAACCGCATGGAACCTGCCAGGTCCGCAGCCGTGTACCCTCAGAAGTTACAGCAAAACGCGATGATGATCGGTTCAAAATCCGGACTCATAGTACTCCCTCCAGTAAGGCTTCCACTTTACACAAGATTTGATCGTCCTCGTACCATTTCAAATCGATGGCCTTGGCCGGACACTCCGATGCGCACACACCACAGCCGTGGCACAGGGCCACATCGATCTCGCTGACCCCGTCGGCATTGATTTTCGGCACCCCGTAGGGGCACGATTTGACGCATACCAGGCAGGCCGCACAATTCTCGCCCTGCACCGTTGCCGTAACCGCCGAAAGCGTCAGTTCGGGTTGGGACAGAAAGGTCACCGCCCGCGCGGCAGCGGCATTGGCCTGGGCAATGGATTCGGTAATCAGCTTGGGGCTGTGGGCGGTCCCGCAGACAAAGATGCCTTCCGTGGCCATATCCACGGGCCGCAACTTGACATGCGCCTCCATGAAATACCCTTCGGGGGTCCTGGCCAGTTTGATGATGGATGCCAGTTCGGCGGTGTCTTCCGCCACCAGGCCGGCGCTCAGGGCTACCACGTCCGCGGTCACTTTGAGATGACGGCCGAGCACATGATCCCTGAAGGTAACCGCCACACCATCGGCAGCGGGTTCCACCAGGGGCGGCTCATCTTCCGTGAACCTGAAGAACATAACCCCCAGGCGACGGGCCTCGGTATAATATTCCTCCATTAGACCATACGTTCGAATATCCCGATACAGAATGAACACATCCGTGTCCGGATGCTCCTTTTTTATGTGGAGCGCATTTTTAACCGCATTCTGACAGCATATGCGTGAACAGCTGGGGTTGTCCCCGTTTCTGGAACCAACACATTGAATCATCACGACGGTGTCGAGTTTACCTTCGGGCACATCCTCCAGATACTGGCTAAGCTCGATCTGGGTCATCACCCGCTCATCTTCTGCGTAGCTGTATTCCTTGGGCTGGTACTCCTTGGCGCCGGTTGCCAGTATCACCACACCGTGCTCTATTTTTCTTTCGTACATGCCCGGGCCCACCAGAACCTCTGTGGTAAAGTTGCCCTTGAATCCTTCAAAGCCCACGATCAAAGACTGGATCAGCACCTGAATATTGTCATGGCTGGTGACACGATCGATGAGATCCACCAGAAAGGGCTGGATGGGATCGCCTTCGATGACGGCCTTGAGATGATTGGCCATCCCGCCCAGCTTGTCCTCTTTTTCCACCAGAAAAACTTCAAAGCCCTGTTCGGCCAAGCCAAGGGCGGCATGCATGCCGGATACACCGCCACCAATTACCAGCGCCTTCTGGATAACCGGGATGGTCTTTTCATTCAGCGGTTCGAGCGTAGCTGATCTGGCAACCGCCATACGCACCAGATCCTTGGACTTGTGGGTGGCTTCATCCGCTTCATCCGCGTGAACCCAGGAACCCTGGTTGCGGATGTTGGCCATTTCAAAAAGATATTTGTTCAGACCGCAGTCCCGCAGCGTATCCATGAAGATGGCCTCATGCGTCTTGGGTGTGCAGGCAGCCACCACGATCCGGTTGAGTCCGTGCTCCTTGATGAGTTCCTTCATTTGATCCTGAGCGTCCTGGGAGCAAGTAAAGAGGTTCTGACCGGCATACACCACCCCCGGCAGCGAACGGGCATATTCCTCCACCGCAGCCACATCCACCACCCCGCTGATGTTGATGCCGCAATTACACACAAAAACACCGATGCGCGGATCGGCCTCGCTCACATCCACCTCTTCAGGGAGCTCCACGGTCCGGGTCAGGGTGTTGCGCGCACTGCTCAAATGCATCCCTGCGCTGCAGGCGGCCGCACTGGCTTCGATAACCGAGGAGGGAATATCCTTGGCCCCCTGGAAAACACCGCAGGCAAAAACCCCGGGGCGGGAGGTCTCCATTGGCGTGAATGGCCGCGTAACGGCAAAATTATAGGCATCCGTTTCCACCTCCAGTCTTTCAGCAAGGGCGGCCGTCTCCGCAGTCACCTGTAACCCTACGGAAAGAACCACCATGTCGAACACCTCTTCCTGGAGTTCGCCACTTTCGTCAGCATACCTTATACGCAGGTTTCTATCCGGGCCGACCTCATCGATGGTGTGGACCCGGGCTTTTACAAAACGCACCTTTTCCGTGTCCCGGGCCCGCAGGTAGTATTTTTCATACTCCTTGCCGAACGTACGGATATCCATGTTGAATATGGCACAGTCCAGATTGTTCTGCGAATGCTCCTTGGCGATCATGGCATCCTTGACGGCGTACATGCAGCAAACCGAAGAGCAGTAACCATTGCCGCACTGATTGGTATCTCTGGATCCGATGCACTGGAGCCAGGCAATCTTCTTGGGTTCCGTTTCATCTGAAGGCTTCAAAAGGTGCCCCATGGTGGGCCCGGAGGCGGAAAGAATGCGTTCGAATTCCAGGCTCGTGAGGACATTGGGATTTTCACCGTAGAGATAGTGCCGGGCAAGTCCAGAAGGGTCATACGGCCGACTCCCCGGACAGAGGACGACAGACCCTACCTCAATTTCCTTCAAGGCAACCTGCTGCTCATGATCCACAGCCTCTGCCAGGCACGCATCCACACATTGGTAGCACTCGGAGCAGATCGCACAGGAGAGGCAGCGATCGGACTCTTTCTGAGAAGTGGCTTCATCAAATCCCAGCTGAACCTCTTCGAAGGTCGTTTTGCGTTCATCCGCCGGTCGGCAGGGCATCTTTTCCTTTGCCGCAGGCATGACACCTTCCAGGGGGACATCCGCAACCCCGCTCCAGTCCTTTTCACGATCGGCAGCGATATCTTCGCCACGCATGAAACGGTCCATGGAGATGGCTGCTTGCCGGCCCGCAGCAATGGCATCCACAACCGTGGCCGGTCCACTGACCGCATCACCGCCGGAAAAAATATCAGGATCATCCGACTGAAGCGTTACGGGGTCGACATTCATTGTTCCCCATTGGCTGAGGGTGCAGACGCACTCATCGGTGAGACAGGCCCAGTCACTCTCCTGCCCGATGGCAGGAATCACCGTATCCACGTCGATGACGAATTCGGAGCCTTCCACGGGAACAGGCCTGCGTCGGCCGCTCTCATCGGCTTCACCGAGCTCCATCTTGATACACTCCAGGCCGGTGGCGCGTCCGTCCTTTCCAATAACCCTGACGGGGGCCGTGAGGGTCATGATATCGATACCTTCCTCAGTACACTCTTCAATCTCCACTTCGTTGGCCGGCATCTCCGCATACGTCCGCCGATAGACCACAAAGGGCTTGGTAGAGCCGGTCCTTAAGGCCGTGCGTACCGAGTCCATGGCCACGTTGCCGCCGCCGATGACAGCCACCCGGTCTCCCAGGCTCACCTGATTCCCCAGGTTGACCTCACGGAGAAAATCCACCCCGGGATATATGCCTTCGAGATCCTCGCCTTCTATGCCCAGTACCTTACACTCGTGCGATCCGATCCCCATGAAAAAAGAGTTGAATCCTTGGTCGCGAAGCTGAGCGATGGTGATATCCTGGCCGATTTCGACCCCGGTTTTGAACTCGACCCCCAGGGCCCGGATCACCTTGATCTCTTTGTCGATGATATTCCGGGGCAGGCGATACGCGGGTATCCCCACCGTTAACATGCCGCCCAATACCGGCAGTTTTTCATAAACCGTGACCTGATATCCTTCGATAGCCAGGTAATAAGCACAGGTGAGGCCAGCAGGGCCAGCGCCAATGATGGCCACTTTTTCCGGCCGTTCAGCCTTCTTTTCAGGAAGGTAAGGCTGCTCGCTTTCGAGATCTCTATCGGCCAGAAATCGATGCAGATATTGTATGGAAAGCGTGTCATCCACCTGGTTACGCGTACATACCCCCTCGCAGGGGTGATGACACACGCGTCCGCACACCCCGGGGAAGGGGTGATCCTGCTTGAACAGTGCCAGGGCCTCCCGGTATTTACCCTGCTGGATAAGAGCGATGAAGCCTTGAACGCTCACATGGGCGGGGCAGCTGGACCGGCAGGGGGCAGTGCCTCTTTTATTTATGGCAAAGGCCCCTGGAATAGCCTGGGCGTACTGTTTGAATACCGCTTTCTTTATCGAAAGACCTTCGTTGTAGCCATCCTTCAAGTCCACCGGGCAGACTTGGGCGCATTCACCGCAGCTCGTGCATTTGACCACATCGATATATCTTGGGTTTTCACGAACATGCGCAGTAAAATGACCCGGTTCCCCCGTAAGTTGCTGAAGCTCACTGTTGGTGATAAGCTCTATGTTCAGATGCCGGCCGACCTCGACCAGTTTGGGAGAGATGATTCACATGGCACAGTCATTGGTGGGAAAGGTTTTATCCAGTTGCGACATCAGCCCTCCAATGGCGGAAGACTTTTCAAGCAGATAGACATAATAGCCGGAATTAGCCAAATCGAGGGCTGACTGCATTCCGGCAATGCCGCCTCCGACAACCATGACGGATCCGACAAGACTGTTCTTCTCAACATTTGAATTCTTTTCCATCTTTTCCCCTTTATATCCTCTTTAATATCTCTGGCAGTTTATCTTCCCACCCGATGGTCGCAATTTGGACGCCTCCGAAGCCCTCCTTTTTCAGGGTACGGATTGTTTCCGATGCTATCTCGATGCACTCCCGGACCTTGTCCGGTGCGCCCTGGATCCTCTCGATCAGGGTATCGGGAATAAAGGTGTGGTTGACGTTGCGGGCGATGTAGCGGGCCATACCCAGGGATTTCAGCAGCAAAACCGTGGGAATGACGGTGGTTTTTTCCCGGTTTACCCGTTTCCAGACAGGCTCTATGGCGGCAAGGTCGAACAACGGTGGTGTAATGAAAAACCGGGTTCCAGCCTGGCCCAGACGGTTTATATCATCCAGGATGAGCTCGGGGCTTTTATCCCTGGCTCCCGCCTCCACCGTCGACCCCACCAGAAATTCCGGCGCGCCGTTGAGTTCGATGCCGGCCATGTCCCGGCCCTGTTGCAGGCCGTCAATCGCCGCCAGAAGCTCCGGAAGATCGAGGTCGTACACCCCCCTCGCCTGGTGATGGTCCCCAAGGCCGGGATCCTCGCCTTTGACTACCATCACGTTGGAAATACCGCACCCGTTAGCCGCCAGCAGGTCGGCCTGAAGCGCCAGCCGGTTTCTGTCACGGCAGTTGAGCTGCATCACAGTCTCCAGCCCTTTTGATTTTAGAATCATGGCGCCCCCCAGGGAACTCATGCGCATCACGGCATTGCTCATTTCGGGTACCACAAAGGCGTCCACCATGCCCTTTACCTTCTGTGCGTTTTTGACCATGCGGGAAACATCAGCCCCTTTGGGCGGCTCCATTTCCGCCAGAATGACAAATTCTTTGGCTTCAATCTTTTGCTGTAAACCCATTTGCATCACTCCACTGAAACGGCTGAGTGTCGGACCACGTTCATACAAGGTGGGGTTCGACACCGTAATTATTGGTTGCTGTTCACACGGAACAGAGCAATGGTCGTGCCAGAGTAGACCGATCACCAGAAAATTACACTTATATCGTTTAATATCATATTGTTATATCTATCTCCCTTGTTTATAAACCCGGGGAACGGCGGACAGGCCCAAAAGGCATTTGTGCCAAAACGGCACATCTTTTCAATTTTTCATTGCATTTTTCAGTGGTTGGATATTATGTTCCGTTTTGGACTAGGCCATTTTGGAGCATTTTTTTCTAATTCATAAACCAGGACGGATTAACATGGACTTGAGATTGATCATTGTCGATGATGACCGGGATTTTCTGGAGATAATGGGCAAACGCATCCAGGAGCTCGGATTTGGCAACATCCTTATGCAGGACGACCCTATAAAGGCGGCCGCCTTGTTTGAAAAAAACCAATCGTTCGACCTGGCTCTTATTGACATGACCATGCCGGGGATGAACGGCCTGGAACTGCTCGACCAGATCAAAAAGCACAGCCCCGGAACCGAATGCATCATGATAACCGCCGTGAACGAAGCCCGCACGGCGGTTGAATGCCTGCGTAAGGGCGCCTATGACTACCTGATCAAACCCGTTACCCAGGAAGACCTGGCCCTGTCCGTTCACAGGGCCCTCGAACACCGGCGACTCATCCATATCCTGGACATTGAAAAGGGAAAAACCCCGCTGAGGCTGAAGCACAAAACTGCCTTTTTGGGTATTGACACCCGATCTCCCCGCGTGAAAAGAATCCTGAAAGAGGCTGAACTGCATGCTGCCAGCGAAGTACCCGTACTGATCACCGGCGAGAGCGGCACCGGAAAGGAGGTGCTGGCCCAGGCCATCCACAAGGCCAGTCCCAGGTCCGTCCACACCTTCACGGCCATCAACATGGCGTCCCTGAACGGCAGCTTGTTCGATGCGGAGTTTTTCGGCCACACCCGGGGCGCCTTCACGGGTGCAGAAAAAGCGCGCTCCGGGTATCTGGAACAGACCCACCTGGGCACCCTTTTCCTGGACGAAATCGGACACCTGCCTCTGGAGGTTCAGGGTAAGCTGTTACGTTTCATGCAGGACGGCAGCTACTACAGGGTCGGGACCAGTACGCACCGGCGAGCGGATATCCGGTTTGTTGCCGCCACCAACGCTGACCTGGACAAACTCATGAACAAAAGCTTGTTCCGTAAAGATCTGTTTTACCGCATCAGGGGAGGATGGCTGCACTTGCCGCCCCTGAGGGAAAGAAAGGAAGACATCCCCCTCCTGGTGAGGGCCTTCACAATCAATGAAAACCCTCGCCCCAAGCAAACAGCCATAACCGACGAAGCCATGAATATTCTCATGGGCTTCGACTACCCCGGCAATATCAGAGAACTCAAATCAATTATCATGTCTGCCCTGAACCTGGCCCAGGGCAGATCCATAAAACCCGACCACCTGCCCCAACACCTGCTCAAGCAGAAAAACAATACCCGTCCGGATTGTGTGATGGAGGGTCAGCCCACCTCCACATTGGCCGAGGTTGAAAGAGAGCACATTGTCTGTACCTATCAGCAGACAGGCCACAACAAATCAAAAACAGCTCGGGTACTGGGGATCGGTTTGAACACCCTGCGTAGAAAGTTATCCGCATACGGGGTAAAGTAAGTTGAAAAATCCAGCATTTTTACATACAAAGAAGGTTAATCGATTATCTTAAGGAGAATTCCAGCATGAAAAAATGGCGATGCACGGTATGCGGGTACATTCACGAAGGGGAGGAACCGCCGGACAAATGCCCGGTTTGCGGTGCAGACAAAAGCCTGTTCGAAGAAGTTGTAGAAGAGGAGCCGGCCGCCGACACTGCTGCTGCTGAAGACCCGACGCCCGGCGCCCCTGAAGCCTCCGAGGATCCCAGGCGCGTGGATCCGGGCAGCCCGCCCGATTCCAAATTTGGCAACATCTATCACCTGCTGATCGGTCAGATGCTGAAGCACCATGCCCATCCGATTTCCACCCACATTCCCAACGGCGTTCTGCCCATCTCTTTTCTGTTCATCGTATTGGCGTTTATCTCCGGATCATCCTCCCTGGGCACCGCCGCTTTCTGTAACATCATCATGATCGTGCTCACTACGCCCTTTGTCATTTTTTCCGGCTATGTGGAGTGGCAGCACCGTTACAAAGGCATCATGACCAACCAGTTCAAACTGAAAATAATCTGTGCTATCACCGTTGCCGCGGGCTCGCTTCTACTAGCGCTATGGTGGATCATGTCTCCGGATGTCTTGAGCGTTGCCTCCACGGGTCGCAAACTTTTTGTTTTTATCAGCCTGGTCACCCTGGCAGCCGCCGGCATTGCCGGTTTCATCGGCGGGAAACTGGTGTTCAGAGATTGATCATGCCTAATGCGAATTCGGCCATATCGGTCAGAGATCTCTACAAAAGCTTTGGTAGCAACCCGGTGCTAAAGGGCATTTCGGTTTCCGCATTTAAAGGGGATGTCATCTCCGTGCTTGGATCGAGCGGGTCTGGCAAGAGCACGTTGCTCCGGTGCATCAACTTTCTGGAGATCCCGGACAGCGGGCGCATCACCATCAGCGGGGAAGAAGTTCTCATGAAGAAGGGGCGCGGCGGCCAGAGCATGCCCAGGAATCTCAAACAGGTTGAACGGCTGCGCACCAAACTGGCCATGGTTTTCCAGCAGTTCAACCTGTGGTCACACATGACTATCCTGGAAAATGTGATTGAAGCCCCCCTGCACGTGCTGAAACTGCCGCGTAACGATGTCATGGAAAAAGCCAAGGAATATCTGGATAAAGTGGGCATCTACGACAAGATCAATGCCTATCCGGCCCATCTTTCGGGCGGTCAGCAGCAAAGAGCCGCCATCGCCCGGGCGCTGGCTATGGAGCCGGAAGTGATGCTGTTCGACGAGCCCACCTCAGCGCTGGACCCTGAACTGGTCGGGGAAGTGCTGCAGGTAATCCGCAAGCTGGCCGAGGAAGGCCGCACCATGATCGTCGTAACCCACGAAATGGGTTTTGCCCGGGAGGTAAGCAACCGGGTCATTTTTCTGGATGACGGTATCATCGAGGAAGACGGTGACCCAAAGGCAGTTTTTGACACACCTCGCTCGGAACGGTTTCGTCAGTTCATCGCCCTGGTACTGTAAACTCAATTTTCATTGGATAAACAAGGCTTATTCATTTAACCAACACTCTAACCGTTAAAAAAGAAGGAGGATAAACAATGAAAAAAGTATTGTCATTACTCGTTATTGTAGTCTTTTTGGCTGCCAGTGGCGTTCAGGCAAAAGAGTGGAAAAAGGTGCGCATCGGTGTGGAGGGCGCCTATCCCCCATTCAGCTATGTGACGCCTGAAGGCGAACTGGCCGGTTTTGACATCGACATCGCCAAAGCCCTGGTCAAGGCCATGGAGGTGGAAGTTCAACTGGTGGCCCAGGACTGGGACGGCATTATCCCGGCCCTCCTTGCAAAAAAATACGATGCCATCATCGCTTCCATGTCCATTACCGAGGAAAGAAAGAAAAAAGTTGCTTTCAGTAACAAATACTATAACACACCAGCAAAGTTCGTGTGTAAAAAGGGCGCCATGAGCACCTTTTCCCGGGACAATCTTAAAGGGAAAAAAGTTGGGGTGCAGCGGGCCACCATTCATGACCGCTACCTGACCGATAATTACGGTAAGGATGTGGAGATCAAACGCTACGGTACCCAGGACGAAGCCTATCTTGACCTGACAGCCGGACGGGTGGATATGCTACTGGCGGACAGCATCGCGTTGTCCGACGGCTTTTTAAAAAAACCGGACGGCAAAGATTATCAGTTCATTGGCCCTGACCTGTCCGACCCGAAGTGGTTTGGTGAAGGCGCCGGCATCGCCATCCGCAAACAGGACACCGACCTGGTGGAAAAGTTCAATGCCGCCATCAAACAGATTCGCGCGGACGGCACGTATAAGAAGATTCAGGACAAGTACTTTGACTTTAACGTCTACGGAGACTAATCTGAATGTGCATGATATTTGA
>JAOZRT010000246.1 GCA_029940035.1 Desulfobacterales bacterium
CCCCTAATAATCATTAGACCGGTTCAACCCTGCCGATTCATAGGCAAGGGGAGTTGAAATCCCCTGCTCTCCATATCATTTAGATATTATATCCTGCTGTTATAGTGATGCTCCATCTGGATTGTGCCCGTATTGGGACTCATTTAAACAAAAAAAAGCACTCACGAAGATACCGTAAGTGCTTGATTTTATGGTGCCGAGGGACAGAATCGAACTGCCGACACGGGGATTTTCAGTCCCCTGCTCTACCGACTGAGCTACCTCGGCATACCTGAAAGCAAAAACTGTTTCTAATAAACGGTGTATAGGTTGTCAAGAAAATTTTCCTGAAATGAGCGCTTTAAATTATTAATAAAAAGTTACTTTTTGTTTAATGGATTTGATTCATCATAATTCATAAAAATTCAAAGCCCTTCGGGATTGCCGATCTCACCGCATCTACGGCGTCAGATGCCATACCGCATAGACCACTATAGCGAAACAGCATCTTCCTTGTACCTGCGGCAACCTCGACAATCGCTCTATTTCATACAATTCGGCCCATGTCACCGAAACGATACTGCATCAACACGGCCGCCGCAATTGCAGCGGTTTCAGCCTTGAGTATCCGGGGGCCCAAGGACATGGTTTCATATCCCAGGGAGGTTGCCAAATCGATTTCCCGGACTGAAAATCCCCCCTCTGGCCCAACAACCACCATAAGGCTTTTTAGCTGCTCCGATGCCATGGGTACCGATGCCTTGGCAGACGCTGACTCACATTCCCAGAATATGATTCTACGGTCACAGGCCGATCCCTGTTTCAACACCTCCTCGATAGGCATGGGTGGGAGGACCTTCATGAGAATGTCCCTGCCACACTGCTTGAGTGCCTCCCGGCTGATCTTGTTCCACCGATCCAACCTGGCGGCCATGCGTTTGCGGTCCGGAGTCGGCACGGACCGTTCCGAAAAAAAAGGGGCCCATCGGGATATGCCGAGTTCCGTGGCCTGCCGGATCAAAGTGTCCATTTTTTTACTCTTGAGCATGGCCTGGGCAAACGTGATTTGGACTCGGGGTTCTGTTTTTGAATGAAGGCCATTTTCGACAATCACGGTCACCCCATGAGGGGAGAATGATTCTAGGCGGCATTCAAAGGCATGCCCCCTGCCGTCAAAGACAGCTATCATATCACCGATTTTCAAGCGCAGCACTTTGGATATATGCACTGCATCCGAACCGCTGATGACAACCGAGTTGCCGACCTCGAGTTCCTGGGGGGAGAAAAATCGTCTCAAAATAATCTTGCTCCGCAATATTATAAAACGCGGCTTCACCGCTAAACACAAAAAAATTATTTGAAATTCATTTATCATATTTCCATATATGCCGTCGAGAATGAAAATTTTACACATTAGAAACAATATCGGCTTTGGAAAAATTATGACTCATATCAGGCATCAGGTAACAATTTTTCCCTAAATGATGTCTAACTGTTTCTAATGCTCAGGACGAAAAATTTAAACATATTGACATGATAGCCACCATATGCTATCCGAATTCAATTAATCTCAATCCCGATCTCATCAATTGAAATCAGGAAAAATCCACTTATTTTCGATTCCTGCGGTCATTTCTGATTCCAGTAAACAGGGGGCTGATATGGAAAAAAACAACGATCCCTTTGGCAAAGAAACGGAAAAAGACAAAGATATCATAGACCTTAACGATGAAACATCGTCATCGGAAGATGATATCATCGATCTCTCCGACACCGCCGATCCGTCTGCCCCGGAATCAGGCGAAGACATTCTGGACCTCACCGAAGCTGTCCACGCGGAAGATGGCGAAGACGAGGAGATTCTTGATCTTCTGGAGACCGTAGAGCCATCTGTGGACCAGGACGATGTGCTTGACCTTGTGGATACGGTAGAGTTTGACGCAACACCGGACGAGGTACTCGACCTCACTGAACCGGTGGACCAGAATGCCGGTGAAGAGGATGACGTACTCGACCTTGTGGATACGGTAGAGTTTGACGCAACACCGGACGAGGTCCTCGACCTCACCGAACCGGTGGACCAGGATGCCGCCGGCGAGGATGACGTACTCGACCTTTTCGATGCGGTAGAACCTGATGAAGCTCCGGACGAAGCCCTCGACCTCACCGAAGCGGTTGACCAGGACGACTCCGGAGAAGACGACTTGCTCGACCTTTTGGACGCAGTGGAACCTGACGAAACCTCGGACGAGGTCCTTGACCTCACCGAACCAATTGATCAGGACGCCTTCCTTGAGGACGATGTTGTTGAGCCAGACGATGAAGAAGATGCCATCCTGGATCTCTCTGACCTTACGGATGACAGCCTGGAGGATGCCATCTCATCTTCCGAAACCGTGGAAGTCCTTGAACCGGAACAGGAAGACCACATTCTCGACCTGACCGAGGAAACCGCCGAAAAAGACGACACCGTTTCCCAAGAAACACCATCAGTCACTGTTCCCGGGCCGTCCGACGACCAGGAAATTCTGGATTTGATTGACGATATCCAATCCACCCTGGATGAGACGGACGGCACAGCAGAAGAAACAACCATGGAAGAACAGGATGCTGTGGATGCATCCATGCTGGCGGATGCATCAGATGAAGCACAGGAAGACTCCGCCATCCTGGTGGGCAACGGCGAATTGATCGATGAAGACGAACAGATTGAGCCCGCAACAGACCTGGTGGGCAATCTCGGCCTCGATCTTACGTCCGAACTGAATCGAGACATCTTGAACGGTGACGACGACACAGAATCCACGACCGGTGAAGCAGAGGATATTCCCTTTGAAGCTGCCGACAGTACGCTGGGTGAAAGGGTCGAAGCGATCGTCGAAAGGATTTTACAGGAAAAGCTGGAAACCATCATCAACCGGCGGATCGAAGAAGCCGTGCAAAAAGAATTTGATAAGCTGAGGAAAGATATACTAGAGTGACTGTAGCCCCAAGGTTGCATCGTTAGGGTCTATACACAAACAGCACCGGAGGACCCCGTCCATAAGGGCGGGGTCCTTTGCAATTTTACCTCATAGTTGCATAAAAAACATGGCAAAGTACATATAAGGAGAAAATTTTTCAATGAGTTCAAATATAATCGACAAAGGGTATGAACCCCACGAAGTGGAAAAACGGTGGTATGCGCACTGGGAAAAGGAACAGCTGTTTGCTGCAAGCGATGAAAGCGACCGGCCGAGTTACTCCATCGTTATCCCGCCCCCCAACGTGACCGGCGTACTGCACATGGGCCACGCTTTGAACAATACCATGCAGGACATCATGTGCCGCTACCGAAGGCTAAAGGGGGACAATGTCTTGTGGATGCCGGGCACCGACCACGCAGGCATTGCCACCCAGAATGTAGTGGAAAAAAAACTGGCCGCGGAAGGTCTGGACCGGCACCAGGTGGGCCGCGAAAAATTTATCGAGGCTGTCTGGGAATGGCGTAAGGAGTATGGCGACGCCATCATCAACCAACTCAAACGACTGGGAGCCTCCTGCGATTGGAAGCGTGAACGCTTTACCATGGACGAAGGACTGTCCCTGGCGGTGCGCAAGGTCTTTGTCCAGCTATACGAAGAGGGACTCATCTACCGCGGGCAGTACATCATCAACTGGTGCCACCGCTGCCACACCGCTCTCAGCGATCTCGAAGTAGAGCACGAGGACATTGACGGGCACCTCTTTCATTTTAAATACCCGTTTGCAGACGGCAACGGCCATGTCATCATCGCCACCACCCGGCCGGAAACCATGCTCGGAGACACGGCCGTAGCCGCCAACCCGGATGACGAAAGGTATCTTGATATCAGTGACCGCAAGCTGATCCTGCCGCTCATCAAACGGGAAATCCCCTTTATCAAGGACAAATACGTGGACATGTCCTTCGGCACCGGCGCCTTGAAAATCACCCCGGCCCACGACCCCAATGACTTTGAAATCGGCAGGCGCCACGACCTGCCCAGCATCAAGGTCATCGGTGACGACGGCAGCATGACCGAAGAAGCCGGCCGGTTTGCCGGGATGGACCGTTTTGAATGCCGCAAAGCCGTGGTCGAAGCCATGCAGGCCGAAGGGCTGGTGGAGAAAATCGAACCCCATGCCCACAGTGTCGGCCACTGCTACCGGTGCAAAACCATAGTCGAGCCCAACCTTTCAAAGCAATGGTTTGTCAAGGCCAAACCACTTGCCGAAAAAGCCATAGAAGCGGTGGAAAGCGGGAAGACACGGATCATACCGTCGACATGGGAAAAAACCTACTATGAATGGATGTACAATATCAGGGATTGGTGCATCTCGCGGCAGATCTGGTGGGGCCACCAAATACCGGCCTGGACCTGTGAAGATTGCGGCGAAGTGATGGTGCGCATGGAGGCGCCCGAAGCCTGTGATGCCTGCGGCGAAAAGGCTCTCACCCGTGAAACCGACGTGCTCGACACCTGGTTCAGTTCGGCCCTCTGGCCTTTTTCTACCATGGGATGGCCCGAGCACACCCCCCTGCTGAAAACCTTTTACCCGACTTCCGTGCTGGTCACCGGTTTTGACATTCTCTTCTTCTGGGTGGCGCGCATGATGATGATGGGGATCCATTTCATGCATGAGGTCCCTTTCAAAGATGTTTATGTCCATGCCCTGGTTAGAGATGAGCACGGCAAGAAGATGAGCAAATCCAAAGGCAACGTCATCGACCCCCTGAACATCATCGACAAATATGGAACCGATGCTTTCCGTTTCACTTTAGCGGCCTTCGCCGCCCAGGGACGCGATGTCAAGATGTCTGAAAAGAGGGTCGAAGGATACCGGAATTTTGTCAACAAATTGTGGAATGCAACCCGCTTTTCCCTGATGCATCTAAAGGAAGGCACTATTGACATTCCTGCGGATCAGATATCCCTGGCAGACAGGTGGGTGCTCTCCCGCCTGGGCAGAACTTTGGACAAGGTGTCTGAAGCTCTTGACGATTACCGTTTTAACGAAGCCGCCAGCGCAGCCTACAATTTTGTCTGGCATGAGCTGTGCGATTGGTACATCGAGGCCATTAAACCGGCGCTGTACGGCAAAAAGGGCGAGGAGAGTCAGCAGGCCACCCTTTCTGTGTTGTGGCGGGTGCTGCGCGACACCCTCATCCTGCTGCACCCCTTCATGCCTTTTGTCACGGAAGAGATCTGGCACAAGCTGCCGGGGACGGCAGGGTCCATCATGAAAGCCGTGTACCCCACCGACACCCCGGAAGCAAATGACCTGGCCAGGGATGCGGCAGCCGAAGAAGCCATGCAGGTGGTCATCGATGTGATTACCGGGATAAGAAATATTCGTGGAGAGATGAATGTGGCACCCGCCCTTGCCCTCAAGGTCACGCTCCGGACCGGGGAAGAGCCTATTCGCAACGTTGTCGAAGCCAACATGGACATGATCGTCGATCTGGCCAAGCTGGAAGCCATTCATATTGAAGAATCCGGGGAAAAGCCCAAGGCATCGGCAACCGCCATCATCGACGGGGCCACCATTTTCGCGTCCCTGGAAGGCATCATAGATACTGACAAGGAAGCAGCCCGGCTGCAGAAGGAGATCGACAAGCTGGAAAAGGAACTGGCCGGCGTCTCCAAGAAACTCGCCAACCAGGGTTTCTTGAAAAAAGCACCAAAGGATATTGTCTCCAAGGTCAAGGAAAAACACGCTCAGCTGTCGCAAAAGCAGGAAAAGATTAAGGCGAACCTCCTTAAAATCGTTGATTTAAATGAAAATTGATGCAAACTCAATAACACCTAAATTGATTTAAATGAGAATCGATGCAAACTCAATGACACCAATAAAGGGTTCACATATCGATAGACTTATCGATCTCGCCATTGCCGAGGATATCGGTTCAGGCGACATCACGACAGACAGCCTCGTACCGGCGGACCTTGAAGGCAGGGCCGTTATCCTGGCCAAGGAACCCCTTGTCCTGGCTGGCCTGGAAACAGCCCGCCAGGTATTCCTGCGGTTTGATGAACAGATAGTCTTTAAAACCAATGGAGAAGACGGTGATCAAATTGAGTCCGGCGCAACGTTCGTCAAACTCGAAGGCCGGCTTGCCGCCCTGTTGAAAGCCGAACGCATTGCCCTCAATTTCCTGCAGCGCCTGTGCGGTATTGCCACGCATGTGCGGGTCTACATGGATGAGATGGGCGAAAGCCCGGTCCGGCTGGTGGACACACGCAAAACCACACCTGGATGGCGGGTCCTGGAAAAATATGCCGTCCGGGTGGGCGGTGCCGCTAACCATCGCATGGGGCTCTACGACGGGGTGTTGATCAAGGACAATCACATTGCCGCCTGTGGCGGCGTGAAACCGGCCATTGCCCGCGCGCGGAAGGATATTTCCCACCTCGTCAAGATCGAAGTGGAGGTCTCCACCCTGGAAGAGGCCGGGCAAGCGGTTGCAGCCGGAGCGGACGTGATCATGCTGGACAACATGAATGTACAGATGATCAGGCAGGCGGTTGACGTGATCGGCCGGAGCGCCCTGGTGGAGGTGTCCGGCAACGTCACCATGGACCGTCTCAAGGCGCTTGCGGAAACCGGCGTGGACCTTATCTCCATCGGCGCCCTGACGCACGCGGCCAGGTCGGTTGACATCAGCATGCGTATAACCCTATGATCAGGGGCAAATCAGCGACCTCCGGCAGAGCCGGAGGTATGAGGAAGGCCCCTCGAAGGGG
>JAOZRT010000247.1:0-1080 GCA_029940035.1 Desulfobacterales bacterium
ATTAAATTCTTCATATATCAACCAATATGTCTAAAAATTTGGACTTACTGGATTACCAATAGGTTTAAAACAAAAAATTGTCAAGAAGATTATAAATACCAGAGCATAATTTTGGATGCCGGTAATACATTCTATAAATCTTCAGTCAATTCCTACCAATTTTAAAAGATAAAGCTCACGAAAAATAAGCAATTCCTTGAAAAGATATCATAAAGAAATCAATGTCGAAACCGCCGTCAATTATGTTGTGACTTGGTATAACTTTTTGATTTTATTTAAAATAGATTTAAGCTTATTATCATAACTCGCAGGAACTCTTTGAAATTGTTCAAGTCTCTAGACTCGCCATGAATCGCCCGGTTGCCATTCCTATTTGTAATCTTCTGTACAGAACAAATGCCGATCCAGATGGAAAGCCGAGGAAAATTGATAAAGCCGTAATTTCATAGCTCCATAAAGTAGTCTTGGATAAAGGAAGGCAGCATGGTAGAAGCATAAAACTATTTTTACAACATGTCTCGTAGAGAAAAAAAAGGCATTCGCCTACGTAACGAGAAGTAGCATGAGGATGGATTATGCACTTTTGAAAAAATATTTTTCAGGAACCAGAACATGGCCTTCCATTAATCGTCTCGCTGTGCGGATAACGAAGGCTTCTGTATATTCGTAGGCGCTGTCTTGTCTGTTGATTTTAGCTCCGACCTCGATGATGCCGCCAGGATGGCCGATCCTAAGGATTTCTTTGTTGATAGCATCTGGGCTCAGCACTTCGCTGACGATAGTGCCTTCGATTAGAGCAGCGCCAACCGTGGCAATGGCCCCGCTGACGGCATAGGCTTTATGCAAGGTCCCCATAGTCATAATCCTTGCAACAAGGTCAATTCTTTTTTTGTTTACCGTTCGGCAACACAGATCTGAATAGGACTGTGCAGGTGCAACGAAAGCAACTTTCGGCACTGAGCGACTTCTTTGAGTTGCCTCGTCGACAGAAGCTGCAAATCCTAAACGAACGGCTGCAGCACTGCGGATAGCTTCCAGTTTGTTTCTGATAACATCACTATGATCCACTTCTTCTATTTC
>JAOZRT010000247.1:1090-5757 GCA_029940035.1 Desulfobacterales bacterium
AATCAGAACCACTGGATTCGCTGCATCGATGATGGTCAAATCAACCGAGCCAAAACCCGCTATTTCAAGAGTGTCTTTACGGTTACCAGTCGGAAATAGCCGTCCCGTCAGCGATCCTCCTGGATTGAAAAATCGCAAGATAATTCTGGAACCGGCGCAGGGAACCCCATCAATAAAACATTCTCCATCCACATCGTGGCAACCCTGTTTAACCGGTACATCAGCGACAATCAGTTTATTGGTGTTCTTCTGGAGTATCCGCACCCTAGTGACAGGTTCATCAACTCTCACCATACCTTGGTCCACTGCGAATGGCCCCACGGCTGATGACATATTGCCGCAATTTCCTTGATATTCGACAATAGGTTTGTCGATAGACACTTGGCCAAACTGATACACCACGTCATAAGAGGGATCCTTGCTTTTACTGATGATGGCTACTTTGCTAGTAGTGGATACGGCCCCTCCAACGCCATCGATTTGTCGGCAATTGGGATCTGTGCTACCATAAGCCGCCAGTATAACTCGGTCACGGATTTCAGGGTCCATGGGAAGATCATGTTCGTGGAAAAAAAGCCCCTTGCTGGTTCCACCCCGCATGTAAACAGTCGGTATTCTTTTTTGCATGCATCATTCTCCACATCTAAATGTTGATTCTCCGGCATGTTAGGTAAACGGTTCATCATCTGTCAAAATATATTTATATTTTTTGTTCGATCGCATTTTTGAGGAGGGACGCGTAACGATAAATTGCATGGATGAATTTGCCGTATGGCATCGTTATAAAGAAAGCGACAACAAAACCCAAATGCACCATCAGCAAGGTTCCCATCGCTGAGGTTTCCCGAAACATCATCAACAACAATCCCGTAAGGCTCGTAAGAAACAGCAAGGCTAAAAATGAAACATCCATACCCATCACATGTGATGAAGAGGGAATAGTATCCATCCGGAGTTTAAGATAGAATAGCCCGCTGGTTCCAATGAGCAGGGCTACGCCGCCTGTGGTTCCCAGAATAACTGGCCAGCTTAAAAATGGATAGGGCGCGCTGTGATGAAAAAAATGCTCATAGATTGCCGCGACCGCTGTCGAAACAAAACAAAGCATCAACCCGTAAAACACAAAATGGTGTAGCCAACGTCTGGCCATGCTGAATTGTTCCCCTGGATAGTTACAACCATAGCCGCCACCAGTCAGGTATTTTAAACGCAAAGCATCCATGAGCGCTGTCCTGTTGGCCTGTAGATTGGCGATCTGCGCGAGTTTTCCCCCAGTCACATGCCAGAAGTTATATGCCATTATCAAAGAGCCTGTTATCATGAGACCTACCAATATTAGGGCGAGTGGTACGATGGCTGCATAAGGAATCAGTGTGTAAAATGCTTTTTCTCCTAAATGAGTTGAGAATACTTTGGCCGGACCACTAAAAAGCAGTGTGAGCAAGGAGACGATTAGGACACTGATAATCGTAATCCATGAAACCACCAACCCGTTACTGCGGTATACACCTGCCATGGACCGAGGCCAGCAGAGTTTCTGATATGTTTCAAGTCTGAGTTCGGTAAAGGTTTTCGGGATATTTAGCGCAAATTCGTGTGGCGGTGCATATTGGCATGCGTAATAACAATCACGGCAGTTGTGACAAAGGTTTGCCAGGTAATTCAAATCCGCTTCGGCAAAAGTTCTTCTCAGTTCCATGGCTGGAAATACAGCACAGAATCCCTCACAGTATCGGCATGCATTACAGAAGGTCATCACACGTTCAGCTTCGGCTAAGGTGTTAATTTCTGGCATACTGTGCTGCCTCCCTTCCCGCAACCCTGCCGAAAACTGTTCCGATGGTCATCCCCAGACCGGCCAGATAACCTTGACCAAGGATATTCCCGGACATGATCTCACCGGCAACAAAAATATTGGGAGCAAGTGTACCATCTTCCATGACTATTTGAGCTTTTTCATTAATCGCAACCCCCATATAGGTGAATGTAATTCCCGGGCTCAGCGAGTATCCAAAAAATGGCGGTGAATCTATTGGCCGTGCCCAATGACTTTTTGGTGGTGTCAGGTTTTCAGTATAGCAGCTGTCCAATTCTAATGGATCAAATCTGCCGTGATGTATAGACGTATTAAAAGCGGAAACGGTTTTTTCCAGCACAGCAGGGATTATGTTCAACCTTTGGGCCAATTCCCTTATCGAATTTGCTTTAATGGGCTTAAAAACTGACGGCATGAACAAACGTATCGATTTGGAATCAATTATGGAATAGGCTATCTGATCAGGTTGTTGAGCGATGAGCCTTCCCCAGATAGCATAACGTTTGGGCCAGAAATTTTCACCTTCATCGTAGAAACGCTTTGCATTTTTATTAACTACGATGCCAAAAGGGATACTATCCAGGCGCGTGACAATTCCGCCATCAAAAGCAGGAGCCCGAGCATCAACTGCTATGGCGTGGCACTGCCGTGGGTCGGCAACGGGTTTTGCCCCATTGTCAAGAAGGACTTGGAGCATTGTGCCCTTATCATAAGGGGTGCCTCGGATAATAAAATTGTCTGCGGCATCTCCCCAGTAAGTTTTAAGCCATTCAAGATTCGCCTGAAATCCACCGGAGGCTACTACAACACTTTTTGCTTGCAATCGGTGCGAAACATCCTTTGAAACAACCGTAGCTGAATAGAATTTGCCATGACGTATTTCCATTCCAAGAACTTCGGCATCGTATAATATTGTAACTCCCAGTTTGTCGGCCATGGCGTAGTAGCTGTTTATCAAGGCTTTTCCACCACCCAGAAAAAAGGCGTTGGTTCTTGAGAGATGGAGGGTTCCGCGCATGGCAGGCTGAAACATACAGCCATGATTGCTCATCCATTCCCCGATATTTTTAGATTGGTGGATTGTAAACCGAGCAAGTGCCTCGTTGGTCTGACCATCTGTCACGCGCATCAGGTCTTCCATGAACTCATCTTCAAAATAGGGGCCGGTCAGGTAATTATTGGCGCTTTCGTGCATGTAACGCAGATTCCGTGTGTGGCGGCTGTTCCCACCTCGAAAATGTTTCGGGGCGCATTCCAGCAGTAGAACGATCGCACCGGCCTTCCGTGCGGTCATGGCAGCACACAGGGCTGCATTTCCGCCACCGATAACCAGGACGTCCCATTTACGATCAGAATTGAGTGTATCAATCAAAGCAATCCCCATACATCTATGACTTTCATCATGGCACGATATAATTTCTCGTCAAATTAAAGGGAACCATGTCACTTTCTATGCCTTCAGCCCTCTCAGCCTCTTTCCTGAGTTTGCGGATATCTTCTGCTACAGACGGGCTGATTGGTTCGGGTTTATGATTTTGGAAAATATCCAATAATTTTTCTTTGGCGGTATCTTCGGCATTTACTTTTCCGGTACTTTCCCAACGACTGCGGTTATTGCGTTCAAATGTGTCCGGGTTCGAGGGCATGCTGCGCATGTATTCTAAGGTCATTGGGCTCATCATGAAGTTTCCGGTGTGACCAGCTTCTTTGATCTCATCCAGGGCCATGAATTTTTCAGTTACAGAAACCCCCTTAACCGCAAACTTGACCATGCGGGCAATGTCATTGTCCAAAACAGCCTGAAGGAAATCAAAGGTAATTCCGCTCTCTAACATACCCAAACCAAAAATTGCGCTGGCACCTGCCATTGCGGTCAGTGTGGCTGTTAGTGTTTTTTCATGAGCGGCCTGAGTTCCTGGAATTTTTGCATCCGTCTACCCACCGGCAGACCAGGTGGGCACACTGTATCGCCGGCCCATAATTGAACTGAATGCGGTTAGCATTCCATTCTCCGGGGTACCCACCGAAGCATCGCCTGAACACATTTCCATGATACCACTGGCGTTGCCATACACCATTGGCGCTCCTTTTTGGGCTCCTTGGTGTAAAACGAGTCCTGCGAGAAATTCGGTGTTTTGTACGATAAAAGTTCCAGCTAACGAAATTGGTCCCGAAGCGCCGGCCAAAACCATGCTGGTCCAACGAACCGGCATTTTCCACCGGGCTGCTGTCATGATAATATCACACCCGTGATTGACCATACGCAGGGGGCTCACCAGGCATCCGGCGACCAGTACCATTGGATTTTTTTGTAAATTTTCTTTGCCGCCCATCACCAGGGAGGCCATTTCATACATAACCTCCAGATGTCTGCCATTGTCCGGCCCAATAGATAAAGGTTTGGTTGTATGGCTCAACATCGCTTCAAAATTATGCAGCGAGCCGAATCTTTGGTCGGCGTCCAGGGAGTTGACTGCCCGATTAACAATGCCATATTCGGACAAGGCATCCTGTAATAAGGTCGCCGCTGAAAGGTCCCTTTTTGTGGCGTTTCGATATTCCCCGGTATTGGGATCATTCAACCGCAGGCCCCCGCCAAAGCTGGCAAAAACCATTCCGCCACCTTTCATTTCCACATTGTTTTCAGGGTTTCGGCCCGCTAATCTGAATTGGGCGGGCGCGGATTCAATTGCCTTTTCGACAACATCCCTGGGAATCTTGACCACTTGGGTAGATTTATCGATTTCGCAACCCAGACCGTCAAAAATCTCAAGCGCTTCGGGGTGCTCGACAAATATACCGTTGTTGGCCAGGATATCTGTGCAGGCTTCGTGGATTTCGTCCAGTTGGA
>JAOZRT010000247.1:5767-6722 GCA_029940035.1 Desulfobacterales bacterium
ATCCGCTAACTTCCGAATTTTTCCCATAGATTGTCTCCTCTCGTCATTTGACCTCTCCTTTTGAAAACCCAATTTTATAAAATCGGGGTGCCGTTGTTGGCGATATATTTTTTAAATGAAGCTTCTAATTTTTCGGTAATCGGCCCGACTTCTATTGGGCCGATTTTCCGGCCATTTATTTCCAGGATAGGTGTTACTTCGGAAGCTGTCCCGGTACCAAAAGCCTCATCAGCCGTCAACAACTCCGACAGGGTGACATCCCGTTCAACAACCGGGATATTTGTGTCTCGCAACAAATTGATAATGACCTTGCGTGTAATGCCATTGAGAACGCTACTGTTTAGCGACGGTGTAATTGCACAACCGTTTTTAATTAAAAAGAGATTCCAGCCACACCCTTCTGACACAAAACCTCGCGAGTCCAGTAATATGGCATCATCTACGCCACTGTTTTGCGCTTCGATTTTAGCGAGAATAATATTGACATACTGGGTCAATTTGCTTTCGGGCGGCAATACAGTTGATGATGGCCGGCGATAGCAAGAAACAATTGCTCTGATCGCTTTACTTTTTTTAACCATCGGGGTTGGAGTAACATAGACAACTACAGTTGAATTTGGACAGGTATCCGGATTGCAGCCCAGTTTTCCAATGCCCCTGGTTACCTGGGGTCTTATATAGCAATCCATAAACCCGGACCTTCTTATTGTTTCAATCACTATTTCTTTAAACTCTTCGATAGTGTAAGGAATTTCGAGGGCAATGATTTTCGCGGAATCATAAAGGCGATTCATGTGGTCATCGAAATGGAATATTTTACCGTTGTTGAGCCGAAACGCTTCAAATATTCCATCACCATATAAAAATCCGTGGTCCAGTATCGATATCTGCGCCTCATTTTCTTTTACATACTTGCCATTGATAAAGAAAGTTGAATCACCCATAATCTTTTTGT
>JAOZRT010000045.1:0-5354 GCA_029940035.1 Desulfobacterales bacterium
GCAGTGAGGGACTGAATGGAACCGTTGAACCAGAAATATTCCGGTGTCAGGTTTTTTTCCCACTTCATGCTGCCCTTGATGGTAAGATAATCATGCTTCCCATAAGCGCCCATGTTTTTATAAGGCTTGCCGTCCTTGGTTTTGCCGGATGTGGACCAGTCCCAGGACATCTTGGTGGGGTTTACCCGGGCGAATGTCGGGATGTGGCAACTCTGACAGGCCACCTTATCGGTATGGTCGTTGGCCTTTGACCCGGGCTGGTGGGGCGTGCTGCTGTGGCAGGACTCGCAAGTGATCTTGGACGTGAGATCATCCTCGATCAGGCTCTTACGGTGGGTGTAGGCCGGTGCCGTATAAATCCGTCCGGAAATATTGTGTAGCTCTGTGGTATGGCAGCGCACACAATCGAAATTCTGGCCATCCAGGCCCATGTGCACATCCAGAGCCTTGTTGGGATTGGTCATGGATGAATCGAGGTCACCATGTTTGACGCCGTCACCGCCGCCGCCGTAGAAATGACAGGAACCGCAGTTCTGGCGCGTGGGGCGTGTGACAGCCTGCACAGCCGCCTGGATTTCAGACTGAATTTCATCGGCCAGTTCCTTGAGATCCGGGTCCTCTTCTGATTCTTCCAGAAAAGCGTTGTAATCCTCAAAAGATTCTTCCCATTTGATCTCCTTCTTCCCGTGGCATACCAGGCAGTTGGTGGCCTCGGTCTTACTCCCCCAGCCAGGGTGGCAGGAGTAGCAACCCTTGTCCTGGTCCTTGTTGGCGGAGATACAAAAGTTGTTCAGGGAATAGGCAGCCTTGCCCATCTGCACCCCTTTTTCATTTTCACCGGCCTTCCAGGTCCAGTGAATGGTTTTGTGAAACTGGGTTTCCGCTTCTGAATGGCAGGAGACGCAGGCCCTGGTCACCTGGGGGCCGGAGGTGAATGTCTGCTGCAGGACTTCGTGCTTGGAGTGATCGGTGGTTATCCAGAGTTCGGCATCCTTGGTGGCCTGCTGAGCCATGGTGCGGCCCGGGGCCTGTTCCGCAGCCATTGACGAAGATAACGGGCCCAGGATAAACCATGCCGTCAAGGCCAGGACAAACGTGACGGCAAATACAGCACTTGATAATTTCATTCGATTTTCCCCTTCATTCATTAGAAACAATTAGTCTTATTTTAGGAACAGTATTCCTTGTTGACAACTAATTTTTCAAACTACATCCGTGCCAATACTTGTTTCTAATGTATAAATTAAAAAAATTTCACACATTGTATTAAGTCCCAGGAACAATTCAATAGGAAACCAGACTATTGAATCGTTCCTGGGTGAGTGTGAAAATTTATCAGGAAGCAGGCTTCTTGATGGTGTAAGCGCCGTCCTTTTCAAAAGTGATCTCTGCTTCCAGATAGTAAACCTTTTTCAGCTCCGGTCTAATATCCTGGAGCATATAAAAGGCCTCGCCGCTCCTGGCTCCTGTAGAGCAGACAAACACAATAGGTTTGTCGGACGGCAATGTAGCCACCTTTGCCTCGAGCTCATCCGTGGGCATGTTGACGGCCGTCTTGAAGTGGCCCATGGCATATTCATCGGCATCACGCACATCGATAAGCAAGATGCTGCCGGGGTTTTCTGTGATGATTTTTTCAAAGGTAGCGACATCGATGGTGCCTTCTTCAGCGCCCGCTTGTACAGCAACGGGTGCGGCAGCGGCTGCTTCCTTTTTCCAGGCCGGGTAGCCAGCGGCAAATACCATGACATCTTTATAGCCGAGCTCAACCGCCCTCCGGGCGGATTTATGACTCAGCTTTCAGGTGTAACCGCCGCAGTAAAACACGAGCGGAATGCTCTTATCCTGGGGAAGATCACCTTTCATTTCGTCAAACTTGCTGTCCGGAATGCTGATGGCGCCGGGAATGTGCCCTTTGTCATACTTGGGACGCTTGGGCCTGGAATCAATAATCACTGCATTAGCGCCTGATTCTACCAATTTTTTTACGACACTGGTTTCAACGGCATAATAGTTGCCCGGGGTGCTTTTCCACTTGGGGAAACCGTCTTCATATACCTTGACATTGGTGTAGCCGAGTTTTTCCGCCTTCCAGGCGGATTTGTGGCTCAGCTTTCAGGTGGGGCCCTGACAATAGAAAATCAGCAGAGCTTCCTTGTTCTCCGGCAGGCTGCCTATCATCTCGTCAAACTTGCTGTCCGGGATGCTGACGGCTGCGGGAATGTAGCCCTTGTCGTACTTGGGGCGTTTCGGCCGGGAATCGACGATCATGGTGTCGGCTGGTACCGGCACCTTGGCATACGGCTGTACAAATGCCGTGTCCACGATGGTATGAAACTTCCAGGATGTGTCTTCTGCCGCCGCTTCCGGCGCTTTGGGTGCAGACGCACAACCAAAACCCACCAGCAGCAGGGCAGCCAGTGCAAAAAACACCAATAATTTCGATTTTACTGACATGTAGTCCTCCTTTACTTACATTTTGCAGGCGTGGGTGAATCAGACGCGTGCTGATACATGTAGGTGAAAATGTCCACCAGGTCCTTGTCGTTGACCGCGCCCCATTCTTCCTTGCAGCCAAATTCATCGAATTGTTTGCCGTTGAAAATAGCTTCCCACTCGACCTGGGTGTGAGCGTCCGGGCTTACCGTAGGCTTGGCTGATTCCACCTCGCCCCTTTCCATACAGGCCTTGTAGATCTTGCGGTAGGTGTATTTGCCCTTGCGCTTGTTGCCCTGTTCCATGGCCAGGCCAGTGCCCAGAAAGCATATGGAAAGCAGAACAGCCATAATGATCAATACGATTTTGTTCCTCATTGTTTCCTCCTTTATCAACATTTGAAACGCTCAATTCCGATATTAATACAAACCGCTTATCATCCAATATTTCAGGTCAAGTAATAGCAACCTGTATGCCATAATAATCAAAAAAATCGCAAACGTCTGTATATATTATGTTTATTTTTTTCTACCCTATTCAGCACGGTTTATTAATTAACATTTGATAACTATAGGGTTAACACGTTAACCTGTATCCTCACCCAAACCCTCGTAAAATGCGGATTAAAAAACCACATGCCGGCCACACTGCTTCAGCAGCTTTGTCAATTCCTGTGGAGGCACCAGGGATATGCTGTCTTTGATCCCATCCACGAACGCATGTGCTGTCTCTTGTGCACTTTTTGAGCACATGGTGATGCGTGCCTGGCAGCTTAATCGCATACACGCATCTGTCGTGGCAAACTGGCACCCGACGCCCACCAAGTGGATGTGGACTGCTTTATCGTGGTCTGCGGCAGCCTCCGCTAAATTGGCCACAAAATCGAAGTACCGGTTCGAATTGACGATGATGCCCAGTGTATCCTTTGTGTCCATTATCTTCACCACCAGCAGATCACCTGGTCATAGGCAAAGATATCTTCCACCAGCCGGGACCAGTCCACCGCATGCCCGGTAATCTCATCCCGGTAAAGGCTCACCACCGCCACCTCTTCCTCGAGAGACTGGGCTTCAATCACCTTGGCTACGGTTTCGTCCGGCTCAGATTTTAAAATGTGCAATACTTTGGCCATATTACCGATACTCTCTTAATCCTAAATCGCTCGGATTAGGTTAATGTTAAAAGATCAGGGCCTCAAACCACAGATGCCAAATTGTATAGCAATGTCCATACCAAAGGGAGTGCCCATACTCATATTGATATGGATCCCGCACCTTTCAACAATCCATATCTTTATATTCATCTGATTATATTATATTTTTTAATTCTTGTGGTTACGCGTTAAAAATCGGCCCTGGGTTCGAGCCGCTTGGCAATGCCGGCTTGCAATCAGGAGAAGCATACGTTATGTTTACATGTGTTAACCCTTGCATGGGCGTTAACAAAAGGGAGAGCGTATATGGACATTTCAAAATACTGGAAAGCCATCGTGGACACTTTGCAGGACGGCCTCATGGTCGTAGACCCCGGGGGGCGGGTCCTGGCGGTAAACCCGGCCGCCGAACGCCTGACCGGCTACAAGGCTGAAGAGCTGATTGGAAAATCCTGCCGCATGCTGGATTGTACTGGATGTGAAATATACGGCAAGGGCCAGGCTGAAAAATGGTGCGGCCTGTTCGTCAAGGGTACTGTCAAAGCTAAAAAGTGTCTCATCACCAACAAGGAAAAGCGCTCGGTCAACGTTATCAAAAATGCAACCATTCTGTACAATGAAAACAGAAACGTCATTGGGGCCGTGGAGACCCTCACCGACATGTCCGCCCTGGTGTCCCAACAGGCTGAAATATTGCAGTTGCGCAGAAGCCTGCACATGGATGAGGGATTTCACGGCTTGATCGGCAAGTCACTCATCATGCAGAACCTGTTCGAGCTTATCGAGAACGTGGCCCAATCTGACGCTCCCGTGATGATCGGCGGGGAGAGCGGCACCGGCAAGGAACTGGTGGCCCGCGCCATTCACGAGGCCAGTGAACGAATTGAAAAACCCTTTATCAAAGTCAACTGTTCGGCGCTGAACGAAAACCTTTTGGAAAGCGAATTGTTCGGGCATGTCAAGGGAGCCTACACCGGAGCGGAAAAAACCAGAATCGGCCGATTTGAGGCGGCCCACGGCGGCACGATCTTTCTGGATGAAATCGGGGATATTTCGCCCGCCATCCAGATTAAACTGCTGCGGACCCTGGAAGAAAAAGAGATTGAAAGGGTGGGTGACCACCAGCCCATCAAAGTGGATGTAAGGGTGGTTTCGGCCACCAACAAAAACCTGGAAACGTTAATCCAACTGGATCGCTTCCGGGACGACCTTTATTTCCGCATCAACGTTTTCCCGATCCACTGCCCACCGCTGAAAGACCGGCTCGAAGACATTCCCATTATCGTGCAGAATTTCATCCGCCTGAACAATGAAAAGAGCGGCAAAAAAATTCTGGGGATGACACCCGAAGCCATCGAAAAAATCACGGCCTACCCGTGGCCCGGCAATGTGCGTGAGCTGCGCAATGCCATTGAATACGCGTTTGTCCTCTGCTCCAGCGGCGGCATCGGCGTTGACCACCTGCCCCCTAAAATCGCCGGGGCAACCAATGTGTGCCCCGAGCCCCAATTAACGGAACCCCAGAAGACAGAGGGAAGAATACCGGGAACCCGGGCTCCGGTGTTGAAAAATGCCGATGCTGCCAAAAGGGAGGCCCTGATCGACGCCCTCCGCCAGGCCCGCGGCAACCGATCGGAAACAGCAAAACTCCTGGGTATCAGTCGGGTGACCGTCTGGAAGCAGATCAAACGCTTTAAAATAGATTTGTTCAATGATTTATCTTCATAAATCATTGAACAAATCTATTTTAGTAGCGGCAAAGCCG
>JAOZRT010000045.1:5454-11621 GCA_029940035.1 Desulfobacterales bacterium
AAGCCGTGTTCAATCCATCAGAAACCATGGACTACAATGACGACGCAAAAAGCCTTGCCGGAAAAAAGATTGCCATTCAAGCCGGATGGATCATAAAGGAAGGCCAGTTCAAGGGGCAGGAATGCTTTTACGTACCGAATTCGAAAATTGGTATTATTCCGCACTGCCACCTTGCCGAACTCAAGCCCGTGCCCTTTGTGAAATGGCAAGAAATTCACAACAGCATCGGGTATGGTGCTTAGCCAAGTACTGCTGCTGCCCATAAACTATATTCAAATTGGCGCCAACAGTTTGTGGAAACGCGTGTGTGGTAGTTACGGCTCAACCAACTGATAAAACAGTTATTAAATAGCGGCGGCTTGTCGCGGCGTAGCTCGAAGAGCGAAGACGGAAGCCGCGTCACGTAATAGATTGGCCCCTGATTTTTTAAATCAGGGGCCAATTTATTACTTGGGGAATACCGCCCCCTTATCCGCACTGGAAACAAACCGGGCATACCGTGCCAGGTAACCGGTTTTTACTTTCATTTCAAATTCAGGCAGCCGGGACAGCCTCGCCTGGATCTCATCATCCTCAAGGCGTAAATTGAGAGACCTTTTGGGAATGTCGATTTCAATGATGTCACCTTCCTCGATTGCGGCAATGGGCCCCCGGGCTGATGCTTCGGGTGATATGTGGCCGATGGCCGATCCTCGCGTGGCCCCTGAAAACCGGCCGTCGGTGATCAGAGCCACTTGCTTGTCCATACCCATGCCGGCCAGCGCCGATGTGGGTGAGAGCATTTCCTGCATGCCCGGGCCTCCCTGGGGGCCTTCGTAACGAATGACAATCACGTCCCCAACCTGAATTTTGCCTCCCACTATGGCTTCAAAAGCCGCTTCCTCGGAATGAAACACCCGGGCCGGGCCTGCATGCTGCAGCATCTCCTGGGCAACGGCCGCCTGTTTCACGATGGCTCCCCGGGGTGCCAGATTGCCCTTCAGTACGGCGAGCGCACCGGTGGGATGCACGGGTTTATCAATGGGCCTTATAACGGCCTTATCCTTGATGCCGGCGTCGATGCTTTTCAGCAAATCTCCCTGGGACAACCCCGTTACCGTCATCTCCCCTGCATGCAGCAGGCCCTTTTTCTCGAGCTCCGCCATAACGGCCGGCACACCGCCGGCATAAAAAAAATCGATCACGTGATGCGGGCCTGCCGGGGCAATGGTGGTCAGGTGGGGTGTTTTATCCGCAATCCGGCCGAAATCGTCCAACCGGATGTCCACATCCGCGTAATAGGCAATGGCCGGTATGTGCAAAGCGGAATTGGTGGACCCCCCCAGGGCCATATCCACGGCAATCGTGTTTTCAAATGCCTGTTGGGTCATAATCTGGCGGGGGCGGATGCCTTTTTTAACCAGCTCAACCGCATGATGGCCGGTCTCCTTGGCCAGCCACATCCGCTGTGCATAAACCGCCGGGATGCTGCCGTTCAAGGGCAACGCCATGCCCAGGGCCTCGGCCAGATTCCCCATGGTGTTGGCCGTGAACATGCCCGAGCAGGATCCGGCGCCCGGGCAGGCTTCGCACTCGAACTGGCGCAGCTCGTTTTCGTCGATATCGCCGCTCTTCAGCCGCCCCACAGCCTCAAACACCTTGTCCAGACCGGCTTCCTTCCCCTCGATCCGCCCGGGCAGCATGGGGCCGCCTGAAATGAAGATGGAGGGAATGTCAAGCCGGGCCGCTGCAATCAGCATACCCGGAACGATTTTGTCACAGGACGCCATCAGGAGAAGGCCATCAAAGGGATGGGCCATGGCCATGATTTCCAGGGAATCGGCAATCAGTTCCCGGCTGGGAAGGGAATACTTCATACCGTAGTGATTCATGGCGATGCCATCGCACACCCCAATGGTGTTGAACACCACGGGGGTTCCCCCGGCTGCATACACGCCGGCCTTGGCCGCCTCCACCAGCTTGTCCAGATGGGTGTGGCCCGGGATGACTTCATTGAAGGAATTGGCAATGCCGATAATGGGCTTTTCCAGTTCACGATCCGTAAATCCACCCGCCCGAAGGAGGGATCTGTGGGGCGCCCTTTCCGCCCCCTTGAGCATAAGGTCGCTTCGTTTTTGCATGGTGTACTCCTCTTCAAATGTATTGACAGTCGGGTCAAAGAAGTGGTTACATTAATATTTTAAAGATGTCAAAAGCAGTCATCATTTACGTGTTAATGAGGTAGGAAGGGAAAACATGAACCAACACCTCGTAGCTGTCGGCAAATATGAAAAGCCGTTGGAATCCGTTCGAAACGTCGTCCAAATGAGCAACGCACAGGCCCTGTTCAAGCAAGGGCTGCGCGTCTGCATCAAGCCCAACATCGTTTTCTGGTCCCGGACCGTTGAATTCCCCAAATACGGCGTCATCACCACCAGCAGCATTGTCAACGACATGGTCCACGTATTGAGCGAGCACGGTGTGGATGACATTACCATCGTGGAGGGCTCGGTAACCATGGACCCCAGGGACTCTTCCGGGCAGGCAGCCCATGCCTTTGAAAGCCTGGGCTATAACACCCTGGCTAAAAAATACGGCGTCAAAGCCGTCAATGTATTCGACCGGCCCTTTGCATCAGTGGACCTGGGGGAAGGTATGGTGCTCAACTTCAACAGCGACGCTCTCAACTGCGACCTTGTCATCGATCTGCCGGTGATGAAGACCCATTCACAGACAGGGGTCAGTCTGGGCATCAAGAACCTCAAGGGACTCATCGACGTAAATTCGCGCAAGGCCTGCCACAGCGCCGATCCTGAAAAGGACCTGCACTTCTGGGTTGCCCGGTTAGCCGACAAGATGCCGCCTATTTTTACCCTGATCGATGGCATCTACACTGCAGAGTACGGTCCCAATGTGGACGGCCGCAAACACCGCAGCAACCTTCTCGCGGCATCCACGGATGTTTTCTCGGTCGACAAAGTCGGTGCGACGCTTCTCGGCCACCCCCCTTCCGACATACCCCACCTGGTCCACTATGCCCGCAATCACGACCGCCCTATTGACCTGGCGGATGTGGATGTTGTGGGCGAATCCGTGGAAGCGCTGGCCAAGCGGCACGAGGCCTATTTTCCCTACAACCAGGACCAGTCACTCCCGCTGGCCTGGGATAAAAAAGGCTACCAGGGCATTGCCTACCGCAAGTACGATCTTTCCATGTGCACCTATTGTTCGGGGGTGACCGGCGCTATTATGGCGGCCATCCAAATGGCCTGGAAGGGCGAACCATGGGATGACGTTGAAGTCCTGTCAGGCAAAATAATGCAGGCCAATCCGGATAAAAAACACACCATCCTTCTGGGAAAATGCATGTACCAGGCCCACAAAAACCATCCTGATATCGACCGCATGCATGCCATCAAGGGATGTCCCCCTAAAAAGGATCAGATTGTAAAAGCCTTTCACGAGGCTGGTGTCATGATCGATCCCAATATCATTGAAAACCTTGAAAGCCTGCCGGGCTTTCTGATGAAATATTATGAGAACAAACCGGAGTTTGAACCCGGGCACTTTAAAATTAAATAAAATTTACCGGCCTTGTGGCCGGCAAATTTTATTTATATATGGAACGTTCGTTTCAGGGTAGAGTGGGGACATATGACCATCGAAGGCGATTTCAACACCCTTTTCCTCGCAGATATCCTGCAGCTGTTGTGCAACCACGGCAAAACCGGTGTGCTCAAGGCCAGCCATGGGGAGCACGAAGTCAAAACCTTCATAAAAAACGGCTGCATCATCTGTGTCATGGGTTCCAAGGAGAACACCCGCCTGGGCAACATCCTGGTCAACAACGGCATCATCACCCTGGAACAGCTTGAATCTAGCCTGGAAATCGGAAATCAGAAGAAAAGGCCCCTGGGAAAGATTCTGATCGAGGAAGAACTGATCACCGAAGAAACCCTCAACCGGTTTATCGACAGACAGGCCGAAGACATCATCCTGGATATGCTGCTATGGGAAGCCGGCAGCTTCATCTACAATGACCTTGACCTCGATATCGACGACTTGATCATTCCCCGCCTCAACATCATGAAGATCCTCATGCAGGCCACCCGCCGCATCGATGAAATGTCTGTTCTCGTCAAACAGATTTCAGACGATCGCATGCGGTTCAAGATTTCAGCCAGAACGGAAGAAAAAGAGGCCCTGAAGCTGGATGACATCGAGCTCAGAATAATGGGGTTCATCGACCAGGGGATGACCGTGCGGGAAGTCATCGACGCCAGCAGTGAAGATGAATTTCACTGCTACAAAGCCTATTACTCCCTGATATCGTCCGGCCTGATCGAACACAGAAAAACTGAGCCCACCCGCTTCGAGGATGAAGAGGAAAAATACTATTCCATCGTGAAGATGTATTCGGATATTCTGAATACTGTTTACGAGCAGGCCCGGCCGGCCCTCGGACGACAGGTCGTCGATGTATTCGAAGCGTGCAAACCGCAGCGCTACCCGTGGGAGCAAGCCCTGTTGGGTAAATTCAATCTCCACAATCCCATTGCCACGAATGTTCACTATATCACCGAAGCCCTCATGGACGAGGTTGACGCCGATCAGCAGCAGGATCTGCTTATTGACACGTTCAACGCCTTCATTGCCAACCTCCTGGAAAAGCTTCCGGGCTTTATCGGGAAGAGTGCTACCCAGGAACTGTTCAGGAAAATAGAGGAACAGCTGGCCAGACTCTAAGGCTGATACTCATACGCCCCCATGTCCAAGGATGGTGTCCTTTATGCCAGGTTGTCATGGGACCTTGGGTAATCGACGCTGATTCTGCAAAAGAGTCAATAAAGCATTCAAAGATGTCACAATTTTTCTCCAAACAGGAGATATGGACGTAGAAGTATTATTTCATAAAGCGGGCTGTCATTAACACTTGTGAAGACAAAGGTATAGATAATCAGCGATCACATCTGCGAGATTCTTAAAATTATATCCCATCTCTGATGCATGATCAATGGTTTCGCCTTTGCTGTAGGTGTGACCAAAAAAATAACCCGGCTGGATGCCCTCCTTTTGGCAATACTGCTGCAGGGACGGTTTGGCCATGCTGGCAATGAGGAAAGCCTTGTTTTCCGATCCCCACTTGAAATGAGGCCCATCCCCGCCACTGTCGCCCATGATGATAATACGATTCAATGGAACCCCCGCTTTGCGAGCAACCTTTTCCGTATGCTTTGCTTTATCCGTGGTTTCAAACAGGGGAAACACCTTCTCAGGGTCGGACGCCTCTTGGGGAAAATGCGGTTCCGCGTAGGCTGAAATGACAGGGAGGGGCGGAAGCAGGTGTTTGAAAACGGCGCGCTGGAAGTAGCCCACAGCGCCGGTGGTGTTGAGCATGAACAAAATCTTTTGGGAATGGCACCACCTCATCAGATCGGCTACGCCGGTGTACATGCTGAAGGCCTCACTCAGGTAAGCGTCCATCTGCGAAACACTGACAGGCTCGGGTAGAAGGGCCTTCACCTGCTGCATCGCCTTCTTGAGGGTGATATGGTTGCCGGTGTAGCGTTTGAAGATATCATCCAGGGCCGGTTTCAGTTCAGGAAATGTAAACGCAATAAAGTCAAACGGCCCGCAGGGAGCCAGGCACTCGTTCCAGTCGGAGGAAACAATGGCATGGTAGTTATATTTCATTCATCCAAAATGTATAATTTGAAACATAATCCGCTGCACTGAAAACATGTGGAACATTTATAGATGAACGTCCAACATCGAACGCTCAACATCGAACATCGAATAATGATGAAAGCAGTCAAAAATGAAACTCCAGCTATTTCCTGTTTCTTTCTGCGGTTTTTATGCTGGTAACAAATATTCTGATTAGCTCCTCAGTTTCCTGCAACATATCATTAAGAAAGTTGGTATTTTTTAATAGAGGTACGCGCTGGATAAGTTTTATCCATCTATACGATTCTCGGAGCTCTTTTAAACATATACGAAATTTGTGGATGAAATCCTTTGGTGATTCAGCCGCCTGGGCTTCGCCATGGTTTGGGTAGGGTGAAGTACCTGATCTTAGCAATTGCCCGGAAACATGGTTCCCTGCTTTTGTATTAGATAGCTGCTCAACAAGCTTGATAATGCTGGCCGCATATTCAAGCAGCCTTTCTTCAAGGTCATATTTTTTT
>JAOZRT010000045.1:11721-22681 GCA_029940035.1 Desulfobacterales bacterium
GATGTTCGATGTTCATATTTTTATATCTATTTTCCTTTAAACAGCGGTTTCCGCTTCTCCAGAAATGCCGCCTGCCCTTCTTTCAGGTCCCGACTGGCCAACGCTTCCTCGATCAGTTGCCGGGCCTCTTCGAGGGCGGGTGCATCCAGGCTTTCCGAAGGCGCGATCAGGTTCATGATTCTTTTTGTGCCTTTGAGGGACAGAGGTGCATTCTGGGCGATTTCCCCTGCCAGGCCGTAGGTGAAGGTTTCAAGATCTTCACGGGGGGTCAGATAGTTGACCAGGCCCATGGCCTGCAGTTGGTCGGCCTTGTAACGCCGGGCCGTAAAAAACATCTCTTTGGTGTTTGGCCAGCCGATGGTGCGGATGAAACGCTGGATGCCATCCGGAAAATAGACCATGCCCAGGCGGGCCGGGACCATCCCCATCTGAATATCATCTGCGGCAATGCGCAGATCACAGGCTATTGCCAAGTCACAGGCACCGCCGAAGGCATAGCCGTTGAGCATGGCGATCACCGGAAAAGGATAGTTGATAATGCTGTCCAGGGCCAGTTCAAATGGACTTTTTTTGTCCAACAGCGCTTGCAACTCAGGTGAGACACGGGTGGGAATGGCCGTAACATCGTATCCCGAGGAGAAAGCTTTTTCGCCCTGGCCCCTGATGACCACCGTGCGAATTTCATCATCTTCGGCTGCCTGCCTCAGGGTTTCATGGAGAAGGATCAGCATGTCCGGTGTCAGGGCGTTGCGCTTTTCCGGCCGGTTCAACACCAGGGTAAGGACGTAGCCATTTTTTTCAGACAGTAGTTGTTCGGTGCTCATTTCATCCTTTCGGCATACAAGGTGGGTCACTTATGAATTCTGTAATAAGGTAAAGACAATCTATTTTTATCACCCGCTGCGCTCGAGTGAACGAAGTGAACGGGTGGTTAATTTTATGATATATCCTCTCCACCAATTAGCGTGCTTATGCGCCTGTTTCAACCAGGTTCCAGGCCACATCTGCCAAACCTTTGACCATGTCTCCGTATGTTTTGGCATCCGAGGCACTGGCATTTCCATCCAGACCGCGCTTGTACACACCCTGGACAATAGCGGCGATCCTAAACAGGCTGAAAGCAATGTAGAACGTCCAGTCCGGGATATTCGCCCGTCCTGTCCGCCGGCAATAGGATGCCACAAAGGCATCTTCGGTGGGAATGCCCGTTTTCTCAAAATCGATGCCCATGTAACCAAACCGCTGATTTTCACCGGCCGGAAGGTGGTAGCCCATGCAGCTGTAAGCCAGGTCGGCCAGGGGATGCCCCAGGGTGGACAGTTCCCAGTCCAGCACCGCGATGATGCGGGGTTCCGTGGGGTGTACGATCATGTTCTCCAGCCGAAAATCACCGTGCACGATGGAGGTGGTCTCGTCATCCGGCACGTTCTCCGCCAACCAGGCCATGAGCCGGTCCATGCTTTCTATGTCATCCGTTTTGGAGGCCATGTACTGCTTGGACCACCTGCCGGTCTGCCGGGCCATGTAGTTTCCGGGCTTGCCGAAACTGGCCAGGCCCATTGCCTCCCAGTCCACCATGTGAATCCTGGCCAGGGTGTCGCTCATGGCTTCGAAAATAGCGGCTCGCTCGGCAGCATCTGCTGCCTCGGGCACGGTGGGATTCCTGAATATGCGTCCCCCCACGTGCGCCATGACATAGAACGGAGTTCCGACAATAGACGCATCCTGGCAGAGGAGATGAACTTCAGGCACCGGCACATCTGTCTTTCCCAGGGCCTCGATGACTCTGAACTCGCGGTCCACGGCGTGGGCGGACGGCAGGAGCTTCCCCGGCGGCTTCTTCCTGAGCACGTAGTTCCTGCCTTTTTCGACATCGGTTAAAAAGTACGTGGGATTGGACTGGCCGTACCCGAACTGCTTAACGCTAAGCTTGCCGGAAAAACCGTCCAGATGCTTCTTGAGATAATCCACCAGAACGGCCTCGTCGAAACGATGGGCCTTGCGAACTTCCCTGATTTCTTCTTTTTCACTCATGCGTCAACTCCCACAGCGTTATAATGCTATTTGAAAGGGCTGATATTTCTCACAGAGCGCCTAATGTTGCGTCCTATAAACAAACTAATTAACTCTCGTCACTCCTGCATGCCCGCCCCTTCTAAGGAAGGGGGCCGGAGCCCAGTAAGAAGCCCTGGATTCCCGCCTTCGCGGGAATGACATATGGTGAGCCTTTTGAATTTAAGCGTTTTCATCTTTTCGTGCTTTCGTGATGAAAGTTCTTTGCTTTTAGACGATCGTTAATTGATACCTGACGGTATAGCGCGACAACAGACCACCGACCTTGTTCTCGATTTCCTGCTGGGATGCATTTTCACCCGGTGCAATGCTTATGTTGGCAACGGCCCCATGAATCTTGTCTTCCACGACCTTGACCTCAACAGAGGCTGCCGTACTACCGAGATCTTTGAGGGCATCTTCATAAACCCTTTTAATGGCGTCCCAGCGCAGAGCCGGCTTGAATATCTTGCCCACCGGTGTGAGAGGCAGTTCATCTATAACGACGACCTCCTTGGGAACGGCCGCACGTTCGCCAATAATCTTTTCCACCTGTTCGAGAATGTCGCTGCCGGCCATGCTTGATCCCTCCTGAAGCTGGACATAGGCCACCGGCACCTCACCGGCATGGGGGTCCGGCCGGCCCACGGCCGCGGCCACCTGCACACCGGGTATTTGATATAAAGGCTCTTCGATGGAGGCCGGGTCGATGTTGTGCCCGCCGCGGATGATCAGCTCTTTCTTGCGGCCCGTCAGCCAGAAATAACCGTCACTATCCTGCCGCCCCAAATCACCGGTGTTGACCCATCCCGGTTTGGGAAAAAGCCCCTTGTTGTGAGTGTCATCAGTGTAACCCTTGAACGCATTGGGACCGGAAATGCAAACACACCCGATTTCATCCACCGCTGCCTGCCGCACAAAGTTGCCGGCATCATCCACCATGAATATCGCCATCTGCTGGTAGGGCAACCGCAACCCAATGGATCCAACCTTGCGTTCGCCATAAAAGGGGTTGGCAGAAGAGGCACACGTGCCTTCGGTAAGGCCATAGCCCTCCATGACTCTCATACCAGAGTGCTCCTCGAAGCGCTTGAACAACTCCACCGACAGCGGCGCCGCACCGCAGATGCCGAAACGCAGGGAAGAAATGTCGACACCTTCTGTGGGAATGTCCAGCAGCATGGAAAGCACGGTGGGAACACCCGAGAAAGTAACGGCCTTATAGTGTTCCACGATCTTGTACAGGTTCTTCAGCACCGACGGATCCCTGTATCCCATGGGGCCCAGAATGACGATATGCGCACCCGAAGCAAAGGGAGCGGATCCGGTCACGGTCGTACCGTTCACGTGAAACAGGGGGAGGCCGCACAAAGCGGTTTCCCCTGCTTCCAGTCCCATGGCCTGGTTGAGCATGAAAGGCATGGCCGCCTCGTTGAAGTGGGTGTGCGGCGCCAGTTTGGGCGTGCCCGTGGTGCCGCCGGTGTGATACATGGAACAGATGTCCTCGGGATTGATCTGCCGCCCTGAATCCAAGCCTTCGCTGTTGTAGTTTGGAAGGGCCTCATCGTATCCGATAACGTTCTCCTTTTTGTCGCCGGGACCCATGACCCGCACGATAGCCTTGAGATTGGGCAGGTCGTTCTTGATGGCCATGGCCTTTTCCCATATATCGGAACCGGGAAATTCTCCGAGCGCCACCAGAACCTTGGTGCCGGCCGCCAGGCAGATATCGCGAATGGTTCCCGCCTCCAGCATGGGATTGATGGGGTTAACGATTCCGGCTGCCTCCCCGCCCCAGAGAACGTAATGGGTGTGGGGGATATTGGGCAGGAGATAGGAGATCACATCCGTCGGCCCCACGCCCAGGTCATGAAACAGGTTGGCCGTGCGGTTGATCTGTTCGATGAATTCCCTGTAGGTCACCTGCATGGGCTCTTGGTAGGCATCCCCGGACATGATGAAGCTGATGGCAGGCGCGTCCGGGTTTATGGCCGCCCCCTGTTTTAACAAATCATAGGTGTTGAAACAGGTCATCCTGTCCTTGATCGGTGTTTCTTCGAATTTCTCGATATCAGCCAGCGTTTTGATTACGAGCTTTTCCATCACTCCTCCTTCATTGAAAACAGTTTGCCAATTCCATGTCTAAAACAATACTTCGAAGCATCTATTAATAATTTAAAACAATGACAAACCGTGAATCCCCGATGCGCTATAAAATTAACGAACCGGTTTAAATACGAAACCGGCCCAAATAGCGTTTGGGGCAGACTGTCTTGTGAGTTATCAATCGTGAAAAGTGGAGCATGGCAAATTGTGTTTCGAGACGATATTTTGCCAAACGCGTTACATAAAAATTCATGCCTTATTTTTATGAAAATCGCAATGACTATTAAACCTGATAGGTTGTTTTAGAATTTATCGTAGTTATACAGGCATGAAATTTTACACTTCGAGGTATTTGGCCCGCGCCTCAGGGTTGGCGTCCAGCTCTGCGATGGTTCCTGTGAACCCCAGATGCGCCTTGCCCATGAGGTAGACCCGGTCGGCCAGAGACATGGCCACTTTGAGGTTGTGCTCTACCAGCAGAATCGAGATACCGGATTTACAGATCGCCGCGAGCACGTCCCGCACCTCCTTGACCATGACAGGAGAAAGGCCTTCCGTGGGTTCATCCACCATCAGGAGCCTGGGGTTGCCCATGAGCGTGCGCCCGATGGTGAGCATCTGCTGTTCGCCGCCCGACAGGAGGGCTCCTTTCTGGTTGGTCCGATCTCTCATAAAAGGAAAGCGCTCGAATATTTTTTCAATAGTCCAGATGTTGGCATTGGATGTGTCGACCTTTCCGCCTTTTACCCCCATCATCAGGTTGTCCAGGACGGAAAGGTTGGGAAAGATGCGTCTTTCTTCGGGGACATAGCCGATGCCGGCCCGGGCAACTTTGTGGGGCCTCTGCCCGGTGATATCCCTGCCATCGAAAATAACCTTGCCGGACCGTGGTTTCAGCAGGCCCATAATGGTCTTCATGGTGGTACTCTTGCCCATGCCGTTGCGTCCTAAGAGGGCCACCACTTCCCCATCTTCAACATTCAGCGACATATCCTGCAGCGCATGGCTTTCGCCATAATAGGTGTTCAGGTTCGTGGCTTCTAATAACATACGTCCTCCTCACCTCCCATTTCACCCAGATAGGCGTCCTTTACCGCCTGGTTGTCCCGTATATCACACGGTTCGCCCGTGGCCAAGATGGTACCGTGGTGCAGCACCGTGATCCGGTCAGCCAGAGAAAAAACCACATCCATGTCGTGCTCGATGATGACCGTTGTCTTGCCTTCGGTCAGCCGGCGGATCAGCTCCACTGCGTAGTGGGTCTCGTCTTTGGACATGCCGGCCGTGGGTTCGTCCAGCATCACCAGGTCCGGGTTGGTGGCCAGGGCCATGCTGATCTCCAGTGAACGGTGTTTGCCATAGGACAGATTCCCCGCCTGGATATCCCGCTCGCCATCCAGGTTGATTCTTTTCAAAATCTCTTCAGCTTCTTCAGTTACATTCTGCATTTTGTCCACTTTGCGGAACATGTTAAAACGGATGCCCCTGGTGGACATGACTGCCAGGCGGATATTCTGAAAAGCCGTCATGCGGTCAAATGTGCTGGTAATCTGAAAAGACCGGCCCATGCCCTGGCGCAAAATTTTCCAGGGTCCTGCGCCGGTGATGTCCTTTTCCTTGAACACGACATTCCCCCGGCTGGGTTTATAGGTTCCGGTGATGAGGTTGAAAAGGGTCGTCTTGCCGGCACCGTTGGGCCCAATGATAGCATGCCGCTCACCAGGCTCCACCTGCAGATTGACGTCAAACAGCACCTTCAAACCGCTGAAATCGTGATAGAGACCCTGTGTTTCCAGGATATTCATGTATTTCCTCCGTTATCCATCAGACACCTTGCCTTGTGAACCATTTTTCTTTAATCATTTTAACCGTACCGACAAACCCCATGGGCGCGAACATGATGACGAATATCAGCACCAGCCCGAATACCAGTTCCACCCGTTCGGTGTAGCGGGTGGTCAACTCCTCCAGGATCCCGAAAATCGCCGAACCGAAAATAGGGCCGAAAAAGCTGCCGATGCCCCCCACCATGGTCAGCATGATGGGTGCAAAAGAGGTCATGACGTGAAACCCATCTTCGGCGGATATCAGGTTCTGAAACAACGCATAAACCGCCCCGGCCACCCCGCAAAACGCACCGGAAAACACATAAATCACCGCCTTGGTCTGGGGTACCCTGAATCCCAGATAATCCACCCGTTTGGCGTTGTCCCGCACGGCGATCATGATCTGGCCGAAAGGGGTTTTAGTAAAAAACCACAGGATCCAGATGCTGCCGATAAGTACCACCATGGCAAAATAAAAGAACTGAAGGGGATCCGTCATGTCAAAGGAAACAATGCCGGGTATGCTGAAGGGCGGTATGTCGAATCCGCCGATGCCGTCCTCGCCACCGGTGATGTGTCTCAATTTGAGGGCCAGAACATACATAAGCCCGCCAAAAGCCAGGTGCAGCATGGCAAAAGCGGTACCGCCGACCCTGACCATGATGGGACACAAAATAAGGGCCAGGATTGCAGCCGCAAGGGCCCCTGCCAGAAGCGCCGGGATCAACGGAAATCCGCTGATGTGGGTAAGTGCCAGTGCCGTACCGTAGGCACCTGTGCCAAAAAACATGGCGTGCCCGAAACTCAAAAGGCCGGTGTAGCCCAAAAGCAGGTTGTAGCTGGTGGCGTACAGTGCAAAAATAGCAAAGGTCACGAAAACATTCGAGTAGTATATGCCGAACAATTTGGGATACAGGATCAGGAACACGAAACCGGCCAGCCACAATATCCATTTTAGCATCTTATTCATCATTCTCTTTCTCCGAACAGGCCCATGGGTTTAAAGACCAGCACAATAGCCATGAATATGTACATCAACACCGGTGCCAACTGGGAAACAAACTGCACCCCATATGAATTCAGCAGACCGCAAATGATAGCCACCAAAAGCGCCCCGCCCAGGCTCCCGAATCCCCCGACCACCACCACGATAAAGGCATCCATACCCACCTGGTCAGCAAGGCCGGGAAAAACCGTCAGGATGGGGGCGATGGCCACACCGGCCACACCGGCCATCCACGTGCCCACACCGAAGACGAGCATGAAGACAAGTGGTACATTGATCCCCAGAGCATCCACCATGTCCGCGTCGGACACGGCCGCCCGCACCACCATACCCAGGCGCGTTTTGTACAAAATCAACATCAATACAATGAGAATCACCAGCGACAGCCCGATGATAAAGAGCCGGTATATCGGGTAATCCAGCCCGCCGGCCGTCACCAATCCCTGCAGAACATTGGGAATCTGCACCGGCAGACTTTCGGTTCCCCAGAAAACCTTGACACTTTCCAAAATAACCAGTGAGACCCCCACCGTTAAAATCAATTCGCCGATATGGCCAAAGGCGTGCACCTTTCTCAACAGGAATCGCTCAAGCAAAACCCCAATTATACCCGTAACGATCGGTGCTATCAGCAGGGCCAGCCAGAAGCTGCCCGTCCATGCTATAACCTGGTAGCACAAATAGGCCGACAACATGAAGAATGTGGCATGGGCCAGGTTGAGTATGCCCATCATGCCGAAAATCAGGGTTAGCCCGGAGGCTAAAAGGAACAGTATCATCCCGTAAGCCAGACCGTGCATACCCTGAGCAACATACATCGCTGTTACAGGATCCATATAATTAGCCTCAATTGAATTTTAGATAAAAATTTGACGGAAATAAGCCTGTCTAGCCCACTTCCAGTTTGTCAATATGGCCTGGATCCGAATCTAACGGGATCCAGGCCATATTGATCTTAAAGTTTCTATTTTTACATAATCAGCGTTGTTTTAACCAAGAAAAATCGTCTTTGAAATCAAGAGCCTTTGCGTATGTCTTTCAATTTCGGATCCATGACTGGTGTAACCTTGTCCGCGGGAAGCTTGTAAGACGGCCCTGTATTCGAACAATCTTTGAACCAATAATAGGGCTCGATATTCATGCTTTCCTTTTGTTGCTCGGGCGGAACATATAATTCAATAAAAAGATCGCGCTCGGTTTTGTGGTCGATGCCCCTCATTTTATATACAGTTCCATTAACATCTTCCCAGGTGTCATTTTCCCAGACCTTAATGATTTTTTCCGGATCCGTACTTCCGGCTCGCTCGATAACGTCTAAAAGCCAGTAGGTTTGCATCCGGTACGCCCCGATGGTTCCAGTCCCGTGTTCGTATGTCGTGGTGTCAAAGGGTTTTTTCCATTTCGGATATTGATCATTCCAGGCTTTATAGTATTTTATTTGTCCCTCTGTTTTGAACGCCTTCCCATCGCTGCCAATCTGCCCGATATGAACGAGCCCGTCGGTGCCCTCAATTCCGACCTGTTGCAGGAAAGGGGGATTGTTTATGAATAAATTAGCAAAAGGGAGATCGAGCCCCATCTGGCGCGCCTGCACCAGGAGGTTGGCTGCATCCGGGATCCAGTCCCCGGTATAAACAACCTCGGCCCCGGCTGCCTTTACTTTGGTCAGGTAGGGGGCAAAATCCGTCAGGAATAATTTATGATAGTCCTCGCCAACCAGTTCAGCATCGGGATAGTATTCTTTCAAACCTGCTTTAAATCCCCCTGCGATTGAATGACCGAACAGGTAGTCCTGGCAAAGGATATAAAATTTTGTTTCCTTTTTCCGCACTTGTCCATAGTAATAAGCCATTCCCCGGCCGACCTGTGATGTTGATATAGAGGTCATAAACGAATAACGCGAGAAGTTCTGGGCATCATAGAGTTCATCGGACACCGCCGCCGCAGACACGGCAATCGTTTTATATTTATCAGCCACCTGGTTGATCACCTTCATCAGATGGCTACCGTTTGTGCCCCACAGCACGTCAACTTTCTCCTGCAGAACCATCCTTTCGGAAACCTTCTTGGCGATGGGAACCTTGCTCTCATGATTGGCCTTAATAACCTGGACCAATTTTTTCTTGCCATCCACAAGAATTCCACCGCGCTTATTATAATCATGAGCCACTGACTGAACAGAAGCAAAGTAAATATCGCCCACCGCAGCAGCCGGTCCCGAGAATGAGGCTACGATGGCAATTTTGATCGTATCTCCGGTGGGAATGACCGGATTGCTGAGATCCAAATCAGACATGTCCCCCATTTTACTCGGATCAAACTTGGATTTGGCTCCCATAGCCGGGGACAATCCCAGCAGCGCTATACAACACACAACAACAACAATGCTCAACAACCATTTTTTTCCTTTCATCCTGGCCTCCTTTTGGAATGATGGGTTAACAGCATGTGATGCTCTGGTGATGGCTATTAGTCTTTAATTTCTAACGTTTTCAATATATTCCGTCCTTTTCCAAACAAGCTTGCGGTATATATGGTAGAAGAAAAGGCTCATAATCTCCCGAATCTTGACTTGTTTTTCCTTAAGCTCTTCCAGGGGCAGTTCACGGCCCCTGGCCTGAAATAAACTCTGCTGGGCATTGATGATATAGTCACGGATAAAATCGGTAATGCGTCTCAGATCCTCGGGGTCGGTGCCGTCTTTGGGGCCGTAGCCCGTGCGGTCCATCTCCATGATCAGCCTGCCGATGATGACATCGTCCTGGGAATAAACCAGGTTGCCATTTTTACCGGTGGGCGTGATCACACCCCACTCTTCCATTTTAGCCAGCCATTTCCTGCCAAGGCCTGTTTCCTTCCGGAATGCCTCCCGGCCGGCTATTTCGGAAGCCAGAAAATAATCAATGGGCTTTATGAATTCACTGAGGACTTCGAATGACAGCTGTTCTGCATCCGGTTTTGTCCTGTGCTTTTTAATAACTTTTTTTATGACGGAAAGGGGCAGGAAATAGTTGTCCTGGAGACGCTTGATGGTTTTGATCTGGTCGATGCAGCGCTCATCGTAAATTGCTACATTCTTGCCGGGCTTTTTGGGCTTGTATACAAGGCCTTCGCGAACGTAATAGTGAATGGTTTCTTTGGAAACATGCGTTTTTTTCACCAGTTCACTGATTTTCATAGATGAGCCTTCAATGTAGCCAATTTATAGATCGAAATCCTTTTTTTGCGAAAGCGTGAAAAAACACACCTGTAATTTGAAAAAATTTGGGATAAATTCCGAAATAGCCTGTCCTGCAGTCTGTGGAACTGCAGAGCCAAGAACTTTATTCTTTCCTAATTTATAGCGATGCAGTCGCGCTTCATAAAATCGTGGAACACGATTTTATTTCGTGCAAAATTGTATGAATGGGAGCATAAGGTGCGATGATTCTTTTATAATTAATGAATATGATTCATGTCAAGAATTAAATGTGACTTTTTATTGACTTAAGGCTATAGCATGAAGTGTCACTACATATTTTATTAGGAAGAACATCCATGCTGCGGACTGCTGGTAAACAAACTGAATCAACACTCTTTTATGGCTGGTATATCGTACTGATGGCCTTTGTGGCCAATTTCATGTCGGTAGGCACCGGGTTCTACCTGATGAATGCCTTCATGGAGCCCCTGTGCGAAGCCCGCCACTGGACCCGTACCGATATCAGCCTGGCCCCTGGCTATGCCACCATTTTCGGCCTCATGGCCCAAATGGTTTTCGGCACCATCGTAAACCGTGTCGGCGCCCGTGTCCTCATGCTGTTTGGTTCAATGGTGTCGGGGATTGCCTTCTTTCTGCTCATTCGATCGGAAACCCTCTGGCAGTTTTATGCCTGTTTTATCGTGTTGTTCATCGGTAATGCCGCCTACGGCGGGATTGTTGCCAGCACGGCCGTCAACAACTGGTTCATTGCCAAGCGCGGCATTGCCA
>JAOZRT010000248.1 GCA_029940035.1 Desulfobacterales bacterium
TGGTGTAATGGGGGACAAAAAGGTGTCAGGTTGCAGGGGTCAAGTCCTGATTAAAGGTTATCACTTTGATGTTTAGTATCTGCAACCTGCTTCCGGCAGGGATAAATCCCTGCGCTACATAGTTGTTTCGAAGAATGGGCATGTAGGCCAGGGCTTCAGCCCTGAATCGTCTTCTGGTTCGTTGCACTGACTACCGACTACCGGCTCCGGTCTCTGAGGCTCTGCCCCCTCGCCCTTATATCAATGCATCTATAGCGGCTTTAAGATCGCGCATGCCATCCCGGAGTTCATCACGGGAGGGCGGGGAAGTCGCCAGCCATGTCCTTAGCGGTATTTTTTGGGGTTTTCTTTTAGCCGCCACAACACCGTGCAGTTTAATGCGCCGTCTGCCAGCCCAAATGGTCAACCTTCGGGTGAGTCTGGAATAGCTTACACGTTCAATCGATTCGGCCGGCAAGAAAAGCGATTCAATTGGTGATGTCAGGGTTATCCCCCTTTCGGTGATGTCTGCATAGTGCCCTTCCGCCGTCCTGCGCCCCATCAGAAAAAATAAACCTGCCCACGTTGGAAGCATGAGAGCCAGCAGCACACCGATACCCTGCAACCCCAGCGCCAGAACAAATACCACTACCTCAATGCCCAGCTTGATTAGATTCGGTGCCTGGAATTGGGCAGTGGACCATATACGTATCACTTCAGGGATGAGCAGATAGCCCCCGGCTGCAAATACGGCAATCTGGGCAGGTATCAGCAATGCCGTCCAAAATTTGGCAAAGCGCCGTCTGGACAGGAAAAAACTTGTTCCGGCGGGCGTGGATTGAAACCGGGGACCCCTGAATGCGGAAGTGACATAGTAGCCCAGGCCTTCGAAAATCGAGTACATCACCGGAACGACCCCCAGGGTCAGCACCGTGGCAAAACTGATGCCGAAGATGATCACCACCCCCAGTCCTTCCCACAGTTTATCGGTAATCGTCAGGGTGATGATGCCGCCGATGGTCGAGAGGGTGGTCGAAAGAATGGGCCGCAGCCGTTGCTGCCCTGCAGCCACAATGGCGTCGAATATTTTCAGGTCGTCCTTGCGCTTATTGTTGATACAATCTACCAGAACGATGGAATCATTGACCACGATGCCGGTCAGGCCGACCAGCCCCACAAAGCTCATGATTGAAAAATTGTTTCCCGTGGCAAGCAGCCCGATCATGGCGCCGACAATCGACAGCGGCAGGGCCGTCATGATGGCCAATGGTTGATAATAGGAGTTGAACTGTGTCACCAGAAGGGCAAAGATCAGGATAAAGGCAATTAGGTAAGCCAATTTCAAACTGGCAAAGGATTCCTCGGTTTCCTGGTGCTCTCCCGAATAGTCGAAGGTGTAGCCTTGCGGCAGTTCATAAGCCGACAGCTCCTTTATGAGCTCCTTGGAAATCTCCACCGCCGGCCGGCCTTCGTTGCGCGCCGTGACACGCACGACCCTGCGTCGATCCACGTGTCCGATTTTACCGATCCCCGGTCCCTGTGTAAACCTGGCAATATTGGACAGCGGCACCAGCATACCGTTGCTCGACCGTACCTTGACTTTATCAAGCATCCTGGCCGTGGTCCGCGATTCCGGTGAAAACCGTACCCTGACATTGTACTTTTTAGATACATCCATTTCATCCTGAAACTCCCGGATATCCAGGCCGGCCGTGGCGCCACGCAGCGTCATGGCCAATAGATCCAGCGGGATGCCCAGCGATGCGCATTTCTCGCGGTCAACCGTCACCTGTAGCTCCGGGGGCGCATTCGAAAAGTCATCTTTGACATCCATGGCGCCTTTAATGCGGGACAGGCGTGTCTTAATTTCAGTGGAAATCTCCCGCAATACCGCAAGCTCCGGGCCGGCGACTTTGACCACGATGGGTGCAAAGGTGGGCGGCCCCCAGGACAGCGGACGGAAGCGAATGGCGGCACCGGGAATTTTGTCCAGCCGTTGTCGCATACGTTGTTGAATCTCCTGGTGGGAAGCACGGGCAAACTCCTTACCGTCCAGAAGCTCCACGGTAATTTCAGCAAAATGGCTCACGGTTCCCTGCCCAAAAGACAGCTCATAAGCGCTCTGCCCCCGGTACCCCACCGTCGAAACCACCTGGTTGGCCTCAGGCACCATTTCGGCCACGATGTTCTCCACCTGCCGGGCGATCCGGTCGGTGAGCTCCACATCCGTGCCCGTGGGGGTTTCGACAGGGATGTAGATGTAATCGAAATCGATATCCGGGAACATTTCAACCTTGACCACATTCAGTCCGACGAGGCTGATGGCCCCTGCCATACTCAACAAGGTCAGCCCAACGATCACAAAACGGTGATTCAAGGCCCATGCAACCATGCGCACGTATATCTTTTTTAAGAAGGCCAAATCTTCCTCGGGCCGAACGACTCTGCCGTTTTTGACCGAACGCTTCATGAATCGGGACAAAAGCAGCGGGTTGGCAACCAGAGAAACGATCAGGGACGCCGACAGCGCAATGGTCACCGTCTTGGGCAGAAAACCCATGTATTCGCCCGTGGTGCCCGTCATCAGCAAAATAGGCAGGAAGGCCGCCATGGTCGTCAGGGTTGCGGAGACAACCGGAGCGGCGATTTCCGAAACACCGTCGATGACCGCAGCCAGCCGTTCTTTCCCCAGCTGGTAGTGATGGTAGACATTCTCCACCACGATGATGGCATTGTCCACCAGCAGGCCGATGCAGAGTACCAGTGAAAATCGAACCATGTTATTGTTGGTCTGGCCGAAAACCTTGAGCAGGATGAACGTGATCAACAGCGACAGCGGGATGGATAAGGAGGTAATGATCGAGTTTCTGAACCCCATGGCAAAATAGAGCACGACGATGACGATGATCAAACCGGTAACGGCCGAGTTGTTCATCGTGTCGAAACCCTGCTGAATGTATTTGGCCTGATCAGCGGTGATCACCATGCGGACACCTGCCGGAAAGCCCTCCTGCAGGGTCTCGATCGCCGCCCGGACCTTGGATGATGTTTGTAGAATATTGGCGCCGGCCCGTTTTTTCACGGCAATGGCGACGGAAGAAACGCCATCCACACGGGAATAGCTGATATCCTCCTGGTGACCGTCCAAGACGATACCGACATCACCCAGAAAAACCACCCGGTCTCCCTGCCTGATCAGGGGAACCCGTTCATAGTCGGATACTTTTTTAATTTCAGTTAATGTGCGCAGCATGAAACGCCGATCGGGGATGTTGATCATACCGCCGGGAATGTTGATGTCCGACTGTTTGACTGCATTGAAAACATCAAGAATAGTCAAACCAAACTGGTTGAGCCGATATGGGTCCAGGTAGATCTGTATCTCGCGAGTCAGGCCCCCAGCCACGTCCGTGGAGAGCACCTCCGGTATCAAAGTCAGTTCATCAGCAACATTTTCGGCCAGGCGCTTAAGCAAAACAGGATCCATATCGCCGACCACGGATACGAGCATTATGGGAATGTCGGTGAAGCTGATTTCCGACACCGTCGAAGCTTCCGCCTCTTCGGGCAGCTCCTTTTGGGCATCGGTTACTTTTTCACGTACCCGTTGCAGGGAAAGTTCCAAATCCGCATCCACTGCAAAGTCGATGACGATTACGGACACGGACTCGGCCGATGAGGAGCGCATCTCCTCGATATTTTTAAGGTCGCTCAAGGCCTCTTCCAGGGTATTGGTCACCAGACTTTCGATTTCGCTGGGCGAAGCGCCCGGGTAAGCCGTGACAACGATGGCGTGGGGAACGGCAATCTCCGGCTCGCCCTCCTTGGGCAGGGATTGATAGGCATACGTGCCAGCGATGATGGGCAGGACAATCACGAGCAAGGTAAAGATTCGCCCCTGCCGGATAATGAAGCGGAAGATATTCATTTTGCCTCGGCCTGGGCAGATGCCGAAATCAATATCTTATCACCCGGTTTTAGGAACTGACCGCCGGTAACAATCAGCTGATCGCCTGCAGAAAGACCTTTGCGGATCTCGATCTTTTCACCTGCGGGTTGGCCCAGCTCAATCTGCCGAAGGGCCGCACGTTTGTCCGGCCCGGCAACAAAAACTTCTTTCCTGTCGGATCTGTAGAGAACGGTGCTCTGGGGTATGAGAATGGTGTCGGGTATCACGGCCGTTATAATGCGCACCCTGGCGGTCATGCCCGCCTTCAACGACAGGTTTGCATTGTCCACTATAATTTCCACGCCAAAAGTGTTGGTTCTTTCGTCCGCCGTGATATTAATACGGTCGATCGTACCGGGAATCACGGTTTCAGGAAAGGCTTCTACCACAACAGAAACCGGGTCGTTTCTGTCCAGGCGCACGTATTCTTTTTCGGGCAGCCAGATGCTGACCCGGATGGGGTCTGATTCGACGATTTTCATCAAGGGCTGTCCAACGCCGATCAACTGCCCGGTTTCGATCATTCGCACTGCGGTATGCCCGTCAAAGGGTGAACTGATCTGGGTTTTAACAAGTTGGGCCTTGGCAATATCAACCAGTACCGTCACCCGTTCCAGCGAAGCCCCGGCTGACAGATACTCCGCTTCCGCCTTGTCATACGCATCCTGTGTAATCACCTTGCGAGGCATAAGGCTTTTGGAACGGTTGAAGGCTTTCAACGCCAGATCCATACGGGTTCGGGCAACTGCTAAATTGGCTTCAGCCTCTTTCAACGCCAGCCGATAATCACTGGGGTTAATACTGATAAGAACGTCGCCCTTCTGAACCCTGTCACCAATATCGGTACTGTATCCAACGACGACACCACCCACCTCGGCGGCCAGGACTACTTCCCTGTTGGGTATCAGCCGACCCACCACCTCGACCTCCAGAGGCAATGGGACAGATTGAATTTCCATCACACGAACCGGTTTAGGCGGTATGTCCGAAATTCTGTGACTCTCCGAAGAAGGGGAACAAGCGCTGAGTGTCATCGATAAGAAGAACAAGCCCACTACGATAGCAATTGTCTTCATTTTAAACCCATTGGTTGATTAGGCACTGTGAAAGATTGTGCAAGTGTACCGTTATATTGGACTGATCTTCTTAACCATCTGATAATACTATATAGAAGAGATTTAAAAACCTGTCAAGGCGCAACCCTTAACGACATGCTACGGTCCCCAATGAAAATTGACATCAATAGATGATTATCAAACTATTTAAATTCTACAAAATATCTATTTCTATGTTTCTGGAAATATAGTTGACAACTGATTTTTTGTGTTCTATCATACTGTCATGATACTTGATTATGACATAGCGGCTTCCCTGCTCAGCCAACTGGGCAACATAACACGGCTGAAAATTGTGCGTGAACTTGTACGGGCAGGCAAGGCCGGCATGGCTGTGGGCGAGGTCAGGACCAGGCTCGACATTCCCAACTCCACCCTTTCCCACCATATCAACCACCTGAGGAATGTAGGACTCATTCGCCAGGAAAGGGAGGGGACGGTTTTGCGATGCTTTGTCAACTACGACCACATAGACGGTATCGTCACCTTTTTGACTGAAGAGTGCTGTGCGGCCGATCCCAGCTATATTAAATAAACACTGCCGCAATTTTTTTTGTGATTATATTTCTATATTACTGGAAATATAAAATTTTAAAGAGGAGAAAAATTATGGGAAATACCGTCAATGCCATTCAACCGTCTTTATCAGGAAAACGCTTTTTTGCTGTTTTCCGGCAATCTCTGGATGACGATTGTGGCGGCTTCCCTTGCCGGTGCGCTGTCACCTTTCTGTTCCTGTGGCGTGATCCCCCTGATTGCCGCCATGCTGGCATCCGGGGTACCCCTGGCGCCGGTGATGGCCTTCTGTATAGCATCGCCCATCATGGACCCGGAAATGTTTATCATCACCGCCTCCGGCATCAGTCTCCATTTTGCCGTCGCCAAAACAGTGGCTGCCATCGGCATGGGGCTCGGGGCGGGCTTTGCTGTTGCCGGAATGCAGAAATTGGGGCTTTTGCATACCCCCCTGAAAGGAAAACAGGCAAACGGATGCTGTGGGTCCTCTTTTAATGTGCAAACACAAATAAGCGTACGCTGGCGGTTCTGGCAACAAAGCCGGGGACGCTCCCTTTTTATGGGAGAAATCCGTGATAACGGCCTGTTCCTGGGGAAATGGATGCTGTTAGCCTTTTTTCTGGAAAGCATCATGGTTGCTTACGTACCCGCGGAATGGATAGCCGGGGCTATGGGCCACGGCAGCACCTGGGCTATTCCTCTTGCTTCCGTGGTGGGCATACCGGCCTACATGAACGGCTATGCCGCCATTCCGTTGATATCCGGTCTCATGGAGATGGGCATGCTCCCCGGTTAAGACGACAACTTCTTGTTATTGCTCGAAAGGCTCTGGAACGTACTCGGATTTAACCAGCGTGTTGCCGCAATGGGGACAGAAAGGGGTGGCGATGTTCTGCTCATCCACACATGCTTCTTGGGGGATATTGAGTTCATAGCTTCCAGTGCCGCCGTATACACATTCTTTTTCCGGACATAAAAACTTCATATTATTATAACTCCTTTATTTCTTGGCGTTTGGTAATATACCTTTACGAAAATTGAAACGTTATACATAATTTAAATCAACATGCAATATCCAAAAGATTCGTATTAAACGCTATATATGATAGTCATTTATCCCTCAATGGCAAGACCGTATCGCCATTAA
>JAOZRT010000249.1 GCA_029940035.1 Desulfobacterales bacterium
GCATTTGTTTACTTTTCCTACATGCCGAAATTGAAAGAAATCGGCACTCTCAAGGTCAAGTATAAAGAGCTGGAGAAGAAGCTGCAAGTAGCCAAAAAAAATGCCTCCGAACTCAATTCTTACCGCAGCATGATGAAAGCAGCGGAAACAAAGTTTAAAATCGCTAAACAGGCCTTGCCTGACAAAAAAGAAATTCCAACACTGATCGATGGCATATCACAGGCTGCCCAGGACGCAGGCCTCGACATTCTGGTCTTCACACCCAAACCCGAGGTCCGGAAAGAGTTCTATGCGGAAGTTCCTATTTCCATAAAAGTGTCCGGAGACTACCATAACGTTGCTGTTTTTTTCGACATGATTGCCGGGTTGCCGAGAATTGTTAATGTCAGCGATATCGCCATGGCACCACCCAAGGGTAAGGATGACGAGAAATTAACAACTTCTTGCACGGCGGTGGTCTACCGGTTTGTGGAGCCTGAGGCAAAAAGTGATACCGGCAAGAAAAAGAAAAAAAAGAAGAAAAAAAAGAAATAATTAACTCAGGGAATGATAGCGAAAATCATGTTTAAACATACTTACAAAATTCGTAATATCACCTGTTTGTTATGCTTCTTGTCGTTGCTTGTTTACGGTTGTGCGGACAAAAAGAGTGAACCTAAGCAGGCCAAGAAGGTTGTGAGCAAAAAAATCTCTGTCCAGAAGACCGGCACGGAAGCCAAACAGGCACCGATGGCCATAGCAGAGGCCCCTGCCCCGGCAACACCGAAAGCCAGTGACGGCAAAGGGAAGGACGATGACGTGTTGATTCCTTCCGCGCCGGAGCTGTCCCAGGATAACATCCTGGCTAAAGCGGCCATCGGCTACGACTCGAAGGGCAAAATCGACCCCTTCATTCCGCTGATTAAGGCAGAACTGAAAAAAGCCGGCGGCGGTACTACTGTGGCGGCAGCCAATAAAACCGATAGAAAAAAACGGAAGCCGACAACGCCATTGGAGAGGATAGAGTTAAGCCAGTTGAGCCTGAGAGCCATTGTCAGATCCGCCCAGGGTAATAAGGCCCTAGTCGAAGAAACGTCCGGTAAGGGCTACGTTGTCACCAAAGGCACCTTTATCGGGGTAAACCAGGGAACCGTTATCGATATCCAGAAAGACAGGATTATAGTAGAAGAAGAAGTGGAGAACATTCAAGGGGATATCACATTAAAAACGAGAGAACTAAGACTTCCGAAACCTTCCGGAGAGGAATAACATGTCTACGTCAAACAAAAGATTGAGCAGGAACATTGTAATATTTATTGTTTTATCGGCATTTCTGGCCATTCTGTCGGGATGTGCGGCCAAAGACAAACCGATAAACAGTGACATTACAAAACCTCTGGAGCCGAAGACGATCAAGGCGATCTCTGTTACGGAGAATGACGAGTCTTTCAACGTTGATATTGCAGGCAACCGTTTGTTGACCTACACGTCTGTCAAAAAGCCGGTCCCTTTGAGCGTGGTGCTCTACTTCCCTGAAACCGGGCTGGATACGACCCAGAGTGATCTCCGTGTTGAAAATAGTGTCATCGGATCTGTTACGGCAACCGAAATGACTGCCAACGGCAAAGCCTCGCGGGTGGAAATCCTTATGAATAAGGACGTGGCCTATGAGGTGGTTCGTAAGGAAAACGGCATCAACATCGTCTTCAGCAAGGATAGTGGAACTGTGACGGCTGCAGCGGCTGCGCAGGCAAGCCCTGTTGCTGCCGAGGAAACGGCCACGAACAACTCCGACCAGGTTGAACCGATAGTTGCCACCGCGGTGCAGAGCACCTCTTCGGATGCAATAGAATCTGAACAACAGGTCCAGCCAGTAGCGAGCCAGACCGAGGCTACTGGAAGTGAATACAGTGGGCCGGCATGGGTTAACAAAATCGACTTTGCCAGTGAGAGTGCCGGTAAATCGACGGTTATTATCGGTACCACCATCCCTGTTGATTATGATATAAATAAAAAAACAGACACACTGGTGCAACTTCGGTTGATGAATACCAATTTGCCCGAATACCGTCGGTTTCCCCTCATCACCACCCGCTTCGAAAGTGCGGTCAACAGGGTTACACCGGTTCAGAAGCCTGACATGGAAAACAACACCATGTTTGCCATAGAACTACGTGAATCTGTGCCCTACTTTGTAGAACAGAGTGACAACTTCATCATGATCCATTTCGAGGCGTCGACCATACCGCCGAAGCCGCTCGAACAGGCCAATATGCCGCCCTGGCAGAAAGTCTTTGAGGAAACAACCCTGGAAGACATGCAGAAAATGACGGCAGCGGCCGCCGGTACGGCAGTCGCGGGATCTGCCGCTGGCGACTCAGTTGCACCCACGGAAGCCTCTACGCAGAAAGTGGTTGTAGCCCAATCTCAGTTTGCAGAAACCAGCCCGCTTTATCAAAAACCCAAAATGTATACAGGCGAAAAAATCGCTCTCGACTTTTACGAGACGGATGTTAAAAATGTTTTTCGTATCCTGAAGGAAATCAGCGGCAAGAATTTTGCCATCGACAAGGATGTAAGCGGGCAGGTAACGCTTACCCTGGATAAGCCGGTACCTTGGGATCAGGTGCTGGATCTTGTTCTACGGATGAATCAACTGGGCATGATGAATGAAGGGAATATTATCCGCATTGCCACCCTGAAAACGCTCAAGGCCGAGGAATCCTTGAATGCCGCAAAGAGGGAAGCTGTCCAAAAGGCCATGGAGCAGGAAAAAGCTCTGGAACCCTTGGTAACCGAATACCTTGCCGTCAATTACTCCAATGCACAAACGGAAATTATGCCGCACATTCAATCCATCCTGACAGCGAATAGGGGGACGGTCAGCGTCGATACCCGTAACAATCAAATCATCATGACCGACGTCGTTGAGAAAATCATGCAGGCCCGGGAGATTGTATTTCGCATCGACCGTGTTACGCCGCAGGTTATCATCGAGGCCAGAATCGCTGAGGTCAGCACCGATTTTTCCCAGGAACTGGGTTTCGACTGGGCTGCGCAGGCAGGTCCGGCCTACAACAGTGGTATAGACGCTAATTTGGCCGGCGACATGGTCATGAATTTTCCGGCCCAGGGAGCTTCTTCCAGCCTCGGGTTCGTCTTTGACAAAATCGGGGGGACGCCTTTTTTGCTCAATGCCCGTCTCAACGCGCTGGAAACCAACGGTGAAGGAAAAATTATCTCATCGCCCAAGATCGTGACCCTCGACAACAAAAAGGCCACGATCAAACAAGGTATCGAATGGCCCTATCTGGAAAGGGACGACAGCGGTGGCTCATCGGTCAGTTATAAGGATATAGACCTGCTCCTGGAAGTTACCCCCCATGTGACGCCTGACAGCCGGGTATCCATGGAAATCCTGATCACGAAAAACGACATTGACTCAATTTTTCAGGGGGTACCGTCGCTTTCCACCAACGAGGCTCGGACCGAATTGCTGGTCAATGACGGGGACACCATCGTTATTGGCGGTATCATGAAATCCAGGCGGACAAGCGGCGTGCAAGGGTTCCCATGGCTGTCAAAGATTCCGCTTCTGGGCTGGTTTTTTAGAAACGAGAAAGAGGAGCGGGAAAACAAAGAACTGCTGATTTTCATCACGCCGCGGATCGTTCAGCTTGAACAGCGAGATACATCATTGTAATTTAATTTCCTGTAACGCAAACTAAAAAAGCCCCTTGAGCAGGCCATGCTCAAGGGGCTTTTAATTTTGATAAAAATGATAGGTGATAACAGACGTTGACTTTAGAAAGCGTTTTAATATATGCCAAAAGGCTGAAATCGTATGCTTTAAAACCACAAGGAGACGTCAATGACCTTAGACCTCGATTATATCCGCTCCCAGTATCCCGTGTTTTCAAATCCAGCAACAGCCCGTTGGGCCATGTTCGAAAATGCCGGCGGGTCCTATGTGCCTGCCCAGGTTATAGACCGGCTCAACGATTTTTTCCAGTTTACCAAAGTGCAGCCCTATGGACCCTTCGAAGCTTCCATTGCGGCCGGGGAGGCCATGGATGACGGTTACAACGTTCTTGCCGGTCTGCTCAATTGCGACCCGGATGAACTGACCATGGGACCCTCTACCTCTATGAACACCTATGTGCTGGCCCAGGCGGTGCGCCCCACTTTGCGGCCGGGTGATGAAATCGTGGTCACCAACCAGGATCACGAAGCCAACATCGGGTGCTGGCGGCGCCTGGAAGAGTTCGGCGCCGTTATCAGGGAGTGGCGTATCGACCCTCAGACAGGGGAGTTGTCCCTTGGGGATCTCGAGGCCCTGCTCAGCGATCGCACCCGGCTGGTCTGCTTTACGCTGTGTTCTAATATCGTGGGTACCATAAATGACTTCCAGGCGATTTCCAAGATGGCCCATGATGTCGGTGCCCTGGCTGTCGGTGACGGTGTTTCTTTTGCACCGCACCAGGTTCTGGATGTAGGCAAAAGCGGTTTGGACATCTATTTGTTCAGCACCTACAAAACCTTCGGCCCCCACCTGGGTATCATGTGGGGTAAACCATCGGCCTTTGATACGCTTGAGCCCCAGGGGCATTATTTTAACAGGGAAATCCCCCACTACAATTTCAACCCGGCAGGCCCTCTGCATGCCGAGATTGCCGCCACCGCCGGTATCGGGGCCTACATTGATGCCGTGTATGATCACCATTTCAGTGAAAAGGAACCAGACTTCCATATGCGGGCCAGGCGTGTGTTTGGTCTTTTTCACGGGTATGAAACTGTCCAGGCCGGCCGGATATTGGACGCCGTAAAGGCGATAAAAGGATCACGGGTCATTGGACAGCACCAGGCGCAGGAAGGGTGCCGTGCCGCCACCATCTCCTTTGCCGTAGAGGGCATGACCTCGAAAGAAACGACCGAAAAGCTTGTAAGGCAGGAGGTTGCTGTACGCAACGGCGATTTTTATGCTGTACGCTGCCTGGAAGGACTGGGATTCGAAGATGTTGAAGACGGGATCATCCGTATCAGCCTGGTGCATTATAACTCGAAGCAGGACGTTGACCGTCTGGTGGCAGCCCTGGGAAAACTGTAGGCTGGAGGCTAAATGAACGGTAGAAACCGCAACTCCTAAGTATTTATTGTTATTTTAAATGGGTTCAGGTTTCAGGTGTCGGGTTGCAGGCTAAGTTCCGGTCAAGTCCTGATTAAAAGTTGTCACTTTTTTATAGGTTTTAATCAACCTGTCTTCCAATTTGTTTTTCTAAAAATGAACATCGAACATCCAACGTCGAATGTGGTTTGCCAGCTTATTGAATTCAGTTTTTCTGGGCATTCAGCCAATAGCAAAGAGACAAAGGTTCAATGTTCAGTGTTCGATGTTGGACAACAGACCACTGACGACAGACTACCGTCAACTCACCTTCTTACCTTCTGATGTTCTGTTGGTTCTGTCCCAGTCCTCTGTGGTTCCGTCCTCTGAGGCTCTGAAGTTCTAACCTTCTTAACTTCCCATCTTTGGCGCTGACAGGTGCTTTTGCAGGAACCCAAGCTGCTCTTCAACCGCCTTTTCAAAGTGCTCGCCTTGATAAATATCGAAGTGTCCGATGGGGTAATAGCGGGCGTCTGCATAGGCCCCCAGCAATTTTTCGGTTTCCCTGGCTGAACTTACTGGGATGATTTCATCTTTTTCACAGACCTGCATTAAAACAGGACAGCGCACGTCACCCACATATTTTATGGGACGGCATTTGTCCCCATGGTTTCCAAGGCATGTTTGGCTGCTGCACGGCCGTCCACACCCGGGCACTGCGCCACCACACAGGCAAGGCGATGGTCCCTGGCCGCAGCGGTGATCACGTGCCCGCCGCTCAAGGATGTGCCCCACAGGGCTATGCGTTCAGGGTCGATCGTTTCCAGGTTCCTTCCTTAACCAGTTCGGACAGTTTTTCCGTTATCAGCCACAAAAATTCAGGGTCGATGTCATCGCGGATTTCTCCATTGTTGCGGACATCGACCAGATTGTTAAGAAAACGTTGCTTGACACCGGCAACCACATCGTCGATGGACACCATCTCACGAATAAATTCGGCATTGATGCGGGTGCCGAACTCAATTTTCTAGCGGGTCATGCAATCAATTTTCCGGGCAAAGGGAATAGCCATGGCCCTTATCTCGTCGAATTTCCGGAACCCTTCTTCCACATACACATCCCGGATGTGGCGCACCAGGGCAACCTTGTTGGCAAAGTGCTTGTAGAATGTCATTTTACTGATATGGGCCTGCCGGCAGATCTCCTCGACCGTGACCCGTTTCGATTCATGACGGGTGAAAAGTTCTTCAGCAGTGCGAACGATCTGTTCCTTTTTATTGCCGCGCCTGATGCTGGGGGTATTATTCATCTTTTAGGTCCTAAAATGGTACGAAATTTAATTAAGTATACGAATAATGTATATTAAATCACTACTGTCCGGTTTAGCTTAAAAACAAGGGTTTTCTGTCTCTAACATACTGATATCATTGATAGCAAAATATATATCAAAATGAAATGGTTACCCATTGAAAATCTCTGAAAACCCTTGTTTTTACGGCGTTTGCGCCAATTACTACCATTTTTAACCGGACACTACTGAAAAAGAATATCGGTTTGGTGAGAATGAACTTTAATTAAATCACACATTGTAGTA
>JAOZRT010000046.1:0-11735 GCA_029940035.1 Desulfobacterales bacterium
TCATCCAGAATGTTGAGGTGCTCGATCATGATTACGGCGTCGGTGTTTTCCGGCAGCACGTGACCGGTATTCACGTAAATGGCGTTCTCGTTGACCTTCAGTTCTATGGGTGCGGCCGGATTTGCCCCGAAGGTGGCTGCGGCCTTGACGGCCACGCCGTCCATGGCGGCGGCGTGGAAGTGGGGGGAGGAGAGCTCGGCTGTCACCGGCCGGGCCAGGATCCTGCCCACTGCATCCTGAACAGGCATGAATTCCGTTGACAGGGAGGTATGGGCCTGGAATTCAGAGAGGATGATCTCCCTGGCTTCCTTCAGGGGTTTCATTTCCAGATAGACGTTTCTCTTTTTATTCATTGAAGATCCTTTCAGGACATAAAAAGGAGAACGTTGACCTGTGCTCCGGCATCCAGTCCTTCCGTGTTCTTGTCGATTTTAACCAGACCGTCGGCTCGCAGCATGGTGTTGATCAATCCGGACTTGCCGAGAATCGGTTCCGCGGTATATGTGTCGTTCTCTCCAACCAGCTTCACACGAACATAGTCCACACGTCCCAGGGAAGAGGCAACGCTGCGGCTCAACCTCGCCGGGCAGGCATAGCGGCGGTGAAGGGCGGATTCAAGACCGCTGACATGATCGATAAAGGGCTGCACCACGGCATGGAACACAACCATGGCGGAAACCACGTGACCGGGCAGCCCCCAAAAGGCTTTGTTCCCTGCCCGTGCCAGTATAGTCGGTTTGCCGGGACTGATGGAGATGCCGTGTAGTAAAAGATCGGCGTCGGGGATGGCGGAAAGCACCTCCACAGTGTAATCGCGCACGCCTACCGAACTCCCTCCCGACACCAGCAGCATGTCCGTCTGGTCCAGGCCCTTTTGGCACATCTCCAGAAGGTTGTCATAGTCGTCCTTGACAATGCCGAGGTGAAGTGGAATCCCACCGGTCTGAAGGACTTGCCCGGCCAGGGTGTAGGAGTTGATGTCGCGAATTTTACCGATAGAGGGAACTGTATCGACGGGTACGATCTCGTCCCCGGTGGAGAGGATGCCGATGACAGGCTGTTTGAATACAAGGATCGACTGCCGGCCGAATGCCGCCAGCAGTCCGGTTTCCTGGGGACGCAACCGCTGTCCACAGGAAAGGACGGTCTGGTCTTTCTGAATGTCCTCGCCGACAGCCACCATGTTCTGGCCGGGGGCTACGCTTTTATACACTTCGATGGTGGTTTCGTCGATGGCATCGGTGTGCTCCACCATGACGACGCTGTCCGCGTCTTTGGGCAGCATGCCGCCCGTGGAAATTTTAGCTGCTTCTCCGGGGCCTATTGAAAAAGAAGGAATTTCACCCATAGCCACGGTCCGGGGGACATTGATGTAGGCGGGGTTACCGTCCGAGGCGCCGAAGGTGGATGCAGCGCGTATTGCAAACCCATCCATGATGGCCCGGGGAAAGTCCGGCAGGTTGACATCCGCCACGATGTCTTCGGCCAGCACCCTGCCGGTGGCGGCTTGCACGGGGATCGTTTCTTTGCCCATGCGGTTGAAACTATATCTCAACGCGAGGGCGTCATCCAGGTCGGTTACCTTGAAGAATTCTTTCATGCGGCAACGGCCTTGGCTGCGTTGGCCAGCATCCAGATGCCCACGACCACGAAAAAGATGCCTGCGGCAATTTTGACATAGTGTTCGGGAAGGTATTTGCTCAACACGGAGCCGAAAATCACGGCAATCACCGTGCTCAGCAGAAGCGCCAATGCGGCGCCGATGAAGACCGAGAGTTTGGGGTCGCAGTCGGCCGCCAGGCAAAAAGTGGCCAGCTGTGTCTTGTCGCCCAGTTCAGCCAGGAATACCATGCCGAAGGTGGTCATCAAAATCTGGTAATCTATCATGTAGTTGCTCCTCTATGGGGTGTAAACTTCTGCATTTTTTGGATCAGGTCAGAAAGATTTGGCTTGGCCGAACAAGTGACCCAAAGTTGTAAGTGATCTAAGGTTGATGTATCGCTTCGCTCTGCCCTTTATAGAAACGGTAGAATACCTTAACTTTAGTCACTTTAGTTCATTTTAGCTCACTTTAGTCACTTTCAGAGCGGTTTTCACAATGTTGTCCACGGTGAAACCGTTCTGCTCCATGTTGGTGCCGCCCGGGGCCGAGGCCCCGTATCCGGTCATGGTGATAGTCAGGCCGTTCTGGCCGGTGTAGCGCTGCCACCCCATGTCCGAACCGGCTTCCACGGCAATACGGGCCGTGATGCCGGACGGCAGGATCCGGTCCCTGTATTCCCGGGGAGCTGCTTCGAACAGCTCCCAGCTGGGCATGCTGACAACCCTTGCGGCAACGCCCTCGGACTTGAGCTTCTCGGCGGCCTCGAGGGTGATGTGGACCTCGGCCCCGGTGGCGATCAACACCATATCCGGTATGCCGTCGGTATCGGCCACTATATAGGCGCCCTGGGCCAGATCAGCAGGGTTTCCGTGTGTTCCTTCCTTTAAAACAGGCAGCTTCTGTCGGCTCAAAATAAGGGCCACCGGTGTTTCCATCTGCATGGCCAGCCGCCAGGCTTCGACGGTTTCCGACATGTCCGCCGGGCGGATGACGGTCATACCGGGGATGGAGCGCAGCGCAGCCAGGTGTTCGACGGGCTGGTGGGTCGGTCCATCTTCGCCCACGGCAATACTGTCATGGGTGAATACATAGATGACCGGCAGCTTCATCAGGCAGGCCAGCCTGATGGCAGGGCGCAGGTAGTCCGTAAATACGAAAAAGGTGCCCCCGTAGGAACGAACGCCCTTGTGGAGCACCATGCCCGACATGATCGACCCCATGGCGTGCTCGCGGACACCAAAGTGGATGTTGCGGCCGTCATAGGCGCCTTTCTGGAAATCATGGGAGGCATCGATGTAGGTTTTGTTGGAAGGCGCCAGGTCGGCGGAGCCGCCGATCAATGCGCTCACATTCGCGGCAATGGCATTGAGCACTTTTCCCGAAGCGGCCCGTGTAGCCACCGGCCCTTCGATGCGGCGCAGGTCGTCCAGGTCCGCATCCCATCCCTGGGGCAAGGCGCGGTTGATGGCTCCCTTAAGGCGCTCGGCTTCCTCAGGATATTTTTCTTCGAAGGCGGACAGGCGCGACACCCACTCTGCCTCAGCGGATTTGCCGGCCTCGACACAAGCGCGCATGTGGGCAAGGGCTTCCTCCGGAATGTAGAAGGGCTTGTCCGGCATCCCGAGATATTTTTTGGTAAGCCGGATTTCCTCTTCGCCCAGAGGGGCGCCGTGGGCGTCGGCGGTTCCCTGCTTGTTCGGGCTGCCGTAAGCGATCTGGGTGCGCAGCATGATCAGGGTGGGCCGCTCCTTTTCTGCCCGGGCAGCATTGAGAGCTTTGTGAATGGCTTCGGGATCGTTGCCGTCCGCCACCTTCACCACGTGCCATTTATAGGCGCTGAACCGCTGCCCCACATCCTCGGTAAAGGCAATGTCCGTGGAACCTTCGATGGATATCTGGTTGTCGTCGTAAATGCAGGTCAGCCGTGAAAGGGCCAAATGCCCGGCCAGGGAAGCCGCTTCCGCGGTGATACCTTCCATCATGTCGCCATCGCCGCACATCACATAGGTGTAGTGGTCGATGACCTCACAGTCGGGTTTGTTGTAAACAGCAGCCAGATGCCTCTCGGCCATGGCCATGCCCACGGCATTGGCAAAGCCCTGGCCCAGCGGCCCGGTGGTGGTTTCCACCCCGGGGGTGTGGCCGTACTCGGGGTGGCCCGGGGTTTTGCTGCCCGCCTGGCGGAAGTTCTTGAGGTCATCCAGGGAAAGGTCATATCCGGTGAGGTGCAGCATGCTGTATATCAACATGGATGCGTGCCCGCCGGAGAGCACGAAACGGTCACGATTGAACCAGTCCGGATTTTCCGGATTGTGCTGCATGGCACGCGTCCACAACACATAAGCCGCCGGGGCCAGGCCCATGGGTGCACCCGGATGCCCTGAGTTGGCTTTCTGTACGCCGTCGATGGAGAGCGTCCGTATGGTATTAATGCAACGTTCGTCAATATTACCGGTGGTGTCCGCAGTCTGGTTGGTCATGGGCTGATCTCCTTCCTTCATTTTCATTGACGTGCTTTTATGTGTCCCGATATTTCGTATGTTCAATACACTCAATTCTTTTATAGCGCCCGCATCCACTCGGGTTTCAAGGAGATGTCACCTGCCAGGGCCTGGTTGATAAGTGCCAGGGTCTTTTCCTTGTCCCGGGGCATTCTGGCTTTGATGGGGAGGTAGTTGGACGCATGGTTGGCATGAAAAAGGCCCCGTGTCAGATGGGTGTTTTCAAGCATGCCGCGCAGTTCCTTCAGCATTTCATCCGCATTCAACAATTCGAACCGGCCGGCTTCGTAATCATCGCCCAGGGGAGTTCCCGGAACCAGCATCAGGCTCAGGGCGCCCACAAATTCCGGGTCGATAGCCGTCAGCACATTTCCGGTCTCACGGGCATGCACGTCCGAGCGCTCCCGGCCGGCCAGGCCTAGCAGAACCGTGATGGAGAGTCTGATGCCTGCGGCCCGAATTTTTTTTCCCATCTGGATCATCTTTTGGGCGGTGGCGCCTTTGCTGACGGCTTTCAAGGTGACATCGTCGCCGGTTTCCAATCCCATGTAGGCGATACCCAGTCCGTGCTCCCTGAGATCCCCCAACTCTTCCGGGGTTTTCATCTGGATGCTTTTGGTGTTGGCATAGACACCCACCCGGGTTACCCAGGGCAGTTGTTCCCGGATGGCTTTGAGGATTTTCAGCAGCCGTTTCTGGGGAACGATCAGGGCGTCGCCATCACACAGAAATACCCGTCGTTGCCGGCGGCAGTATACCCTGGCAAAGGCGATGTCCTCCATGATGATCGCGTCAGATTTGATTTTGAACCGTTCCCCTATGTAGGTACCGCAGAAGGTGCATTTGTTGTGGGAACAGCCCACCGTCACCTGCAGCAGGATGCTGTTGGCTTCACTGGGGGGCCGGATGATCATTCCTTCGTAATGCATGTTGTCTGTTGCCTGTGGTTTAGTCGGAAAAGTCAGACTCTCAAACGATCCACGGGCAGTCCTTTCATATAGTAGCGACACAGTCGCGTTTCATAAAATCATGGAACACGAATTTATTATGTCATAATCTTGCAACCCCTATATAAGATGTCAAGCCTTGTTGAAAAAATCGAGGTTTACTGGTAATAGACATCTTTTCGCACAAGAAAAATAACAGAGGAGATATGGTTATGGCAAAGTTGTTATGGCAACCCTCGGATCAGAAGATCAAATCTTCCAACCTTTATGCATTCATGACCGGCATCAACGAGCAGTACGGCACTGATTTTTCCGAATACACCGCACTGTACGAATGGTCCACCAGCAACATCCCGGAATTCTGGGCGGCCATGTGGACGTACGCGGATATCATTGCGTCCCAACCCTATGAACAGGTGCTGGACGACCCGAAAAAAATGCCGGGCGCCAAATGGTTTTCCGGAGCCAGACTTAATTTTGCCGAAAATCTCCTGCGCTATCGCGACGACCGCCAGGCGCTGGTATTCAACGGTGAGAGCCAGGTGCGCAAAACACTCACCTATGCCGAGCTTTATGACGAGGTGGCCCGGGTGGCCAAATCCCTGAAAGCAATGGGAGTATCCGTGGGGGACCGGGTGGTGGGGTTCATGCCCAACATGCCCGAGTCCATCGTGGCCATGCTGGCCGCCACCAGCATGGGGGCGGCCTGGTCTTCCTGCTCCCCTGATTTTGGGATCAAGGGTGTGCTCGACCGTTTTGGCCAGATAAAACCCAAGGTGCTGTTCACGGCCGACGGCTATTTTTTCAAGGGCAAACGCGTCGATTCCCTGGGCCGCATCGCCGATATTTTAAAACAGCTGCCTTCCATTGAAAAACTCGTGGTGGTGCCCTACGCCGAGGCGTCTCCCGACATCAGCACCGTACCCAATGCGGTCATGTACGCTGATTTCCGTTCCGGGGACGCGGGCCTCGACATCGAGTTCGAACAGCTTCCCTTTGATCACCCCCTGTACATCATGTACTCCTCCGGCACCACCGGCCTGCCCAAATGCATGGTGCAGAGCACGGGGGGCATCCTGATTCACCACCTCAAGGAGCTCATGCTGCACACGGACCTGAAACGCGAGGACACCATCTTCTACTTCACCACCTGCGGATGGATGATGTGGAACTGGCTGGTGAGCTCGCTGGGTGTGGGGGCTACTCTGGTGCTGTACGACGGCAACCCCTTCCATCCATCCCCGGGGGTTTTGTGGGAGATGACCCAGGACGAGGGCATCACGGTGTTCGGGACCAGCGCGGGATACATCGCTGCCCTCCAGGCCTCGGGCCTGGAACCAAAAGAACAGTACGACCTCTCCAAGTTGCGGGCGGTGCTCTCCACGGGATCCCCCCTGTCCATCGAGGGCTTCGAGTTCATTTATGAGGCGGTTAAATCCGACCTCCAGCTGGCCAGCATCGCCGGCGGGACAGATCTGAACGGCTGCTTTGCCCTGGGCAACCCCATGGGCCCGGTTTATGCCGGTGAATTGCAGTGCCGGGGTCTGGCAATGAACGTTCAGGCCTGGGACGGGACCGGCAAGGCCGTGATCAACGAACAGGCCGAACTGGTCTGTACGGCGCCGTTTCCCTCCATGCCGGTCTATTTCTGGAACGACCCGGAGTTCAAAAAATACAACAGCGCATATTTTGATGTCTATCCGGGTATCTGGCGGCACGGGGATTACATCGTCGTCACCGAAAGGGGCGGAGTGGTTATGTTCGGTAGGTCGGATGCGACCCTGAATCCCGGCGGCGTGCGTATCGGCACGGCAGAGATTTACCGCCAGATCGACCAGATCGAAGAAGTGGACGACAGCGTGGTGGTGGGGCAGAACTGGAAGAATGACGTGCGGGTCATCCTGTTCGTCAAGATGGCTGAGGGTTTTTCCCTGGATGAAGCGTTGAAAGCCAACATCAGGCAGACGATCCGGGTCAATGCCTCCCCCCGGCATGTGCCGGCCAAAATCGTTGCTGTATCCGACGTACCTTACACCCTGAACATGAAAAAGGTGGAGATCGCCGTAAAGAAGGTTATTCAAAACCAGGAAGTTTCCAACAAGGATGCCCTGGCCAATCCTGAAGCGCTGAACGAGTATGCCAACATAAAGGAACTGCAGGAAGATTGATCGCGTTGACAACCTGCCGGTTCTGTGGTTACAGTCGGGTGTCGTCCGGTTCGTTTTCGGCGCGCTGAAGCATTCTCAACGGTCCTCAATAAAACGGAGCAAAAAAGGTGAGCAAAGACTTTTTTAAAGATAACGAGGAGCTTATCGACAAGCTTAAGCAGATTCCCGTTCTGGAGGCCTTCAGCGATTCAGATCTTCAAGAACTGCTGCAGATGGCTAAATTAATGCAGTTTGAGCCCGGTGAACTGATCCTCAGGGAGGGCGCCTATGACAACTGGATATTCTATCTGGTGTCGGGCAAGGCCAAGATTGTAAAAAACGGCAAAGAGCTGGTCACCTTGCGGCGCATCGGGGATGTCTTTGGAGAAATGGGCATCATCGGCGGGACGGTTCGCTCCGCTTCGGTAGAGGCCATTGACAAGACTGTCTGCCTGGCAACCGACATTTCCGTCATCGACCAGATGCCCAAAGAAAAGCGCTCGGACTTCAAGTACGTCATCTTCCGGAGTTTTGCTGAAATCCTGGCCAATCGTCTAAGGGAAACCACAACCGAGCTCCTCAAGTGTCGGGAAGAGGTGGAGCGACTTAATAAGGAGCTCTCCGAAAGATCCTGACAACCAGCCTTTTGCGGTTTAAGAAAGCTTGATGAGACGTCCGGACCCTGTTGCCGACTCCTCCTGCAACAGGGCGTATTTCATAAATTTTCTTTCAGCGACGATGAAATCTTCCTCAGAGTAAAAATCAATGTTTTCGCGCACCCGGAATGCTTTCCTGTATTTTTGGATCATTAATTTGATACCAGTGTTTCCGTGAATGGGTATAACCTTACATATTGCGGGGCATAATCGGAAATGAAAGTAACACTATTGATGGCACTGACAGCAGACGGCCTGATCGGCAGGGATGACACCCACCTGACGGACTGGACGGCCGCTGAGGATAAAAAACTGTTCAAATCCTTTACCCAGAAGGCCGGGGTTGTGATCATGGGGTCCAAAACGTTTGAAACGCTGGACCGGCCCTTGCCCGGCCGCAAAGTGGTCATCCTCACCCGGCAGAAGGACCGGGTGGCACCCTGGGAAAATGTTGTCTTTACGGACCTGTCTCCAGATAATTTATTGAAATCATTGGAACAGGAAGGATACGAGCATGTGGTGGTGTCTGGAGGAGCCACCATCAACGCCCTGTTTGCAAAACAGGGGTTGATCGATGAAATCATCCTGACGTATTCGCCGGTCATTTTCGGGTCGGGCATGCCACTCCTGGCTGGGGATGTTTCCATGGACCTTGCACTCATCAAGGTCAGCCGTATGGGTGAGAACATGATATATGCGCATTACAAGGTAATTCATTAGAAACAGTGAGCCGAAATTGAAGATTGTATTCCTCTCCCCAAACAAGGGGTCTTAAATATCAACCGAGCGGATGCATGTTTCTAATGTGTATGATTAATGATGATGACTATCTTGAGAAATAGGAGGAAACATGGAACCGTCTGTTTTGATAAAAAATATCGATTTTTCAGAAACCCACAATCTCGTGGACCTGGTGGATTATGCGGGAGGCCGTGTTGTCAGCAGGACGCTTGCTCAAAACCCGACCCTTAGCCTGACCCTGTTTGCCTTTGATGCCGGGGAAGGGGTCAGCACGCACACGGCTCCCGGCGATGCGATGGTGCACGTCCTGGATGGCGAGGCCGTGGTGAACATTGACGGCAAGGAAATGACCGCCAAGGCAGGCCAGGTGGTGGTGATGCCGGCAGATGTACCTCATTCCGTGACCGCGGTTCAACGCTTTAAAATGTTGCTGACAGTTGTAAAACGACCGACCACCATACAATCATAGGCCCCTTCCAGGACGCTGCGGCCTCTGGGAGATGAATATTAGCCTTTTTCCACTGGAGGAAATAAATGCAGCAAGGCGTGTTGACGGAAAGATTGAAAAACCATGCCGAAGAATCGGGCCTGGACGTCCTGGGGTTTGCGGATGCGTCCGCGTTCAAAGGCTACCGGTTGGGTCACTCCATCAGAAGAGATCCCAAACTGTCCCTGCCCGAGGCCAGGACCATTATTGTGGCCGGGGTTTACATCGGCGGCGTTACCCTGCCGATCTGGCGTGATCCTTGGTACGGCCGCACGAGCCGCTTGTATCTGTCTGGATATTTTCTGGATATGGTCAAACCTCTTGAACCCCTGGTTAAGGTTTTAACCAATCAAGGCTTTCAGGCCATTCTCTGTGACGGCACAACCGATGAAGGCTCCATTCTGCCCTTGAAACTGGCGGCTGTCAGGGCGGGCCTGGGTTGGCAGGGCAAGCATTCGCTGTTGATCTCAAAACAATATGGCACCTTTCTGGCCCTGGGCGGTATCATCACCGATGCGGAACTCCAGCACAATACAAAAGAGGAACCCAACAGGTGCCGCGACTGCGACAAATGCCAACAGGCTTGTCCGTTGGGGGCTTTGGAAACCCCTTATGTGCTGGACAAAAAAAAGTGCATGTCCAACCGCCTGGCACTTGAAAAATTGCCAGATGACGTTCAGGCGGTCATGGAAAATCGCATCGGTGATTGTGAGATCTGCCAGGACGCCTGCCCCTGGAATAAAAAACACATTGAGCGGCCTCTATCCACCCAAACGATTGTTTCTTTTCAGACGCAAGCCGCGGATTGGAAAAAAACCTTTTATCTGCCGGATCTTGCGGAGATTTCGGAAAAAACTTTCAGATGTCGGTTTGACCTGCTGAATACCGGCTACCCTTTTGACATTTTTCAACGCAATGTTTTGCTGGCATTGGAAAATGCTCGGCGTTTCTGACAAACAGCCGCGTCTGATTGTCGGGGCAAAAGCTTTTCCAGCCTTTGAGAAAACAAAATTCATTGTGTGGGTTGAACACGGTAAGCTATGCAAAAGAAAAGGCCGGCCAGGATCGATGTCGATGATCTTTCCACGTGGACGCCGTACAAACAACAGAAATGTAAAGTGTGCAAGGCGTTGTGCTGCACCATGCCCGTGGAGGTGAAGCTGCGGGATTTGGTTCGCATGGGCGCGATTTCGGAATTCGAAGCCGGGGAGCCGGTGAAAATGCTGGTTAAAAAACTGAAAAAGGATGGGGTGGTGGAACGTTACTCCACCAAGAACCAGGTTTTTACACTGGCGCGTTTTGCCAATGGCGATTGCCTGTATCTCGAAGGCACGGATCGACAATGCCGGATTTATGAAAATCGACCGGACACCTGCCGGAACCATCCGCTGGTGGGGCCGCGCCCGGGGTTTTGCCCCTTTGAAAAAAGAGACTAATCCATGCGGGCGGGAAGGAGCTCTGAATGCAGATTGATTTCCATCACACCGTAACGTATGTGGTTGCACGTCTGGCGGGCTTGCCACACACCAAGGCCTCCAAGGTTGCCTACGCCGCCCAGTATGTGGACGATGCCACCAACGACGGGGTTATCCGCTTTGAAAACGGTGCCATGTACAGCCGCATCAGTTCGGCCCATCGCATGCTGGATTACCGCAACTCCAATGCCTTGAAAAACCGGCGGGTGTGGCTGCCGTTTCACTTTCTGCCGGGCAACGGCGGCCTGCCGGCAGGGCAAGCACCCCGGGGCCGCTTTTACAAACGCCTGGTCTGCAGGCCCGACAGCAATGTGGCCCGGGATATGCTGAAGGCCTGTATGGCCGACAAGCACAAGCCTTATGGTTTGCATCGCCTTGGGATCACCCTGCACGTTTACGCCGACACCTGGGCCCATCAGGGGTTTGCCGGTGTTAACCACAAAATCAACAAGGCGGGTGATATCAGAAGCCAGAACAGGAAAGATGATGACCGGCTCCTGGCCAGGCTGGCCAACTACTTTCTGAGCAGGGCCTTCCCGCTGGGCCACGGGGCCGTGTTGTCCTATCCGGACCGCCCCTATGTGGATTGGAGCTATAAAAACGGCATGGGGCAGACCGTTGTCCGAAGCAACCCGAAGGATTTTGTGGCGGCGGCCGACAGCATGTGCAGGGCCATGCAGCGCTGGCTGCGCGATGACCCGGATGCCCCGGCAGACGGGCTGCCGCCTGCGGACAAGCAGAAGATCGGTACGCTTTTAAAAGGGTTTAAAAACGAGGACGGGGAAAAACGGCATACTGCATGGCTGAAAAAGATAGCTGCCGGCTATTTCAGCTTCGGCCCGGCTAAACTGTCTTATGTGCCCAAGGGCAGGTATTCCTGGAAGCACAAGGCCCTGGGAACAATGGAATGGGTGGACGATCCCCAAGGCGAGCCTTTCGAGTACAAGGAATCGTTTCTGGCCAGCGACTGGAAGATGTTTCACGATGCGCTGCAGGCGCACCGTTTCGATATCATCCACGACATATTGCCCGCATTCGGCATCTGCGTCAGCTGATTTGAATAATCCGCAGGCTGTGCGTCTGCAAAACGTGGGGGCACTTTAGCGTGAAAACGGCATACTTGCATATATGAAAAAGTCTTCAAAAAACAGGTTGCTGATGGGAGATTTTATAAAATG
>JAOZRT010000046.1:11835-22517 GCA_029940035.1 Desulfobacterales bacterium
ATGCAAAGAGAAAAAACCATAGCCTGGGGCGACCCCAAGGTTAACAGGAGAGATGCGGCAGCTGCCATTTCCGGGTTGGATTATTTGAGGGCTGTCAAAGATGGAAACATCAGTCCGCCCCCGATAGCAATGCTTGTCGGGTATAAAATATTTGCGGTGGAGAATGGTTATGCCGCATTCGAGCTCAACCCTGCGGAGTACCATTATAACCCTTTTGCAACCGTACACGGCGGCATACTGACAACCCTGCTTGACACCACCATGACCGCATCCGTTCTTTCAACGTTGCCGCAGGGTATGACCTGTTCAACCGTGGAAATCAAAGTGAATTTCATCCGGCCCGTGACGATAAAAACCGGCCTTCTGCGATGTGAGGCGAGGCCCGTCCATAAGGGGAAGCGCCTGGCAACAATCGAAGGCCACCTTAAAGATGCGAAGGGCCAATTGATTGCGCACGGTATCAGCACATGTTCAATATTTAAAGTGAGCCTCACATAAGTCTATTTTTTTTTGGAAATCCAGCGGGAATTCAATATGTTGTTTGACAACCTCGGTCTTTGCATCGAACTGCTTAACGCCGTTGAGGCCAGGGGTTACACGACCCCTACGCCCATCCAGATCAAGGCCATTCCCGTTATGCTCGGCGGGCGTGACATTCTTGCCCGTGCTCAGACCGGAACGGGAAAAACAGATGCGTTCGCACTCCCCCTGGTGGAAATTCTGAGTTGGCAACGTGGCAAAAAGCGACATCTCCGCGCCCTTGTCCTCACGCCCACGCGGGAACTGGCGCTTCAGGTGGGGGAGAGCATCAAGGCCTATGCCAGGACGGTCGCCATGCGATGCACCGTGGTTTACGGCGGGGTTGGCATCCATCCGCAAATCACCCGATTGAAGCGCGGTATCGATATCCTGGTGGCTACGCCGGGCCGGCTGCTGGATCTTGCCGGCCGAAGGCATCTGGATCTCTCCCGCGTAGAGTTTCTGGTTTTCGACGAGGCGGACAGGATGCTGGACCTGGGGTTCAGCCCGGAGATCTCCAAGATCCTGGATCTCGTCCCAACTGAGCGCAGAACCATGCTGTTTTCAGCCACCTATACCCCTCAGATCCGGGACCTTGCCGCAAAAATGTTGCAGGATCCGGAATTTATCGAGGTGACGCCCGAGAATACGGCGGCGGAATCGGTTGTCCAGAAGGTTCACCTGGTAGATCGATCCAACAAGCGTGCCCTTCTCATCCACCTGATTACGCGGGGGAACTTGAGCCGGGTACTGGTTTTTGTCCGTACGAAGCATGGGGCCAACAAACTCACGGAAAAACTTGCCGCACACGGGATCGGTGCCGCGGCGATGCATGGCAATAAAAGCCAGTCTTTTCGGACACGTACCCTGAAGGCGTTCAAGAACGGTGAGATCCGTATCCTGGTGGCCACTGATGTGGCCGCAAGGGGGCTGGACATCAGCAACCTGCCCTGTGTGATCAACTATGATGTGCCCGCCATCCCCGAAGATTATGTTCATCGAATCGGCCGTACCGGCCGCGCAGGGGAAAGTGGTCTGGCCGTTTCGCTGGTCAGCCAGGATGAAAAGCCCTATCTCCGGGCCATTGAAAAATTGCTTGGGCAGAAAATTCCGGTGAAGATGGTTAAAGGCTATACCGAAGAGAGCGACGTTCCGGATTATGTTCTCTATCGCCCCAACAGTGTTTTAAGCGAAAAAAAGGCAGACAAGGCCATAAAGGAAATGGTCGTCAAGCGAAATGCTTTAAAACAACGTTCTAAATCCCAGTCCGTCAGAAGAAACGATAAGGCCCCCAAAAAGCCGATCCGGTCAGGCTCACGCTTCCCGCAATCTACGCAAAAGGGCAAACCCGGGCGCAGAAGATAGGGAAAGGATGCCGTCATGAACCCGAGAGTGAAAATAGCGACCGCCCGGACGCCGGATGGAGACGAGATGGTGCTTTTTCAGCGTGGCCGGGATTATATGATCGAGATCAACGGCCAGGACCTGATGCAAAGCCGTCAGCACGAGTCGGAACTGCTGCTGGCGCAGTTTGGCTGCGCTCATCTGGCTGATCAAAAGACACCCCATGTCCTCATCGGTGGCCTGGGAATGGGCTACACCCTGCGCCAGACTCTGGATGTGCTCAGTCCTGACGCCCACGTGGTGGTGGGTGAACTTTTGGATACCGTGATCGAATGGAATCGTACGTATTTCGAGAAACTCAATGGGCAGCCGCTGGGGGATGAACGTGTAGAACTTAAAAAGGGCGATGTTGTCGAGCTAGTCTCTTGTTCCAGGGAAAGGTTTGATGCGATTTTACTGGATATCGATAATGGCCCGGATGCCCTGACCACTTCATCGAATCGCCACCTGTACGGCCGCGAGGGAATTCGGGCCTGTAGCCGCGCATTACGCACATCGGGGTGCCTGGCTGTCTGGTCGGCCGAGCCGAGCAGAAAATTCGAACAACGCCTGCTGCGTTGCGGTTTCCATGTACGCCGCTTCCGGGTTCCCGCCTACAAGGGCGGAAAATCAATGTCACGTTTTGTGTGGGTCGCGTCAGAGGATAAAAATATCCTGCCCATTGGTTTTGGTGCACAATGCTTACCTCAAGAGAGCGGACCCAATTCGCATCGCGGCCGGAAAAGGTAGCTGCCGGGGAATGAAGTACCGTGCCTAAAAATAAACTCAAAAAGTATAGCCGTGTCAGACAACTGCCCAACGTCACCTTTGCCGGGTTCGGTGTTTCACCGCCGCCCGGTTCATACCCCTGGGATGCGGAGCGTTTTACAGGTATGGAAAGAGTCCTTGAACTTGGCTGTGGCAAGGGGGAGCACACGCTGGCCTTTGCAGCTGCCAACCCGGGCCGGCTTTACGTGGGGGTAGACGGCAAGAGCCATCGCATATGTGTGGGCGCAGAAAAAGCCATGACCCGGGGCCATGGGAATGTCTTATTTTTACATACGCGGATCGAACGCCTGCGGGAATTTTTTGGGGAACACTCGATACACGAGATCTGGCTGACCTTTCCCGACCCGTATCCCAAAACGCAGACCGTCAAATTCAGGTTGACAGCCACGCCGTTTCTGGAAGCGTATGCACATCTGCTCGTGCCGGGGGCGACCGTTCACTTGAAAACAGACAACAACCTCTTTTACGACTACACCCGGGAATCTGTTGAAAGGTGGGGCGGGCGTATCATCGACGTGTCGGACAACATCCATGCGGACGGTTCTGGTTCACTGGATGCCAGTGAAGTGGTTTCTGCCTACGAATCTGCCGCACGGTCGCGCGGGGAGGCTATTAAGTACATGGCTTTCAGGCTGAACAGATGAAAGTACCTGGCCGGGCGTACCCGTGCCCCTTGTGCGGCATTGCGGATTCGTACACGTTTTGCGTGGACAGATTCAGGTCCTACCGACGCTGTTCCGGCTGTGAGCTGGTTTTTGTCCCTCGGACATACTGGCTCAGCATCACAGCAGAAAAGACAGTCTATGATCTGCATGAAAACAGCGCCGAGGACCCGGGTTATCGCCGTTTTCTCTCCCGGTTGAGCACGCCCCTGCTGGAAAAGCTGGAAACAGGGCAAACAGGTCTGGACTTCGGCTGCGGACCGGGTCCGGCCCTGCCTGCCATGCTGGCAGAACACGGCCTTCGTGTGGACCGCTACGATCCTTTTTATTACAGCGAACCTGCAGTATTGTCTAAAACATATGATTTCATCTGTGCCACCGAGGTCATTGAACATCTGCGGGATCCCGGCATGGAATTTTCTTCTTTGTTCAGGATGCTGAGGCCAGGCGGATGGCTGGGCATCATGACCAAGCTGGTGATCGACCAGGAAACATTTAGTCAATGGCACTATATCCGTGACCTGACCCATATCTGTTTTTACAGCCGGGACACCTTCGCATATATTGCCCGGCGATACCATGCCAGCCTCGACTTTGTTGCCCAAGATGTGATATTGATGCACAAGACGAAAACCGAAAGTTGAGTTAAAAGGGAAAAATGCAATGGTTGGCTTGCAATATGGAAATGCTGAGTTATTTTAACCGTTCACCCTGTCGAACTGTGGCGGGGTGTTTTTTTTATCCGCCTTCGCAGAAGACCGCGGGCATGCCTGTGGATGAATGCAAAAAAAGATCGATGAATGAATAGCTACGGCGTGATGTCACCCCAATTATAAGGCGGAAAACCACGGCGTAGCCGAAGGCGAAGCCGGGTATTTTAATGGGACTACGGGTGTACACGTGGGGATCCATTCAATTAGACTCAAATTTAAATTTCAGGAGAAAAAAATGACAGACAATTCGAAGATTACATTGTACAGCGGCGGCCACAAGGGTGCTGAGGCAGAATTCGGCAGGCTTGCCGAAGCCTGGAACTTGCAAGAGGTGAACATATCATTCGAGGGGCACAATCCCGAGCGGACCAGAGGCATCCGGCTGCTGGACCGGGAAGAGTTGCGCAAGGGCGATGTCAGCATGGAAATCGTTTCCCAGCGGATGAATCGCACTTACTCACGGACGGACAAGATCCGCAGTGTTATCCAGTCTCTTTTTCACATGGTCAACAAAGGTTACCACGTCATCGCGGTGGGTTGGATACAGGCGGACAACACCGTCAAAGGGGGTACCGGTTGGGGCGTCGAGCTGGCGAAATTGTTCAATCGTCCCCTGAGTGTGTACGACCAGGAGCGAAAAGGCTGGTTCGCCTGGGAAAACAACCAATGGATCGAGAGCACCCCTGTGATTGACACCGAGACGTTTGCTGGTACCGGCACGCGCTTTCTTTCCGATGACGGGCAACAGGCGCTGAATGATCTTTTTGTCCGTTCATTTGGTCCGGAAAAGCAATAACTACCTGAACCGGTGGGTTAGATACCCGGGTCCAGAGGGCCCGGCGCTGGTTTATCCCTAAAAGCGATTATTGCTTCATAACACAAAGTGACTAAAATGACCTAAAGTGTCTAAAATTGTGGAATTCTATCTTTTTTTATAAACGACAGAGCGAAGCGATTCAGCAACTTTAGTTCACTTATCACTTTAGTTCACTCAAAACTTCGGGTCAATTTTTCGGCAGAGCCTAAGCGCTCTGACCTGGCCCAAAGAGCCAGGTTTTTTAATACTGGAATAAAGTGCGGTTCCCCCGTGTATTTGGCTGGCAAAGGCCGGGAATTTAAATTTGCTAATTCGAAGACAGAATCGCTACAGACTTACGGGCTACCTTTTTGCCATCAGTGCAACAGCCCTCTGGTCCGGCAATTTTATAATTGCACGCGGCCTGAGTGAAACTATTCCACCCGTCAGCCTCGCTTTTTACCGATGGGTGGTTGCCGTGATCGTTTTCTTACCATTCGCCCTGAAACCCCTTCTCCGCGAATGGGATTGCCTCATGGCGCACCTGCCCTACCTGTCCATGACCGCTTTGCTGGGCGTTCCAGCTGAGCACTTTCATCCTGGGGCTCGCTTTTCTATTGCCCTTTTTTATCTGGGAATCGGTAAAAGCCCCTTTTATCGGGTTTGACCAAAAGATTGTTGGTTCTATTCTCTATGTGGGCATATTTGCATCCCTTGCGGCCTTTGTGTTGTGGAACAAGGCCATTGTAATGGTGGGACCCTCAAAGGCAGGTATGGTTTACTATACGCTGCCCCTTTTCAGCGGGGTTCTGGCCCACATTTTTTTTTAGGAGAAAATATCGGCATCTTCCACCTTTACAGCGTGCTGCTCATTGTTCCAGGCATTCTGATTGCAAACTATGGCAAGAGGTGAACGTTTCAACTATCTGAAACGCCACATCACATTTCAGCCTTTACCGTGTAGCTCACAGACCTTCCGGTAAATTGCCTGGAGAACATCACCGGCCTTTTCCTGGATCAACACATCACTTATGGTGTCGCAGGGTGTCTCGGAAAGGTTGACAATGGCCAGAAAGGCGCCGTTCTGCTTGGCATACACAGGCATGTGCGCGGCCGGCTGCACCACCAGGGTCGAACCGATCACCATGAAGAAATCACTGCACTGCGACAGTTCGAGCGCCCGGTTCACTTTGTCCATGGGCATGGACTGGCCAAAGGATATGGTATCGGGTTTCAGATAGCCCCCGCAATGACACTCCGGGGCGGGATCGCCCGCATCGATCCTTGTCCGGGCATCCTCGATGGACGACACCTCGCTGCAGCTCATGCAGCGAATCCGCCGCGTGTTGCCGTGCAGCTCGATGACGGTGTCGTCCGGCAAGCCGGATTCCTGGTGCAATCCGTCTATGTTCTGGGTCACCACGGCCTGGATCAAACCCATTTCATAGAGGCCGGCCAGGGCTGCATGGCCCTTGTTGGGACGGGCAGCTACCAGGTCAGGGTACATCGTATGCCACCTTTCCCAGTAGGCGATACGGGAATCCCGGGAGGACATGAATTCGTCGAAATAAACGGGCTTGAACTTGTCCCACAGTCCCCCCTGGCTCCGGTAGTCGGGAATACCGCTTTCCGTGGAAATGCCGGCGCCGGTGAAAATGATATTCCTGTGGCCGGCAGCCAGTTTTTGAGCCATTGTAGCTATGTCGTGGTTCATGGATCCTCGTTCTCCGTCTGAAATCACAAAGCCCATTGAATAGCGTTTGGGTTAGAATCTTGTAAGTCATGGACCGTAAAAGACAGTGTATGCCAACCAGATTTTGGAAAGTTGTTTTGCCAAACGCTATCTATGGTGCCAGATGCATCCTGGATGATCAAGGCTCAAAACCCCCAATTTTGATGTAATCTTTATCGGCAGTGTTCCGATCAAAATTGAAACTTACATTTGTAAGCTTTGGCAAGGCGGGAGATATTCGCCTTATGGTTTTGTGGAGCAGCTTTTTTTGAGAGAATAACACATACAAAACTACTAATAGAATTTATCTGTTGCACGGGGATACCCCCCTCGCCCACTTGCCAAAAGAGTATTGTCAGGCCCGAGGATAGATGTTTCAGCAGTGGATAAGGTATTTCCGATTTTTAAGACTTTGGATACAGCAACGAATGGACCACTAGTTGCCTGGCGATGATAGTCAACATGAACATACGCCGTGCCGGAGGGCTGCCCTCCTTGGGACATGACTGCATATAATCCAGCAAGATCAATCAGCGAAGCCAGAATCCCTCCATGTACAACCTGGCGCGGCTCAGGAATACTGACGATTTCTGGCCTCCAAGGCATAATGATTTCCAGTCCCTCATCTGTTATTTCGCCAAATTGGAGGTCAAGCCAGAGATGAAACGGGGAAACCTGAAGAAATTGTGTAAGCACTTCGCGAGAGAACGGAGTCTTTGTCTTTTTCTGCATTTTAACCACGCTGATTGAGTTGTTAATTCTTATAGAACCTGGAGAGATTCTTGATGTTTTGGAATCGATTCATCGTTATTCAATAGCTGAGAGAAAAGCAATTGCTTGTTTATAAATAATAAATATGATAATTTGTCAAATATAATTTGAAAATCAAATATAATTTGAAAATCAATTTGGTTTCTATGTACATTTTCAATTGGAGGTCGCATGAGTAAACCCGAAGTTTTCAAAGAATTACAGCCTCTATTTTCACCCAGATCGGTTGCCGTTATTGGGGCGTCGAATGACAGAAACAAATGGGGCAACTCAACTTTCAGAAGTTTAATGGACAATTATAAAGGCGATCTTTATGCGGTAAACAATCGCGTTCAAAGTATATTGGGGTATCCCGCCTATAAGAAAGTCTCCGATATTCCAGGGCATGTTGATCTTGGGGTGATCGTCATCCCTCCTGAAAATGTTGCCGGTGTAATGGAAGATTGCGTGAAAAGAGGTGTCAAGGCATGTGTAATTATTACCGCGGGCTTTGCAGAAATTGGCCCTGAAGGAAAAGCGCTTCAAGATGAGGTCGTTAAAATTGCCCGGCAAGGCTCAATCCGTTTTGTAGGCCCAAATTGTATGGGTATGTGGAGCGCTGCCGCAAAATTAGCTGCGTTTATGTTCCCAATGAATATTCTCGAGGGCCCCCTTGCTCTAATTTCTCAAGGTGGGAATATTGGCGGGGCATTGGTTGCAGATGGCACCGCAAGGGGAATTGGTTTTAGGCATTACGTCAGCTGCGGCTGCACTGCTGACATCCAAATCGAGGACTACGTCGAATACCTCGGTTATGATGATTCGGTTAAGGTAATTATGTTATACATAGAAGGATTGGAAGATGGCAATCGCTTTGTAGAAAAGGTGAAGAAAGTAACTCGACTGAAGCCGGTTATCGCATTAAAACCGGGAAAGACCGATGCTGCGGCGCGAGCCATTTCTTCACATTCAGGTGCACTTTCCGGATCCGATTTGCTTTATGAAGCCGCGTTTAATAAGGCCGGAGTATTGCGGGTGGAATCATCAACAGAATTGTTGGATGTCGCCATCGGTCTTTTGACCCAACCTCTACCAAAAGGGCGTAACGTTGTCATTACAACACCAGGAGGAAGTTATGGCGTCATGTGCGCCGAGGCCTGTGCCTTAAGAGGCATGACTGTGGTTGATCTTCCCAAACAGGCCATGGAAACATTTAACCAGATGTTCCCGTCACGCTGGAGTCACGGTAACCCGGTTGACCCTGCCGGTGACAGGGACTTTGTTCAATATATGCGAGCTCCGGAGGTTGTACTTGGATGCCCGGAGGTCGATGCGCTTATTTTTATGGGATTTGGTTCATTCTCAAATATATCCTCCGTCTTTGCAGGCGGTTCGAGCGGTCCTGATATTATGAATTTTATGAAAAACATTGATGGGTTTGAAGAAATGGCTCAATCGGCCCTCAATGCCTTTAATTCTGAAGACCGAGATCAAATACGTGGAATCGTCAAATTTATATTGAAAATAATATTTGATTCCATAATGCCTTCGAAAAACTTGGAGATGGAAGATTTTTTAGAGACACTTACCCAATCTCTGACTTCTGAAGAGATGCTGGAAAGCTCGTTTTTTAAGACGCTTAAGGAGATACTGATTTCAATAGTCGCTGGCGATGTCGATAGACTGAAAACGGTTAATGTCATGCACTTGATGGAGCCAATTCCAGGGAGCCTTGTCAGAGGGTTGATCGAAAAGTACGGGAAACCCGTAATTACGACCACATTTACCGAGGGGAATACACAACTCAGTGAGGCCGGCCATTTCCCATATTCCAATGCTGATCGTGCCTCCAATGTTTTGGCGAAATTGATCGATTATAGGGAATACTTGGAGAAATATGGAGAGAAAAAGGAGAGCAAGGTTTGAATAAAACACCAAATTTTAGAGAAATTCGATACAATGAAAAACGTGATAAAATTCTTAAAAATGCTGCAAGGCTTTTTGCAAAAAGTGGCTATGAAAATGTGTCTATGGAGAAAATTGCCGCAAAGCTAAAACTCAACAAAGCAACCCTTTATTACTATTTCAAAAGCAAAGATGAAATTTTCTTCATGATCCAGATGCAGGCTATCGAACAGGCGAACGATGCACTGGGAAAGGTGTTGGACTCCAACCTTGGACCGAAAGAAAAGCTTCTAGAGGCCATTAAAAGCCATGTTCGCATCGTTACACGTGACTACATAACAGGTACGTTTCGGCAAAGAGAATTGATATTGCCTCGCAAATTGATGATCAAGGTCATTGCAGCAAGGAATCGTTTTGAGGAAAATTTTAAGAAAATTGTTCTGGAGGGAGTGGAGCAGGGAATATTCCAGGAAGACAATTGGAAATTGGCTGTGATGTCAATTCTAGGAGCTTTAAATGCGATCCCCAGGTGGTATTCGCCACGCGGTAAACTTTCACCCGAAAATATTGGCGAGACAATATCAGCTTTTGTGATTAAAGGGATCTCTATAGATTGAGAAGATTTGTTAAGATGCTCAAATTATTCAAAATAATGATTAGTGAATGCTTTTAGGAACAAAAACCACAATTAGGTTTGTGACACAATGGAGAACTCGATGAATATTATTGAGAATGCTATTAAACAAGGGCGAACCACTCTTTCCGAGTATGAGTCTAAACAGATTCTTTCATCGTACCAGATTCCTGTTTCTCGGGATATTCTGGTGCATGACGCGAAAGATTTATTTTCTGCATGCAAAGAAATTGGATACCCCGTTGTTTTAAAGGGATGTTCGTCTGATATTTCTCATAAAACCGAAGGCGGTTTGCTTCGGATAGATATCCGCAATGATGAGGAGTCCGAAAACACCTTCAATGACATAATGTACAAAATGGATGGGTTGGAAAGGGCTGTCCTCGTACAAGAAATGGTAGAAGGAAAACGAGAACTGGTCGTTGGGTTAATCCGTGATGCTCAATTTGGACCCTGTGTCATGTTTGGTTTGGGTGGAATATTTACTGAAATTTTAAAAGATACTGTTTTCAGAATCGCTCCTTTGGAAAGACAGGATGCGCAGGAGATGATGCATGAAATTAAAGGAAAGGGGATTTTAGAATCGGTCCGCGGTCTGCCACCAGCTGATTTAGACTCTTTGGCGGATATACTAATTGCTGTCGGACGAATTGGGATTGAAAATGATACAGTAAAAGAAATTGATATAAACCCAATCATTATCTCAGGTACCAAGCCAGTGGCAGTTGATGCATTAGTGATTTTGGAAACGGCGAGCCTATAAAAATAGTGTTCTATCTAATTTATTGCTACAGAAAAA
>JAOZRT010000047.1:0-11300 GCA_029940035.1 Desulfobacterales bacterium
GGCGAACTGGAGGAGGTCCTGACATGTTCAATCCAAGGGATATTATCGATATCATAGCCGGCAATGTCAAAGCCACAAAGAATCCTTTCGGTATTCCGAAATTTCTGGTCAACCAATGGCATAAAGGCGTGAATCTCCCGCAACAGGGTGATGCCATGCTGTTTACCGGTCTGATGTACCAGTTCGTTCCCTATATTGAAAAATCGACCGCGTATCTCGCCAAGTATGAGGACACGCCTTTGGCCGAATACATTCGATATGCGAAATATGTTCCCAGTTTTCTTTCAGGCCTGGGTCTTTCCATGATTACCCCCGGGAGTGAAAAGAAAAAATACAACACCATTCTGCGGAACATCGCCAGGATTCTTAAGGCGTCCAAGGTCGATTTTTTTTATAGACCGGATTTGGATGACTACAGCGGCGTTTTGCTGTACGATCTTGGCGATCAGGACGGTTTTATTCAGCATGCCCGCTATGTGGCCCAAAAATTAAAACAGGCCGGGGTTAAAAAACTTATCACCGTGGATCCCCATACAACCTATGCGCTAAAGGTGCTTTTCGCCAAGTACGCGGACAGCCAATTTGAGGTCAAGACCTATTTTGAACTGACCGATTTTCAATCCCAAAACGGACACCGCCGCATAACGCTGCATGACCCCTGTTTTTACGGCCGGTATCTTGAACTTTCAGATGTGCCGCAAACAATATTGGCCGGTTTGGACATCGACTGCGCACCCATAAAAAATGCCGGCCCATTCACCAGTTGCTGCGGCGGACCGGCCGAGTCCATATCCCCAAAGCTTTCCACGGAGGTGGGAAGCCGAAGAGTTGCAGAGTTACAGGTACCCGGCGAAAAGATCGTCGCCATGTGCCCAATATGCCTGGGAAATCTGAAAAAGATCGGTGCGGATGTGGAAGATCTGTCTGCGGTGATCGCCGGTTGCATCGGCAAATAACCCGGATGACGTAAATCCCCAATCGAGCAAACAGAGCGGCAAGGGCAATCGTATTTTAACCAGCAGCCACAAGGAGAAAACATCATGACGGAAGAAAAACAGGAAAAAATATTTTATATGTGTACCTGTGGAAAAGACCGGCCGGAATTGGCCCACAACCCGTTTGTACTGGCCAATGCCGCCCTGGCCATGGACATCCAGGCAACCATCGTTCTTTCGGGAGACGGTGTTCACATGGCCGTTCCGGGATATGCCGACGACATGCCGTCGGGGGGGGGCTTCCCACCCATGAAAAAGCTGCTTACCGATTTTCTGGAGTTGGGCGGGAAGTTGTGGGTCTGCGGGCCATGCATCAGTTCCCGCAATATCGAAGAATCCGCTTTAATCGAAGGCGCTGAGGTCACCGCGGCCGGAACGGTCAATTTAGAGGCTATGGAAGCGAACGCCGTATTTGTGTTTTAATACAGCTTTTGACGTTTGATGCACTCGCAAAAAGCTCGAAAAACGCCCCTGCCTTAGCGTTATATCTGCCCCCAAAGGGTCAAAACAAGAACAATGAGGCGAATCATGGAACAGACAACCAAACGCTTTACCCCCAATCGGATTACCGATCTGGTAAGCCTGAAGCAGGGCGGAAGCAACGTAAGCTGCCGGACCTCTTTTGAGATCCTGCCGGTGGATTTCCATCATCGAGACAATCCGTTTCAGGCCTATATCTTTTTGTGCCGCTACGAGGGAAAAGTGGATGACCGGGATTTTAGCTTTAGGAAGTGCTATGCGCGGGGGTGCCCTCACAACCTGTGCCCGCATGTTTCCCAGGCCGTGATGATCGCCAACCGTTATCTGCAAAGGGATTACCATAAGCTGCTGCAGGCTGGTATTCACATGGAGAAGCGTCTTTTCAGACTGGAGGAGATGACCGTCAAATTTGAAGGGTATCAGGAGGAGCACGGCCCGACGCTGACCATTCACGATTATATCAATATCGCCAATGAGGGCAACGATGTTAGCGTGAGCATGAACCTGGAATTTGTTCCCGGCGCCGAACACTTTGCCAATTTTGAAAACCAGATGATTTTTTTAATGGTGGATTTCGTGGTCACCTGCCTGGGCAAAACCAGCCACTATGAACGCTGCCTGGCGTGCTACCCCCTTGAAAAAGAAAATGAAGAGCGGCCGGAAAAAATCGGTATTGCCAATGCGCGCTTGAAATTGCTATATGCGGAATTCGACAAGGCAGCGATCCAGCACAGCAAGGATTATTTCAAATAATTAATCCCACCGTTCAAACTTTGGGGGCAATGCAGGTCAAAATGGCTGTACGAAAAATTGAATAAATCGATGAAACCACATACGTCTCCAAACCGGATTTCAAATCTGATAAGGCTGAAGCAGGAAGGCTTTGAAGTTACATGCTTCACCTACTTTGAAATTGTTCCGTTGGATGTTGAAAATGAAGAAAAATCGTATAAAGCCTTTATTTTTCTCTGCCAATATGGTGGAACAGTCGATGGTGAAGACTATGGATTTCGCAAATGTTATGCACGGGCATGTTCAGACAAGCAGTGTGACAATATTTACCAGGCGGTGATGACGGCGAGGACCTATGCGGCCACCGACTACAATGCGCTGGAACAGGCGGGTGTCGTTCTTGACAAAAGGCGCATGACCCTGGCAGAAGTTGTCAAGAAATTCGAAGGGATGCAGGATGAATATAAGCCGATCCAGACCATTCAAGACTATGTGGAGAAAGCGCGTGCGGGGCAAAATATTAGAATCGAACATCGGTTGAATTATATATCTGCCCAGGAGTATGTTTCTGATTACAAAATTCAGATGATTTTTTTAATGGTTGCCTTCATCATCACCTGCGATGGTGAGATCCATCAGCATGAGCGATGTTATGCCTGCTACCCTAAAGATCAGGAAGCTTTAGAAAAACAGGATAAAATGGATATTGCGAATGCACGTTTGAAAATACTCTACAATAAATTTGACCAGGTGTCGATAAAGCATGAAAAGTTATTTTATTAACCCAGCCCAAAATGAGGTGGAAAAATATGACTCCAACAGCATTAATGAATATCCCAAGCCGTGTAACCGATCTTGTGGATCTCAAGACAAAAGGCTTAACAGTGACCTGTGCAACCTCCTTTGAAATTTTACCGGTTGATTTTGCGTATCGTGACAATCCGTTTCAGGCCTTCATATTTCTTTGCCGGTACAAAGGGAACGTTGACGGAGAAGATTTCGAATTCAGGAAATGCTATGCCCGCGGGTGTCCTGACAATTTATGCGCGCATGTATCCCAGGCGGTAATGGTTGCCAACCGCTATCTTCAAAAAGATTATCGAAAACTGGAAAAGGGCGGCATAGAAGTCGAGAAAAGGCTCTTTACCCTGGAGGATATGACCCATAAATTCGACGGGTATCAAAAAGATTCCGGAGCCACGCTGGTCATTCACGATTATATCAATATTGCCAAAGAGGGCAATGACACGACTGTAACCGTAGAACTGGAATATGTTCCCGGTGTGGAGCACTTCATCGGCTATGACAATGAAATGACGTTTATGATGGTGGGCTTTACCATCACCTGCCTTGGGGAGATCAACCGTTTTGAGCGTTGTCTGGCCTGTTACCAGACGGAAAGGGAAGAGGAGGAAAAAGAGTATCGAATCAGCATTGCCAACGAACGTTTGAAAATTCTGTACGGTGAATTCGACGAGGTGTCGATAAAATATGACAAACGATTTTTTTAAACCCGATATTTATAAGGAGCACTAAATGGAATTGACTGATATACAGCCCATGGAAAAATGGATTGAACTGGAAAAAAAGATTATAGAAAAGTGCAAGATTCAATCGGTAACCTTTAATATAGAAGGCGCCAGGATAACCGATTATGTGAAATGGTCGAATCGGCTCTGCCCTGTGATCAAGGGAAGTGAAAAAGGCGGCCCCTTTATCTGCGCCGTGGCGCACATGAATATGGCCGCGCAAGCTAAGAAAACCCGCAAACCAGTAGTTGAAGAATGCGACGCCGGGATATTGAAAATCGTTGTCCCCATTTTTGTCAAAGACGAGTTTGTCGGGACGGCAGGCGGATGCGGCCGGTTGCCGTCGGACGGGGAGGTTGACGCCTTCATGATCAATAAAACCATCGGCATTACTGAGGAGGAGATCGAAGGCCTGGTCAGTGATATGGGGACGATGACCGCAGAAGAGGTTCAAGCGTGCGCCGATTTTGTTGAGGGCGAGATAAAGTCCATTGTTGAAGCATTTGAAAATGGGCAAGAATAGCAATCAATTATCTAAAAAAGGTTCACATATAATGGCCAATAAGGTTCTAGTTATCGGCAGCGGGGTGGCCGGACTTTCAGCGGCATGCGAACTCGCCGCATTGGATATCGACGTGGAGATCGTGGAGCAATCAGACTTTCCAGGCGGTCATGCGATCCAATACACCTGCAAAGCTACGGACACGTGCGTCAAATGCGGCGCCTGCATGGTCGAGGAAAAACTTGACCGGGTCGTAAATCATCCAAAAATCAAAGTGATGACCGGCACCCGGGTTCAGGATGTATCAAAATCGGACGATTTTTCCCTGAAACTGGTGAAAAAGCCGCTTTTTATCGATCCTGAAAAGTGCACGAATTGCGGCGTATGCTTTGAGAAATGTCCTGAAAAAGGCGCTGTTGTAAAAGGGTTTTCCAGAAACCACTCGCCTTTTTATGCCATTTCAGAAGACAAATGTCTTTATCTGAAGGATCGATCATGTACCATCTGCCAGGAGGCCTGCCCGGAAAAAGCTATTGACCTGAATGTTCCGGAGGAGGCAAAATCCACGCGTGCGGACGCCGTGATTCTGGCCACGGGATTTACGCCCTTCAACCCGGTGAGCAAACCCTATGGATACGGTGAATTCAGGAATGTGGTCACAAATCTTGAATTGGAACGAATGCTCAGAACGGATGGCCGGGTCCTGAAACCATCTACAGGCACCGAAGCAGAGAATATCGCCTTTATTCAATGCGTGGGCAGTCGTGATGCCAAGCTCAACCACTTATGGTGCTCGAAGGTTTGCTGCGGCTCGGCCTTGCGCATGGCGGGTCTGGTGAAAGCACGCCAGCCCGGAACGCAGCTTACTTTTTTTTACATGGATGTACAGACCTTTGGCAGAGATTTTGACGTGTTTTACGCTAAAGTCCGCAAAGATGTCCGCCTGATAAGGGCCATTCCGGGAGACATCTATCCCGTTGCCGGCGATCGGCTGCAGGTGACATTTCTGGATAACGTATCCAGTGAAACCATGCAGGAGGAGTTTGATCTCGTGGTGCTTTCCGTAGGGATGACGCCCTGTCGAGGCCTGCAGGAGACAGCAGAAACACTGCAGGTGCAACTGGCTGAAACCGGTTTTGCGGAAAAGGACGGCCAGGGGACCCCGGCTTCTGAAAAGGGCGTTTTTCTGGCCGGCGCCGTTACCGGTCCCATGAGTATCCCCGAATCCATTGCCAGCGCCGGCAATACCGCTTTTGAGGTGGTCAAGTATCTCGGGGTTTAGTGTCTAAAGTGAACTAAATTTGGATGTTTTTGTAAAAAGTCTTAAAACGTCCTTTAGCGTCATGCCCGCGAAGGCGGGAACCCAGTGTTTTCAGATAGTTCTGGATGCCTGCCTTCGCAGGCATGACGGAATTTCGGACTTTTTGCGAGTCTGTCAACTTTAGATCACTTGACATTTTGAATTTATTTTTCGGCAGAGTCTAAGGCCTCTGACCTGGCCCATAGGACCAGGTTTTTAATATTGGAATAAATTACGAAATAATCGAAAGGACTCGCTTTGGATGCAAAAACGCTGATTCTGGGCTACGGTCGCGAAGCTCGGGAAATCGCTGAGGAACTGCTTGAAACTGAAGGAGATGTCATCCTGGCAACACCCGGCAATACAGGCGATACAGGATTGTTCGATGGTTTGGACATTGCAAGGGAGGCCGGCAAGCTAGAAATACTTTCTGTTGCCGGTTCTATTACCTGCAGGGGGTCGGTGGGGCATTTCAACGTGACGTTTGCCGGAAACGGCGAGCCTGTTGCCCGGTCTGTTTCAAGCATTATTATAGCCGATGATGTGGAGCGAAACCCCAATTTTTCTCTTTATGGTGTTGCGCCTTCCCATGCAGTGGTTGCGCTTTCTCATCTCACCGAATTGATTAAATCCGGTTCGAATTCGGCTAAAAATATTCCAAAAGGGCAAAGCATTGCTTTCCTTACGGGGCTGGTGGAAGAGAGCAACCCTTTCATCACCGAAGAAGTCATGCAGTGTGCACTTAAACTGCAGCACGAATACAAGGGGCAGGCCTACATATTGACCGGCAATCTCAAGGTCGCCGGAAACGGACTTGAGGCCCTGTACCGGAAATCCAAAGAGGCCGGTGTTGTCTACATGAAATTTACGGAAGCGATGCCCGATATCATAGTCGAAAAGGGCAACAAGGTTAGCATAACCTATGTTGATGAAATCATACGTGAAAAATTCGAACTGATCCCGGATGTCCTGGTCGTTGACGAAACCCTGCAGGCCTCGGAATTTTCGCGGAAACTGGCGAGCGAATTGGAAATTGAAACCGGGCCGGATGGATTTGTGCAGTCCGATAACGTTCACCGGGCGCCGGTGTTCACCAACCGGAAAGGTGTTTTCGTCGCTGGATTTTCAAGGAGTGTTCAAACTGAGGGTGAGAGGCAGGCCGATGCCGGCAGTACAGCGCTTGCCGTTCTCAACCTCTACAAAACGTCATCTGAGGATCGAACCGGAAAGGCTGAAATCAACTTTACCGGGCAATGTGTCAAATGCCTGACCTGTTTTCGTGTTTGCCCATATGACGCCATATCCTGGGATTCAAAGGTGGTTGTCGACCCGCAGGCCTGCGAGGGATGTGGTATCTGTGCCGCCGAATGTCCTCGATTCGCCATCAAGATCAGCGCACCTGCCGGGGGTGACGTTTTAGACAGGATACCGACTGCTATTAAAACAGCTGACATGGTCGAATTCAAACCATCCATAACAGCCTTTTGTTGCAGCCGTTCTGCCACGGCCGCGGGTGATCTGGCGGCCAGTATGGGATATGCACTTCCTCCAGGTCTGCAAATCGTAGAAGTGCCCTGCGCCGGCAGTATATCACTGGACCATATTTATTCCGCCTTCAGCCGGGGTGCGGACGGTGTATTGGTACTGACCTGCCATGCGGGGAATTGCCATTCAAACTATGGTAATACCTATGCCCATCAGCGAGTGGATCAGGTCGCTGAACTATTGCCTAAACTTGGCCTTGAATCGGGGAGGTTAGCCTATAAAACGTTGGCCTCCAATATGGGAACCGAGTTTGCTGAAATGGTCACAGCCTTTGAAAAGGCAATTTTAGAACTGGGATCCAGCCGGTTGAAAGCGGCATAGTTATCAATATTTAGTAAAGGGCAGGGATTTGGACCTGTCCATCAGCGTAAAAGAGGAGTTAAAATGGCAGCAAGAGATATTATCCACATGAACGAGCTAGATCACACCCGATTCAAGTCCTGGGGATTTTCCCAGGATTTTTGTGTGACCTGCGGGCTTTGTTCCAGTTCGTGTCCGGCAACGGGAATCGATGGGTTTGACCCGCGAAAACTGATTCGAATGTTGTCGCTGGGCCTTGAAAATGAGGTTGTGGCGTCACGCTGGCCCTGGATCTGCACCTTATGTGCAAAGTGCGAAAATGTTTGCCCCATGGAAATCGATATCGCCGATGCGGTCAGGCGTGTCCGATCATTGAGGGATAGAGACAAGGTTCCCGGTATTATCCACAAAGGTTTGGAAGCAGCTCTTGAAACCGGAAACAATCTAAGGCTTCCAAAAGATGATTATGTTTTCATTCTTGAAGATGTGGCCGAAGAGATTGCCGAAGAGCCCGGATATGAGGGATTTACGGTACCCATTGACAAAAAGGGCGCCAACATACTGACCACCATTCATAACAAGCTGGTCAACACCCACACCGAGGATCTAAAACATTGGTGGCGAATTTTTCATGCGGCTAAAGAAGATTGGACAGTGCCCTCTGAAAATTGGGAGGGAACCAACTGGGCCTATTTTACCGGTGACGACGAGGCCATGAAAATTATGACCGGCCGCATTGTGGACCACATGCACAAGCTTGAGGTCAAGACACTGATGTGGCCCGAGTGAGGGCACGCGTATATGGCGACCCGGTCGGGTCTCGAAAAACACTATCCTGAAGTATTTGAAAAGTTTGAATTTGTCACCGTATTCGACCTGCTCATCAAGTATATCAAGGAGGGGCGCATCAAGCTGGACAAAACACGCTTCAAAGGACCGGTCACCTATCATGACCCCTGCAATTATGGCAGAAAAGCCCAGAAAATGTTCGGCCACGGATATTTTGATGAGCCCCGCTGGATACTCAGCCAGTGCGTCGAAAATTGGATTGACCTTTATCCATCGAAAATGAATCAGATCTGCTGCGGCGGCGGCGGCGGCACGCTGGTTAACAGCTACAACGAGGAACGCATCTATTATGGTCGGCGAAAAATGGACCAGATCAAGGCAACCGGCGCCGGTATGCTGGTGGTTCCCTGCCACAGCTGCCATGGCCAGTTCAACAGCATCAAGAAAACGTATGGCAGGGAGGATCTGGAGGTGAAATACCTCTGGGAACTCGTGGCCGATTGTATGATTGTTTAAATTTTATGTAGATCTATCCCATATTTTTTTATTCTATTCCACACGGTAACACGATTGATGTTCAGCAATCTGGCGGCCTGAGACTGATTTCCCCCGCTCTGGCGCAGCGCCTGGACCAAGGCCTCCCTTTGGCCTAAATGCTTGGTGTCGTCGAATACATGGTTACGCTCGGGGACTTTATGGGGTTTGCCTAAAAGTGGTGGAAGCTGTTCGGCTGCGATCAGACCTTTCTCAGCCAATACAAATGCATATTCCAGGGTACTCTTGAGTTCCCTTATGTTTCCAGGCCAGCTATAGGACATGAAGGTTTCCATAACCGGCCGGGACAGGCCGGTAATCGCTTTACCCGTTTTTTTCTGCAAACCCCTGATAAATTCAGTGACAAGAAGTGGGATATCTTCCTTTCGTTCCCTCAACGGGGGTAGATGGATAGGAAAGATGTTGATTCTAAAGTAAAGATCTTCCCGAAACGTATTTTGGTCTATCATGGCCCCGATGTTTTTGTTGGTTGCCGTAATAAGCCGGACATCGATGGATATGGGGCGATGGTCGCCCACCCGCTCAAATTGTCTGGATTCGAGGATCCTTAGTAATTTCACTTGAATCGAGGGTGGGATATCACCGATTTCATCCAGAAAAATATCGCCGCCGTGGGCGGCTTCAAATCGTCCTAAACGATGCCGGTCCGCACCGGTAAAGGCACCCTTTGTATGGCCGAACAATTCACTTTCGATAAGCGACTCGTTTAGGGCGGCACAATTGAACTGAATAAAAGGCGCCTCACTCCTGGGCCCCAGTTCGTGTATGGCGTGTGCTACAAGTTCTTTGCCTGTTCCGCTTTCCCCGTAAATAACAACCGGGAGGTCGCTTTGGGCGGCTTTCCGAATATGGTGGAAAACCTTTTCCATGGGTCCCGACTTTCCGATGATACCATGAAACCCATGGCCGCTTTCGACTTGATCCGAGAGCGCCTTGATCTTTTCCCTGAGTTCATCCAGAGCCGAGATGTCGGTGATGGTCTCGACAACACCGATACATTGATCCCCCTCTTTCAGTACAGAGGCATTTTTTAATGCGGGCAGCCAGGTGCCGTCCTTTTTTAAAATCATACACCGGCACTGTTTTATATCGCTCCGGTCCTGAGAAAAAAGGGCGCACCAATAGCCACTCTCTTTTGACAACATCATTTCACAGGCATCACACTTCAACAGGGTGCAGGGTTTTCCAACAGCATCCTCGGTTGAATATCCTGTCAAATCTTCAAAGGCCTGGTTCACCATCAGGATAGTACCTTCCGGACCGATGAGCATTAAGCCCTCGTTCATGGTGTTAACGATTCTTTTCCAAAAACCGTCGATATTGATGTCCACCATCTGTACATTCTCCCAAACTATATCCTATCCAAATGTTCAAAACACAGTAGCAGCTTGACAGGCCAACAGTTTTTAGCCCTAATGCCGTATAAGTGTTTAAATATAAACATGTGTTTAAACAGGTCAACATTAATTTTACATATTTCCAGGCAAAAGCTATTCAAGTGCATGCTGGTATTGCTTATTTATGCAATAAAATCAGATAGAAATATTGTAGGGCGCCATTTTCATACTATGGCATATATTTTGCTGTTAAGCCCATGTATCTGATATTTTCTTTTTTTAAAGTGGAATTTGGTGTTTGAAATTTGTGTTTTCCGGTTTATTCGGGCTATGTGGCCGGCTTGCGCATACAGCAAGGGGTAAAAAACCATGTCATCGAAAAAGTTAATCGATTTCACAGACATCGCATGGCCCTTTAATCTGCTTAAAAGCAACCTCAGTATCAAGCAGATGCAAAGCGGAGAAGAGCTCGAAATTGTGATTGATGACCCGGATGTGTTGCAGAGCCTTATTCTGATTATCAATCAATCACCTGGTTACCTTTTTAAATATACAGAGGAACATGACCGATACAAACTTTTCATTAAGAAAAACGGGTGATGCAAATGTTACTATATTCCATCATGGTTATGAGTTGTTTCAATCAAAATCAATTTACCCTTACTGATTCCAAGGAGGATGTATGGATTTAAGTCGTCGCGGATTTTTTAAAATCATGGGCGCCGGCGGCGCTGCGCTGGCAGCCCGACCGCGTGATAGCCATGCCACGGCGTCACCGGTCTCGTCCGACGACAGCTTAGGTTGTCTGGTGGACACAACCTTGTGCATCGGGTGCAGAAAATGTGAAGAAGTCTGCAATCAGCGGCACGGACTGCCCAAACCCGATGAGTCGTTTGAGGAGCTGACCGTTCTGGAGAACGAGCGTCGCATGGATGAAACATCCTATACTGTCGTCAACAAGTACTACCCAAAAAATATCGGGACACTGACCTGGCGGCAGCGTCCAAGCTTCGTCAAGTTCCAGTGCATGCACTGCAACGATCCTTCCTGTGTGTCGGCATGCATTGTCGGGGCACTGACCAAAGAAGCTAACGGGGCCGTGGTGTACGATGTGAAAAAATGTATCGGCTGCCGTTATTGCATGGTGGCTTGTCCTTTCCAGGTGCCGGCCTACGAATATGACAATGCCCTGACGCCGCATGTGAGAAAGTGCACCTTTTGTTTCAATTACATAAA
>JAOZRT010000047.1:11310-22481 GCA_029940035.1 Desulfobacterales bacterium
TGGTGGCCTACCGGCCTGTGCGCAGGTGTGCCCAAAGGAAGTCATGACCTTCGGCAAAAAGAAGGATCTGCTGGACCTGGCCCGCTGGAAGATGAAAAACAGCCCGGGCAAATATGTGGACCACATCTACGGCCAGCATGAGGTCGGGGGAACCTCCTGGCTCTATCTGGCCTCCGAGCCCTTCGAGAGCATCGGGTTTCCCAAGCTCGGCGAAAAGGCGCCGCCGCGGCTTACCGAAGCGATTCAGCACGGTCTGTTTCAATACTTTGCCGCGCCCATCGGCCTCTATGCGGCGCTTGGCGGGGTTATGTGGGTTACCGGATTCCTCAAGGATGCCCAGAAAGAAAAAGATGAAGACAGTTCAAAGAAAGGAGATACCCCATGAACGCCCATGAAAGTGCCGCGCCTGTTGAAGAAAAGTTTCTTACGCCAGGTGTCATGGTGATGCTGGGCTTGATGGTTATCGGAGGCGCCTTTGTCATTGTCAGATTTATCTACGGCATCGGTGCTGTTTCCAACCTCAACAACCAGTATCCCTGGGGTATCTGGATCGGCATCGACGTCGCCTCCGGTGTTGCCCTGGCCGCCGGCGGGTTCACCACCGGCGCCATCGCCTATGTGTTCAACCGGGATCAGTATCATGCCGTTATCCGGCCGGCCCTGTTGACCGCCATGCTGGGCTATACTTTTGTCGTACTCGGGCTGCTGGTGGATATCGGACGCTACTGGAATATCACCAGTCCTATTTTCAACCCCAACGGCAATTCGGTCCTGTTTGAAGTGGCCATGTGCGTCTTGATCTACCTGCATGTGCTCTACATCGAATTTATTCCCATCGTGGCCGAACGATTTCGCGGACGGGTCGATCTTCCCTGGCTGTTTTCCAGGCTCAACAACCCCATCGAGACACTGCTTGACATCGCCGATAAAATTCTCGGCAAAATCATGTTTGTCTTTATTATCGGGGGCATTGTCCTGTCATTCCTGCACCAGTCGAGCCTCGGTTCACTTATGCTGATTGCTCCGTACAAAGTTCACCCTCTCTGGTACACGCCGATCCTGCCGCTGCTGTTCCTGTTGTCGGCATTTGCGGCTGGCTACCCGATGGTCACTTTTGAATCCATCCTGGTGTCCAGATCGTTTGGCCGTGAACCTGAAATGGCGGTGTTGACCCCCCTGGCCAAATACATGCCGGTGTTCATGGGAACTTATCTGGTAGTCAAAATCGGCGACATGATCGTGAGAAAGAGTTATGTCTACCTCCTAGACGGTACCTACCAGACCAACGCTTTTCTGGTAGAGCTGGTGATCGGGGTCATCCTTCCTTTTTCCCTCCTTCTGTTCAGACGGGTCCGCAGATCTCCGGGGTGGTTGTTTTTTGCCTCCACGATTTTCATCCTGGGCATCCTGATGAACCGGATCAATGTGTTCGTGGTCAGTTACACGCCCCCTTATAAAATCGTTTCCTATTTTCCGGCCCTGGGTGAAATCTTTATCACCGTCGGCCTCGTTGCCACGCTCATGTTCATCTACCGGGTGGCTGTTTTCATCTTTCCGGTGCTCGGGGACCACCCGAAGAAGCTTTCTCCCACCCTGGTCGCAATCCTGGCGGTTGGCGCCGTGTTGATGGTGCCGGGAATTGGCACCCAGGCACAAGCGGGGCAGGTGGGGAAGACATTCCTGCCGCTGGAGCAGGATATTACCCCCTCGATTGCCGATGCACCGAAAGTGCAGATTCTGAACAGCCCCATTGTCAACAAATATAGCGACATGTATGAACCGGTTCGATTCATGCACAGCAAACACGCCAATGTTCTGGGGGAGTGTACCATCTGCCACCATCGCATGCCCAGGGAGGAAGGCGATACTTATGGAGAACCCCTGTCCATGGGTGAACTCAGAGCACGGCAAGTGGAGCCTGTGGCCTGTTCGGCATGTCACGGGGAGCCCTTTAACCCCAGAGACCTGAGCACACCGGGTTTGCGGGGTGCCTATCACCGGCTTTGCATGGATTGCCACCAGGAGTCGGAGCAGGTTCCCCATGTCCGCGGCCCCATTCTTTACAGTGCCATGGTGCGGGGGCCTGTGGTCAGAACCCTCGACACCAGGGCGCCAACCGATTGTCTGGCCTGCCATGCCAAGAAGGTGCCCAACCATAACCAGCTGGTGAAGCTGGAAGGGAAGGTGGACGCCCTTAGCGTGACCCAAAATTGCCTCTCCTGCCATGCGAAAGAGGGTGAGGCTATTTTGGAAACCGTGCATTGGAAATGGCATGGCCCTTCGCCCTATACCGTGGGCCATGAAAACCGGGTGGACCTGGGGAAAAACCATGCCACCATCAATAATTTCTGCATCAACCTGAGCGGGAACTGGGCCCGCTGCACCAGTTGTCATATCGGCTATGGCTGGAAAGACGCAAACTTCGACTTTAACGATATGGCCAACATCGACTGCCTGGTCTGCCACGACACCACCGGGAAATACAGAAAAGAACCAGCGGCAGCCGGGTTTCCTGAAAAAAACCTGGACCTGGTAACCATTGCGCAGAGTGTGGGCCGGCCCAGCCGGTCGACTTGTGGAATAAGTTGCCATTTTCGTGGCGGCGGCGGCGACGCGGTGAAGCATGGTGACATGAGTTCCATGTTGATCAATCCTGACAAAAATCACGATGTGCACATGGGCGTCACGGATGGCGGGCTCGATTTCAGGTGTCAGGACTGTCATAAAACCCGGAACCACATGATATCCGGCCGCAGCATATCGGTTCCGGCCGTAGAAGGCGATCTTTCCTGCGAATATTGTCACACGGACAGCCCGCATATCGGCAGCGAGCTGATCGATCACCACCTTAACAAACATACCCAGCATGTGGCCTGCCAGACCTGTCACATTCCGGTATATTCCAAGAGCAACCCCACCAAAGTATACTGGGACTGGTCCACTGCCGGCCAGGACATCTCCAAACCCAAAGACAAATACGGTCAGGCCGTCTACCAGAAGAAAAAAGGGTCCTTTCAGTGGAAGGAGGCGGCCAAACCGACCTATAAATGGTACAACGGAACCGTCAAACGCTATATTCTCGGTGACCGCGTCAATGAAAACGGCGTTACCGATCTGACCATGCCGGTAGGTGACATATCCGATTCTGCCTCACGGATTTACCCCTTCAAGCTTCACAGGGGAAAACAGATCAGCGATTCCGTGTACAAATACCTGATCGCACCCCAACTCTGGGGGGGGTACTGGAAGCACTGGGACTGGGACAAGGCTGCCCGTGACGGCATGAAGGCGGCAAACCTTGCCTACAGCGGAGCGTACGAGTTTGTGGAGACCGCCATGTACTGGGGGCTTACCCACGAAGTGGTTCCAAAAGAGCAGGCGCTCTCCTGTGCCGAGTGTCATGCTTCGCTTACCAAGGCGCCCTATTGCGGGAAGTGCCATCAGGAAAGACCGGATGTGGACTTTGAGGCATTGGTCAATAAAGGTATCGATTTCAAAGGTATGGCCGATATGGGCCAGGATGTGGAAGACCTGGTGGGCAAGACCAATTACATCGACTACAAGGCTCTGGGGTATGAAGGCGATCCCATCGAGACACGGGGCCGTTTTAAAAAACTGGGGTGTGTGACGTCCCGTTCGAAAAAATAATAGTCGGTTAACGGAAATAGGTAATCTCATATTCCCGATTGGCCACTGAATTTACTTTTAATAACAACTACAACTAATCGGGATATGATCCGTATAGTGTAACGATCTAAAAAAGGAGAATAAAATGTTCAAGAAAATTTTTGCAGTGCTCATGATCATGGTTTTTCTACTGGTTTCCATCGGTGTCGTCCTGGCAGCAGAAGGCAAGGGGAATGCCCGCAAGGGAAAGTATCTTTTCCGAAAAAACTGCCGGACATGCCATAGCGAAAATGGATCGGCTGCAGAACTGAGCCCTATCAGCAAGACCCAGGCAGACTGGCAGAAAGTTTTTGACAATTACAAGCAGCTGGAATGCAAGGCAGAGTGGGACAAACTATCGGATCAGGATCGGCTCGACATGTATGAACAGCTCTATGGTCATGCCTATGACTCGCCATCTCCGGCCAAGTGCAAGTAGGATAGCGAAGCTGCACAAAACCGGTTGTGGTGAAGCGGTAGTCCCGATTCAGACGACATCACAAAGACACGCAGTTTTTTATTCCTTAAATTTTTACGACCAAGTGGAGAATGAAATGTCCGCATCAAGCAAGCCAACGATTTCCCGACGCAGTTTCATAAAGTTGTCCGGCGCGGCCGCAGCTGCAGCAGCCGTGGGCGGACCGTCCCGGGTTTTGCACGCGCTGGTTTCCGGCAAGGAAGAGGGCGCCGGCGTGGCCGCCCGGGAGATGTTTTCCGCCTGTGACATGTGTTTCAATAAGTGCGGGCTGATTGCACGGGTGCAAGACGGCGTTATCAAAAAACTCGACCCCAATCCGAATTCGTTAAAATCCCGCGGTATGCTGTGCGCCAGGGGCAATGCGGGGATCAAGCAGCTCTACGATCCGGACCGGCTGAAGTATCCCCTGCTGAGAAAGGGCGGCCGGGGTGAAGGCAAGTGGCATCGTCTGACCTGGGATCAGGCCCTGGACCATGCCGCCGAACAGATGCAACGCATCGGCGAAGCCTACACCCGTTGCGGCTTCCTTTTCATGGCTGGGACCGATATGCAGTCTACCTTTGTGCACCGCTTTGCAGAAGCTTATGGATCCTACAATGTAATTTCCCATGAATCCAACTGCCTCTTGAGCCGCAACCGTGCATTTCTGGATACCTTTGGCGTGGTTCCCACGCCGGATGTGCTGCACAGCAAGTACATCATCATGCCCGGCGCCAACCGGTTTGAAGCCCTGGTGACGCCCGACAGCATGGATTTAATGACCGCCATGCAGGGCGGCTGCAAGCTGGTTGTGCTGGATCCACGTTTTACGAAGACGGCTGCTTTGGCTGATGAATGGTACGCGATCAAACCCGGCACTGACATGGCCTTTTTTCTGGCCATTGCCCAGGTGCTCATTTCGGAAAATCTGTATGATGAAAAGTTTGTTGCTGAAAAAATAAACGGTTTGGATGAATTCAAAGCCCATGTCGTCCAATATACACCCGAATGGGCGGAGAAGGAAACGGAAATTCCGGCCAGGGATATTCGCAGGATGGCCAGAGAATTGGCCGCGGCAGCACCTGCCGCCATGATCTACCCGGGACGCCGCAGCTCTGATTACACGGATTCCACCCAGATTCGACGATCCTTTGCCATCGTCAACGCACTTTTGGGAAACTGGGACCGTGAGGGGGGGCTGATCGTGCCCAAGAAAATCAAGACTGGTTCCATTTACCATGATGCACCATTTTATGAAGACAATCCGGAAGACAGAGTGGATGCCGGCAGGGCCCAGATGATGTTCGACGAAGAAGGATCGTTCAAACACACCCGCGACGCTGTCATCGAGGGCCGGCCCTACCCGGTCAAGGGCTGGTTCACCTATAAAACCAATCCCATGCAAACCGGCGCCAACCGCAATAAGACCATCCAGATGATCGACAATCTGGATTTCATGATGAGCGTCGATATCGTCATGAGTGACACGGCCTGGATGGCCGACCTGGTTCTACCGGCGCCCAGCTACCTTGAAAGAAAGGATCCAATTTCGGCATTTCTGGCTTCGTCCTCCTGTTCGGGTGTGATTACCCGCGATCCGATTGTACCGGCCATGTTTGAATCCAAGCCGGTATTCTGGGTTGTTAAAGAGCTGGCCAAGCGTCTGGACCTGACAGAGTCATTCAATTTTACCATAGACGATTTCAGGAAAGCCCAGCTCGAAAAGCTGCCTGAAGTGGCTAGCGCCCTTAAAAATGAAGGTGTTTACAATATTACCGGACCCAGTTACGGCATCCATGAAGGCAAACCCTTTAAAACCAAGTCCAAGAAGATCGAGATCTACAATTCGCGTTACGTGGAAAACGGCGTCGACCCCATGCCGGTGTACCATCCACCCCAGCCTGTACCCCGGGATCATTTCAGAATGGTGGTGGGGCGTAATGCCTTTATTACCCAGAGCGCCAGCACCAATAATTCACTGTTGTGGGAACTGCAGAATGAAAACAGCCTCTGGATACATCCCAAACCGGCGTCAACACTGGGGATCAACCACGGCGATCGTGTCGAAGTCGTGAGTCCTGCGGGTCGCGGAAGCCTGAAAGCCCGGGTTACCGAGGAGACGCGTCCGGACACGGTTTATATGGATACAGGGTTCGGGGTAATTTCCAAGGGGTTGAGCAACATCTTCGGCAAAGGAGCCTGTATCGCGGAGATCCTGGAAGACCATGCCGATAGTGTTTCTGGGAATATGGCCATGCACGAAACATTTGTCAGGGTTCAACGGATTTGATCTAACTTTTTAAAAACTGAAGGAAAACAATATGAAGCAGAGCAGACCTAAAAAATACGGGATCGTCATTGACGGGTCTAAATGCATTGACTGCAAGGCCTGCATGATTGCCTGTAAAGTTGAAAACAACGTTCCCGAGGGTATGTGGAGAAATTGGATTCGTCCTCTGCAAAACATGTCGGGGAAATATAAAAGTGAATTTCAGCCAGGGCAGTGCATGCAGTGTGATGACCCTTCCTGCGTTGCCGCCTGTCCGGTGGGCGCCACGTATAAACAGGCTGATGGCCTGGTGGTCATCGACCCTAAAAAATGCATTGGTTGCGGGAATTGCGTCTCTGCCTGTCCTTATGGCGCACGCTACCGTAATCCCGAAAAGAAAATTGCCGACAAGTGCGATTTTTGTCAGCACCGTTTAAAACGGGGAGAGGAACCCGCTTGTGTGATCACATGCCCCACCAAATCACGTATTTTCGGCGATCTCAACGATCCGACCAGCGAGGTCAGCCGTTTGGTCAGCGAAGGCAAACTGGTCAGGATCATTGCCCCTCACATCAACACGCGGCCTAATATCTATTATCGCGAGGGGACACGGCTCCTGGACTGGGCGGTAACGCCCACGCTTCCCGGGAATATCCATATGCCGGCAGAATTCTGGGAGTAAAAAATAACTCGGATTAGCCGTAAATACGGTTATTGAATATCTAAGATGAGGGATTGCTCAACCCCTTGAGATAAGCCACCAGCAACGTAGCGGTGAGCGGATAAAAAGGGCAATCCCGTTCCGATAAAAGTCGATCCCGGAAAGCGGTTACCCAGGGCAGCATGCAGTCGCTGGCAAAGGTACCCGCTTCCGAAAGCAACACTTCATCCTGCTGTGACCACCCTCGTTGAAGCAGATAATAGAGGTATTCCATTTCAATGGCTACATGGTCCGGCGGTTCATTGAGGTCGTTTGCTATGGACAATCCTTTGTCCGCAAAGCGCTCTTTCATCAAAACAGCAGATGGTCCCATTAACCCGGCCTGCTGTTTTGTCTGTTGCGCACTGTTGTTATCATAACATGATTGATATAGCGGTACGACACTGGTGCGCGCATTGATGAAAATTCGGATGTAGGCCTCTTCAAGAAAGCTGAATAGCGCTGCTTCATTCGGGAAATTATTGATGAAATCCCTTATATTATCAAGTAAAACAGGTGAGGTTTGTTTCCAACGATCTGCAAATATTTCAAATGGCTTAAAGCCGTTCTGATAAAAAAGCCGCCTGCATTTTTCAATATCAGGCCCCCAAAATATGTCGCAAAGAATATGTAGTGCCTCAAGAGCGGCTGCTTGTTGTTTCTGCGATAGATGCATTAACGTGTTCATTTCAGACGGAAATGGAGACACGAATTTTGGTACCCCGGAGGGATACCAAAATTCGTGTCAAGAGAGAGAATAAAGTTTGAAAGTTATTGTTTTAATTGGTCGGGACGGCGCGATTTGAACGCGCGACCCCAGCGTCCCGAACGCTGTGCTCTACCAGGCTGAGCCACGTCCCGACTTGAGTGAGTCTTTATTGCACCCGTTTTACATTGTCAACAGCTTTCCCAATAAAATCGTGGACCCCGATTTTATTGGGTGAAGGGGTTCTCCAATACCATGGTTTCTTCCCGCCCGGGTCCAACAGATACGATCTGGATGGGTGTGTCTGTGAGTTCCTCGATCCGTTTCAGGTATCTTTTTGTGTTTTCCGGAAGATCATCGTAATTGCGGATGCCGGAGATGTCCTCCGGCCAGCCGGGCAGGGTTTCGTACACGGGTTTACATTCGCCCAGCACATTGAGGTTGCCTGGAAAATCTTCGATGATTGTCCCATTGCAGTCATAAGACGTACAAATCTTCAATGCGTCCAGGCCGCCCAGGATGTCCAGCTTGGTTATGGCAAGGCCGGTAAGCCCGTTGAGCCGTACCGCATTTTTCAGAATAACAGTGTCCAGCCAGCCACACCGCCTGCGCCGGCCTGTAGTGGCCCCGAATTCAGCACCTTTTTTCTGAATGGCATCGCCGATGTCATCAAAAAGTTCAGAAGGGAAGGGCCCCCGGCCGACCCGGGTGGTGTAGGCCTTGACGATGCCGATGACACCGTTTATTTCCCTGGGCCCGATGCCGGAACCGCAGCAGGCATTGCCGGAAACGACATTGGAGGAGGTAACATAGGGATAGGTGCCGTGATCGATATCCAGGTGTGTTCCCTGAGCACCCTCGAAGAGCAACTGCTTGCCTTTTTTCAGGGAGTTGAACAATTCAACGGATACATTGGTTACGTATGGTTTTAGCCTGTCCGCATATGCATGGTATTGGTCAATGATCTCGTCGGCGTCAAGCGGTTCTGCTTTGAGGTATTTTTCCAGGTAGAAGTTTTTTTCATCCAGAATGATTCTGACCCTTTCCGCAAAAAGGTCCCTGTCCAGCAGTTCGACAAAACGGATTCCCCTGCGGGTGGACTTGTCCTCGTAGCAGGGACCGATGCCGCGGCCGGTGGTTCCGATTTTATTGTCGCCTTTTAATTTCTCGCGAGCGTTGTCAACGCTCTTGTGGTAGGGCATGATCACGTGGGCTTTCTCACTGATGCGCAGTTGATCCGGGCCGACCTTAACACCGTTGCTCTCCAGATAATCGATTTCCCCGATGAGTACTTCCGGGTCCACCACCAGGCCGTTGCCGATGTAACAGGTTTTCTGCTGCAGAATTCCTGAGGGAACCAGGTGGCTGATAAACTGTTCCCCCTTGACCACCATGGTATGACCGGCATTGTTGCCCCCCTGGAAACGGACAACGCCATCGGCGTATTCTGACAGCAGATCTACGATTTTTCCCTTGCCTTCGTCTCCCCACTGGGTTCCGATGATTACAATGTTTGACACGCTGTGCTCCTTGTTAGTTCTTGATCAAACGTCAACTTCTGCGCATACGAAAAAACCGCTGCAGCATGGTCCGGCACTCGTCCGCACATACCCCGCCGATGATCTGCGGATGGTGGTTCAAACGCGTGTCTTCAGAAAAATTATAAAGCGATCCGGCCGCCCCCCATTTGGGGTCGGGTGCACCGAAAACAACACATTGAACGCGTGCGTGCACAATAGCTCCCATGCACATGACACAGGGCTCGACCGTAGCATATAGCGTGGTGCTTAACAACCGGTAATTCCGCAGTTTTGTAGAGGCTTTGCGCAGGGCTTCGATCTCGGCATGGGCCGTGGGATCAGACTTCGAGATGGTCTGATTGTGGGCAGATGCCAGGATGTTCCCCTCGGCATCCGTGATGATTGCTCCCACCGGAACCTCTTCAATTTTTTGTGCTTTTTTTGCCTGTTCGATGGCAAGTTGCATGAAATGTTCGTGGTTCATCGCTGTAATCTTGATCTTCCCTAAAGTGAAATACTTGCTTCATGTTAAAAGAGTTGACATCGTACAATCTATAGCCTAAAAAACAAAAATTCAAATCATTTCAGTATGCGCCCGTAGCTCAGCCTGGATAGAGCGCCGGACTACGAATCCGTAGGTCGCAGGTCCGAATCCTGCCGGGCGCACCATAAAATCAGGGGGTTACAGAAATGTGTAACCCCTTTTTTTATGCCTGGTCAAGGTTTGGTCAAGGTTTTTCGGATCTTTATCTCAGATAGTCTATCTCACTTGCGGAAAAATTAATTAATTTGCTTGACATCAGCAAATTAGTTCCATAGAATAAAACGTGAAATGACGTTATAAGGAAAATTGATGAAGACATTTAAGAATACAGAAATGCAGCGCAAAGGACATGTTGGCCGGGATTTTATTCATAACCTGGTCGTTTCTGGTTTAGTGGAAGCTGTGGTGAACCCAGGAGGGCAGGGGCGTTCAAGAGAATTTGATGAGACAGGATATTTTACAATACTCATTTGTCGGGAATTGTGGGCTTTTGGAATAAAACCCCAAGCCATGAAACCAATTCTAATTGCAATAAAAAATGAGAAGGAAATAAGTCAATTAATTCGAGATATACGGACTGAAAAGAATAAAAATGGAAGATGGTTTTTGAGAATTTGGAAAGTTCGTAAGATTGAAAAGGGCAAAGGGTATGTTGGCTTTTCACCTGGCTGGGATCCAATACTCCGGGTAAAGAATGCAGAGGAACTCGGATCATATGTAAGCGGTGGAAGCAATTTGCTCATTTCTCTTGACGATCTGCTCAAGGATATCTGGGAATAATTTTTATTCTAAAAAACGTGAAACTACGTAATAAGGAGACTGTGATAAGAAATCTAACCTTGAAAGCGAAGATTTATTTAAAATTTCCGCGAATTAAGGATTTTGCAGAAGTCGTTGGTGAGGCTCCAGCACAGGTAAGCTCTGTTATTGCCGGGCAAGAGCCGGGCAAAAGTAGAAAGGAACGGTATGCGACTGTGTTGGGTGTTCCTCTCGAAGAAATTTTTCCCGAGGGGGTAAGTTGTGGCAGATAAAGATCTTGTTTTCGAAATTCAAGATCTACGAAAAGAGGTGGCCGAACTGCGCCGACTGTTTATCCAGCCACCGCGGCGATGGCGCGACGTGCGCCAGGCCGCCAATTACATCGGTGTGAGCCCGAAATCGATCTACAATGGAAGATCTCCTGGGCGGGGAAAGAAAATTTAGAGGGTAACCTGATACTATCACAAGTTATTAGGGCGGTTATTCTAATTTTTTTGCCTTTTCTATATATTCTACAATATTTCTGAAGTTGTATTCCCTCGCATAGTCA
>JAOZRT010000250.1 GCA_029940035.1 Desulfobacterales bacterium
AAGAATTAACGTTATCGGTTGCATTTTTTCCTGATGGCCGGATAGTGGAATACACGCGAGATGCTATCCCGGAACTGGATTTAGCCTACGCCATTACAATTCACAAATCACAGGGGAGCGAGTTCGAAGCGGTTATCATTCCGGTCCTGACACAGCACTTCAAAATGCTATTTCGGAACCTGATTTATACTGGTCTGACCAGGGCAAAAAAACTTGCTGTTTTGGTTGGGACGCGTAAGGCATTAGCCATGTCCGTTAAGAATCAAGATACCAGTCAGCGACAGACATTGCTAAAAGAACTGCTGCAATGATGCCGACTTAAATTTTACATTCTGATAAATGATATCTTAATTGTTCAAGCATAATACCCAACGAACTCACCACACTGATCATTGAAGAATTCCATCGCCTCATCAACGGTGTCAAAGATTATCCAGTCATGCCGTATGGTCTTTTCACCCTGTTTGCGAATCCGTTCAATCTCCGTGTTCCCGAAATATTCAAAGTGGTCGTGATAATCGGTGTACAGTTCGTGTTTCCGCATTTTGATGCCCTCCCACGGTTATAATATTGTCGTTTCTCCGAATATTTGCACGCAGGTTACCACACGGGTTTGACAGATACGGTCACACTGTTGTAAAATTATTGATATTTTTTTCAGGAATTAGCTTCCGACCCTAACGCAGATATTTCTCAAAGAAAGGGGTTGAGGGATCGGGTGGATACCCCTTTTGCTTAAAATACTAAAAGGATAACAAAATGAAAAACAAAATAATGCCCGTCACGTTTGATGAATTAAAATTTGCATTATCACTCGGCAGTTCAGCGGCAGAACACAAAACGCCTATCGAAAATCCTGAAACCAAAAAACTCCATATTGTTGATGATGAAACAGGTGAAGTCAATGACACAATCAGTTTAGTCGACAATGCCATTAATCGATTTAGTGGAGCAATCGCGAAAGAATTTGGTCAAGATGAGAAAATATTTGTTTCAATCATGAGTCGAGCATTTGAATTGTCAAATTTAGTGGAAGACGATCGAATGAAACCCTATGTTATTGATGATGGTGGGGGGGAAATCGGAATTCATCAACTGTTATATTCTCAAACAGACTTCAAAATTATAAACGGAGGATGACAATGAAAAAGGATCTGAAGGCGATTAAAAAAGAAATCAAGGCACTTTCAAAAAAGGTTGAAAAAATTTATGCAGTAGTGAGTAAATTAAAAAAACCAAAACCAGTGAAAAAAGTAGCGAAGGCAAAACCCGTAAAGAAGACGGTTGCAAAAAAGACCACACCCAAATCAAAACCGGCGAAAAGGGTCGCTGTTAAAAAACCTGCTCCGAAGAAAGTGGTAAAGGTGACGGCATCAGACACTGTATTTGCTGTTATTAAAGAATCTAAAAATGGTGTTAATACCGCCACCCTGGTTGAAAAGACTGGGTTCAATCGACAGAAGATATACAATAATGTAAAGATTTTAAAAAAGAAGGGGATGGTAACGAATCCGAAAAAGGGTATTTATGTGAAGCATTAGAGTTAAAAAATGAGCACTTTCAAAAACGAATTTTCCTGGTCCATATCCCGGGATAGAGTCTTCCAAACCTGCCCCAGACAATACTATTTCAACTATTATGGATACTGGGGTGGATGGGAAACAAACGCTCTGGCAAGGACCCGACAAATCTACGTCCTCAAGAAACTCAAAAACCGCTACATGTGGGTTGGGTCAAAGGTCCATGATTGTATTGAACGCTCGCTTACCAATCTTAAACGCGGCATATCCGTCCTTGATGTTGATCAGATCGTTGAAATCACCTTAAATCAGATGAGAGAAGAGTTTCGGTCATCCAGAGAAAAACGCTATCTTGCCCGTCCAAAGAGTTGCGCCCTTTTTGAGCACGAATACGATGTGCCCATTGAAGATGCCGAATGGAAAAAGACAGTCGGCAATATGGAACAATGCCTGAGGAATTTTTATAGTTCCGAAACCTTTGATATGCTAAAGGAACTACCTCAAAAGATGTGGTTGGAGATAGAGGAGTTTTCATCGTTTAATCTCGATCAGACCAAAATCTGGGCAGTTTTGGATTGCAGTTTCCGGACAGAGGACGGCGGTATTACGATTATAGATTGGAAAACTGGCAGGAGTATGAGCCAGAATGTGTCAAAGCAGCTCTCCTGCTATGCGATGTATGCTATGGATAAATGGGGGATCGATCCTGAAAGGGTAAAACTGATTGAATATAATCTTCTGGCCAACCAGGGTGCGGAATTCACGGTTGGGGTGTCTGAGATTGAAAATACCAAGAAATTTATAGCTGGGAGTATCGCTGATATGCAGTCCCTGTTGTTTGATATAGACGATAATGTACCCAAGGATGAGGAATCGTTTGTAAAAATTGAGGATGATAAGATTCGGGACAGATGTAATTTTCGGAAGGTTTGTGAATGAAAATTATGAATAATCGTTGTTTCGAACTATTTTAAATCAAAGATGCAATAGGTTGTAAATTCAAAAAGACGCAGTTCCCTGCGTATTTCAATAATTCAATTTACTCTGATTTACCTTGATTTCTATGATATTTGTGGAATTAATGGGGACAGGTAAATAATGTTCTATTTTACGGATTCGGGCATCATCGGATCCAAAGAGTTCGTAACCAAACATTATCAGCATTTCAAGCATCTGTTTCAATCTAAAAACGAGAAAGTTCCCAAAGCCATCCAGGTCTCTCCGGGATCTACTCCATGAAACGTCTATCAGAATTGATCTGATCCGATAAATACCTTCTGATCAATGTATTTGCATCCAAAGTAAAAGCAGTAGTGTATTCCGGCCAGCAGATTTCCTATCCAACTGCCACCGCATTGAATAATTCTGAATTCATCTATTGATAAAAATCGGCTGATCAACAGTTTGAACAGCGGGTTGGTCATGAGAGGTGAACATAATTGAGAAAACTAATAAAGAGCCTGTCCCCTTTACCTGGACAATAAAAACGGACGCTCACACCTAAAACCCGATTTCCGGAGACGGATTTCGGGTTTTCTTTCTCCATGTTTTTCCTACCGAACCTGTGCCACGGGTGTCGTGGTCTGCCCTACCGGTAGATTTTTTGAATGTGTCCAATTCAAAAATACACGGATGATATATGCTGAAACCAGACTCGCCAGGGTTAAGCTAATGCCTCCGATCAGATAGCCCGGAACGCCCAATACGAATGCGATAAAGCCGCTCACGATGACTATCACCAGATAGAACCCGTGGCCGGCCAGTACAGCCATGGGTTTTCTCTCCCATGCTGCCAGCCCCTCGCTATACGCACGCAAGGCTACCGCAAAAGGAAATGTGATGAGGGATATAGCGGTGACACGAATCAAAGCCAACTCGTTTATGTTAATCTTTTGGAGAGCAACGTAATAGAACTCAATTAATCCTGGAATTATAAATAATAGCGGTAAAAGCCCCAGTATTATTCCCGCGACGATGGTAAAACGGATAATCGGCGTTTCAGTATGTTGTGTAGGCGGAAAAGCAAGAACCACCGCCTGAATGCGGGTTGCAGCATAGGCAACCGGATTAGCCAATCCGATGGCCAGAAAAAAGATCGGCAGAATCCGCTCGGGATCAGGGGCACGGGCAATAAAGGCACTCAGGATCAGGATTGACAAAGCTAAGAATATTCCCCCCGTTGCAAGCGGCAGATTGAAAAAAAAGATTTCCCGGGCTTTGGGCGTGGGTTTGATAGCAGATGAAAGCCGGCGAAGGAAGTCCTTGGCTAACAGCATGGAAATAACGACCTCAAGTAATACCGGGATGGTCAAACATACTATGGCCCAAATTGGTCCGACCAAACCTATAAAGCAAAAAAGCCAAGAGAGCAGCGCAGTCAAAATGATTCGACCGATAGTTGCGAAACTGGCACGTCCGGTGGCAAGTGCATTATATAATGCAACCTGATAAGGGATTCGCAAAAAAAAGAAAAACTGTAGAGGAACCGCTGCCAATAGAGTGATTTGGGCTGGCTGCTCGATAGAGAGTGGTAGACCGATAATACGTCCAAAAATTAGATGCGAAACCGAAGGGATGCACAACATACTTTGAATCAAGCATATGTATATCCCGGACCAGACACAAACCCGCAAAAAGGTTTTATATCCTTCAAGGGTTCTCGCATACACCATACCCGTGGTCATGTAATAAATGGCAAAAATACCCAGAAAAAACATGACAGTGCCAGATTGGGCTATGCCCGCGAGATTTAATGGCCCACCTTCTCCGCGTGAGGCCACCATAGCCACCAAAGGATGGGAAAAAGCCTGTGCCATTGCCTGGAGGGCTAATGGAACAAAGAATTGGGTAATATCCTTGTAGCCTGTAGGTGTCTTCAAATCCGTTTTATCCAGTTTATCTCTGATTTTATTTTTTCCCACACTTCCATAAGTCGCCGAAATTTGACTTGTATGGGAGGGATAGTGGGGGGACTTAAATTTTATTAAAATAAAAAGGGACTCAGAATTGATTCTAAGTCCCTGTTATTATTGGTGGTGATCCCACCGGGAATCGAACCCGGGTTTCCGGCGTGAGAGGCCGGCGTCCTAGACCGCTAGACGATGGGACCATTTGATTATTTATACCATTATTTATTTATATTTCAATATGTTCTATTTTCTGTCAGAATTAAACAAGATTTATATTCGGTACCCCTCGGGTACTATTTTCCCTATTTAAGACCGTTTTCTCGCCCTCGGTACCCCTACCGGTACCCCCAGATTTAAGCGCATTATTTCCTTGATTCTATTCTCCCGATCAAGGTCATGGGCTATAGCATGGTTATTAAAAAGATGTCAAAACGTTTTTTGCATGTTAGCCAGCCGTGCATTTACCAGACACCGGGGATCAGGCGGAAGCGAACACGAGCCGCATACTCGGTATAACCAGTGAGTTCCGCATGGAGCATGCGATCCTCAAGCGCGGTACGAATCACAAGCGAGACCACCGCGATCAGAGTCGGAATGAAAGCCCAAGCCGACGAAAGTAGGAGCGGCGTTGAGAATAACCAGCCAATGAGGCCTATGTAGCCAGGGTGGCGTGCATAGGCGTAAGGTCCCTTGTCTATCACATGGTGCCCAAAGTTTGTCTGGATGCGCACCGCCTTCTCAAAGAATGGATTCACGACTATGGACCAAGTCAACAGGGTCCATCCCACGACGAAGAAAGTATAACCCAACAGCCACGCTGCCCCCGGCGCGCTTGAGACTCCGTCGGGTGTGTCTATATCTACGACAATAAAGATGCTTATTATTGCGAGAAAGAACAGCGCAGCCCATACCTTGTCCCACGTTTTTGCCCACTTGCCAAACACACGCCGGCCGATCAGTTCGGGATTCAGCAGCCGCAGGAATACCAGGTGAATCATCCAGGCCGCGATGACGATGCCAATATAGATCCCGTGGAGTTTCCAGTCCAATCGATGCGCGTGCATTAAGACAAATCCTGCAAAGACGATAATTATGGCTGCAATGGTAAGGCCAACGAGGACCTTCATCATCGTTGCAAGGGAGTAGGTGCGCTTCTTGACTTCAGCCATTTAGGGTCCCTCCTCGGCCCTTTCATTACTCGAGTGCTACAGCCGTGATAGCCTCAATCTTTGGTATATGGAGACAATCACTGGTTTGGTAAAAGTGCAGATACCATCATTATCAGCCTAAATCCCTATCAAACACTCCCTTGAATATCTGTAACACGGATTCAAACATAAGAAACGGCAGCAAGGCTATATCTTTGCCTTGTAAATTACCCCATTGGTCTTATTTGGAGACAAAAATAGCTACACCACTCACTGTTTTGGCTTCAATAGGGACCGCATAAAATATTCCGCCAGTTGTAGTGCCAACCATTGTTGATGTTTTTGACCCGGTTGTATTCAACAAAACTCCGTTGGCACCAATCTTTGCAGCTTGGTTTTTCAATTCATCTATCGCGTAATCCTGAGATTCTTGTGCTGTCCATCCAGAATCACTTGACGCTTCTACTAATCCAATGACCTCATAATTCACAGGTTCTTGAACATAAAGTTTTACACTATTTGGGTCAATTGGAGTCCGTGGAGTACCAGTGACAATTGTGCTACCACTGGCGCAACCAATAAGCAGAATTAATATGATAAAACAGATAGTGTATTTCATATCGTGGCCTCTTTCATTTATTCATTAAACTTTGACATACCAATAAGCACTCATACCCAAAGGCTCTCACCCCAGATCCCTGTCAAACACCCCCTTGAATATCTGTACCACGCATTCCATCATTAGAAACGACAGTACGAGGTACAACACAAGGGCAACAATTGCTATGATCCAGATAAGCATTTTATCCACCTAATTGGGCCAATAAGGCTGATAATCACATTCACACTGAAATGCTTCAAGGGGTGGCTCATAGGTCCGTGGAGCGATTACCAATAACAAATTGCTAATATTACTCACTTTCAGGCAGATTTAACCTTCTAATAGTATTGCATTCGGAACAATACGCACTGGAGCCGACGTTTTCAGCTCCGCATGTAC
>JAOZRT010000251.1 GCA_029940035.1 Desulfobacterales bacterium
ACACCTGAAAAGACGATTATGGAAACAGCGTAGATCATAGGGTAATTCCACTGAAAAGCATGAAGCCCATGGCCATCAGACCGGTTACGATCATGGTTATACCGAAGCCCTCAAGGCCCTCGGGCACCTCAGCGTAGCGCAGTTTGATCCTGATGGCCGACATGGAAACAATGGCCAGCAGCCAGCCGGTGCCGGAACCGATACCAAAAACCAGCGACTCGGTAAACGTGTAATTGCGCTCCACCATGAATAGACTGGTCCCCAGGATAGCACAGTTCACGGTGATCAATGGCAGAAACACGCCCAAGGCGTTGTACAGCACCGGTGAAAACCGATCGATGACCATTTCCACGGCCTGCACAATGCCGGCAATAACGGCGATAAAGGTGATAAATTTCAGGAAGCTCAGATCCATGGTGGGATAACCGGCCCAGGCCAGGGCGCCGGGTGCCAGCAGGTACCGGTAGATCAGCCAGTTGATGGGCGCCGTAATGGAAAGGACGAAAACTACGGCAAACCCCAACCCGATGGCCGTATCCATGTTCTTGGAAATAGCCACGAACGAGCACATCCCCAGAAAATAGGCCAGCAGGATGTTGCCCACAAAAACGGAATCCAGAAAAATGCTGATCAAGTTTTCCATAAATTTTCATGCCCAGCAACGCACGGCAAACCGTCATCCACCGGTACAGCTGCAATCATCAGGCAGTCCTCTCAACAAATATGCTGAAAATATCAAATAATTCTTTGTGCCTTCGTAGCTTTGTGGCTTAATTTTTAACCAGGGTCTTTTGCAGCCACACCAGAAGGCCGATGATGATGAAGGCCGCCGGGGCCAGCTGCATGAACCCCATGTTTTCATAGCCTGCCTGGTACAAGAATTCCGGGATGATGCCCACCCCCAGAAATTTGCCCGCCCCCAGGGTCTCCCGTATCAGGGCTACAGAAATCAGCACAGAGCCGTACCCGGCGCCGTTCCCCAGACCGTCGAGAAATGAAAGGCCTGGTGAATTGCCCAGGGCAAATGTTTCCGCGCGCCCCATGACAATGCAGTTGGTGATGATCAGCCCCACAAACACGGAAAGCTGCTTGCTGATGTCATAAAAAAAGGCCCTGAGTACCTGGTCGGCAATGATCACCAGGGTGGCAATTACACTCAGCTCCACGATCATGCGAATATTGCGCGGGATTATGTTGCGCATCGACGATATGGTCAGATTGGAAAAAGCCAGCACAAAGGTGAGGGACAGCGCCATCACGATGGCGGTTTTCATCTGGACCGTCACGGCCAGGGCGGAACAGATTCCCAGCATCTGCATTGAAACCGGGTTGTTCTGGATCAATGGCTCTGAAAACGCCTTGAAATGTCGCGATTGCGTAAGCTTCATTGTCCATCCTCTTGTGCTTCAGGCACCTGCGGCACCAGAAGCATCTCATTTGAACGAAACCGGATGGAAACCGGCTCGTATTCACTCAGGATTTCCTTCAGACCGGCCGACAGAAAACGTCCCGTGAGCGTGGCACCGCTGATACCGTCCACGTAGTTGGCCTTTTCCGCTTCGGACATGGCTGCGGTTGTCGCGGGCTTGGCAATGCCGATGGAAACGAAATTACCTTCATGGTCCACGATGCGCTTGCCCTTGAAATTCTTCTGAAACCAGTTTTTTTCGATTTCGCCCCCCAGCCCGGGGGTTTCCGAGTGCTGATAGACGGTAAAACCGGACACGGTGGAACCGTCGCTCTCAAGGGCCAGGTAGCCGTATATCTTGCCCCAGAGGCCGCGGGAATTGATCGGCAGCACATAGGCTTTGACCGACCCGTCCCGGGTGTAAAGGTAGATGGGGAGCCCGGTTTTGGACACACTGCCCTCTTCCACAGCCTGCCCCCCGGCATCAACCTGCATGCTGGTGATGTTCTCGGCATACATGGATGAGATGGTGCCAAAGGTGTATGTCCGGCCCTCCTCTATCAACCCGATGGATTTCAGGATATTCTTTTTCCTGTCCACTTCGATGTTCTCCTCCTGATATGGCTTCAGCCCGCTGGAAGCCGCCGTCAGAAGCAGACTGCAGATAACCGCCGTTGCCAGGGCAAAAAGAGCGGATTTGAAATTGTCAGACATTGATCACCCTTTTTTTGATCTTCAACCTGATCTCGATATGATCCAGCAGCGGTGAAAAAAGATTCATGAAAAGGATAGCCAGCATAATGCCTTCGGGGTAAGCCGGGTTGAACACACGTATCAAAACAGTCAGCATGCCGATCAAAAACCCATAGACCCACTTGACCTTGTCCATACCGGGAGCGGTCACGGGATCGGTGGCCATGTAAGCGATGCCAAAGGCGAACCCGCCCATCACCAGGTGGTAGAAAGGGTTGAGGGACAACCAGGCGGAAGAGCTGTCCCCGGCAAGAAAATTCAACAGATAACCCGTTAAAAGAACCCCTGCAATGCCGCCGATGATGATCCTATAGCTGGCGATCCCCACGACCACCAACAGGGCCGCACCGGCAAAACACAAAAGGGCGGACGTGGCTCCGATACTACCCGGGTAAAGGCCCAGCAGCAGTTTGATAAAAGGGTAATCGGCTGCTTTGAGCACGGCTTCAATTTTTTCCTGGGCATTGGCCAGGCCGGCAATGGAAAGGGGGGTGGCCCCGCTGAAAGCATCCACTGCACCCGTTTTGACGCCGTCAACCACCGCCCATACCGCATCCCCGGACATCTTTGCGGGATAGGCAAAAAATAAAAATGCCCTGCCGGTCAGGGCCGGGTTGAGAATGTTCCTGCCAGTCCCGCCGAACACCTCTTTGCCGATCACCACGCCAAACGATATCCCCACAGCAGCCTGCCACAGGGGCATGGTGGGCGGCAGCGTGAGCGGAAAAAGCAGGCCGGTCACCAGAAACCCTTCGCTGATGGGATGCTTGCGCACAACGGCAAAAAGAATTTCCCAGAAGAACCCCACGCCATAGGAGATGACCACCAGGGGAAGTATAATGAGAAGGCCTTTCAGGACCACCGGCAACAGGGTCAGGCTTGCCCCCGACGCCAGGTTGGATTGATAACCGGCATTATACATGCCGAACAGAAAAGGTGGCATAAGTGCCAGGATGACGAAGCTCATGAAACGCTTTACATCCAGGCTGTCGCGCACGTGGGCATCCGCCTGGGTGGTCAGCCCGGGAATGAAGAAAAAGGACTCCGTGGCTTCAAACAGCGGATGCCATTTGGCCATCTTTCCGCCCTCCTCGAAAAGAGGCCGGCTTTTATCAAATATGTCAGCAATGAACTTCAATCCTGCATTTCCTTGTAGTATGCTTCCCGGGCCCCTTTTAAAACCGCACAGATATCTATTTTTGACGGGCAGACAAAGGTACACAGGCCGCAGCTTACACAGTCCAGCAATCCATGGGCCAAAGACTCCTCCACCTCGCCGGCCAGGGCACTTTTCAGGGTGAATTGCGGCAGAATGTCAACGGCACAGACATCATCACAATACCCGCAGTTGATACAGGCCCGCTGCTCCCCGTGGACCCCGCAGTCCACGGTAAAAGGCGCCTTTTTAAGGCTGGACAGAAAGGTCCGGGAATGGGTCGGCTTGTCCGATCCCGGCCTGGCAAAGCCAAAAAGCTCTTTCTCGTCTCCCTCGGGAAGAATGGTGAGCGACGTTGCATAGAGATCCAGAAATGAATCTTTTTCAGCAATATAGCCCCTGAAAATACCCCCGACAATATAGCGTCTACGGGGCGGGTCTCCGGTGTTTTCCCCGGCAATATGCGGCAAGGGCGCCCCCATGCGGGTTACAATATGAAGCTGTTCCCGGGCCAGGCTGCCGCCCAGCGTGACAATCCTTTCCACCGGATATTGGCCGGTTCTGATCAGTTCGGCCAGCAGCAGGAGATCCTGCCCGCTGATATGCCAGGCTCTGTTCTCCGCAGATGCCTTTTTGGTGCGATACAGCAGGACACCGGCATCGCCGGCAGGGTACGGACCGCTCACACGGTGGGTTACAATGCCTTTGGCCAGCCCGGCCGGCATGTCGCTGTCCTGGTGAATGGATACATGGACGGATGAAGACAGTTTTTCGAGGATCTTTATGCCCGCGGTCAGGAGATCAGCCTTGCCCTTCAGGTAAACCGCCGGATGGGGCTGAAACGGCTCCCTGGAGTCGATACTTACGATAATGGAGGGCGGTTCAATATCCGGGTCGGGAATGTCGCCAAAAGGCAACTCCCTGAAAAGGCACCATAGCCCACCTGTCAGGATGGCCTCCACCAGCGATGCCCTGGACGCATCAGCCAGCTGGGAATCTGTATAGCTCGGAAAAGAAACCCGCTCTTCCTCTTGATCCAGCTGAATAATCACTTTTTGAATAACCCGGCGCGGGCCGAAGACGATCTCCCTTACCGTGCCACCGCCCGGGGACAGAAATTGAATGACCGGGTTGCGTTTGTCTTCGAATACCACGGAACCAATCTGCAGCTGGCTGCCCTCTTTAATTTTGAGCCTGGGCTTGACAAAGGGTATTTTTTCGGGCAGAAGCGCCACACAAACGGGCGTCTCCCGCGGGGATGTCTGCGGCAAGGGGCTGCCGGTGATATTAAGATCAAACCCTTTTTTGCTGTGAATGGATATCATCTGCCCATTAAAAAAAAGTTATAGTCTAACCATTGTTAAGATTTGAAACGCTCACATAGGGAAAAAGCAATAATTGTGCCCGGTTCAATGTCGATGTGGTGCTTAGTGGTATAATTGTCACTTTTTAACACGAGACCAATGGAATCAAAACAGTTTTTTTGTTTTTTTATATTGAATCTTGGTGTGTTAATTGGTTTAATCCCTGAAAATATAATCCTTCCTAAAATGAGCGTTTCAAATTTAAGAATAGTAAAAAATAAATATATTAATACCATTCTTATCATTTGTTTCTCGTATAGTTGATACATAAGTGTCTCAGTTCTATTGTTTGTGAAACATTCGCCCATAAAGTTTCCGCTAGTTTTTTCCAACTGCGCTGATAGATAACGGCCTGAACCGCAATAGCGAGCGCATTCTCCGCAGCTTGCTGCGGGGTAAGCGAGCAAATCAAAATTAGGCGGAATTCCTTACGGTCTAAGATTCCTCGCGGCTTGCCGCGAGGTTCTTCAAAGGTTTCTACTTGGCTTATTCTCATAAGACTTGAAAATTTATTGGGAAAAATCCCCATCTTTGGCGTTTCTGGCATGATAATTGGTTATTATTGTTTATACTAAATTGAAATTAAACATCCCAACCAGGCATGAGGTGACACATGGAAGAAAAAGTGATCAATACCGGATTGAGGGGCGTTACCATTGCCAGCACCAAAATAAGTGATGTGGACGGTGCCATCGGTAAGCTCGTTTACCGGGGCTATCTTGCCAAGGATCTGGCCGGAAAAGTGTCTTTCGAGGAAATCACCTACCTTTTGCTCTACGAAGAACTGCCAAGTGAAACGGAACTGACCGATTTCAAGCAGCGTATTGCTCAAGAGAGAACAATTCCGGATGAACTGGTCACCTTTCTCGAAGCCAGCCCCAAAGATGCATTGCCCATGGATATTCTGCAGGCCTCGGTTTCCATCCTTGCCCAGTATGATCCTGATCTGAAAGACGCGTCCCGGGACGGGTCCGCCCGGATGGCCGTGCGCATGATCGCTAAATTTGCCACCATCGTGGCCGCCTGGGATCGTATTCGCAACCATCACAAGCCCATACCGCCGAACCCTGACCTGACCCATGCCGCCAATTTCCTGTACATGCTCAATGGTGAGGTCCCGGACGACGAATTGTCCGGATATCTCGACACCTGCCTCGTGCTGCATGCCGAGCATTCATTCAATGCCTCGACTTTTGCCGCCAGGGAGGTGGCCTCCACCAGGGCGCACATGTACGCTGCCGTGGGGGCGGCGGTCGGCTCGCTGTCGGGTGCGCTTCACGGCGGAGCCAACACCCGGGTCATGCAGATGCTGCTCGAAATCGGATCCATGGACAAGGTTGACGATTATGTGCGCGACACCCTCGAAAAAGGGGGGGTCATCATGGGCCTGGGGCACGCTGTTTACCAGACGGATGACCCCCGGGCACACATCCTGGCCCCCATGTCCAAAGCCCTGGGAGAACGGATAGAAGACACCCTCTGGTACGATCTTTCCAAGGCCCTCGAAACCAAGGGCAAGGCTGCTTTCAAGGAGAAAAAAGGCCGTGACATATACGTCAACGTCGATTTTTTCAGCGCATCGCTCTATTATTACATGGGGATTGCCGTGGACCTTTTCACCCCGGTTTTTGCCGTTTCCAGGATAGCCGGATGGTGTGCCCATGTGCTGGAGGAACAGTTTGCCGAAGCCGCACCCAAAACGGCGCTATACCGCCCTGAATCAGACTACGTCGGGGATTACTGCGGACCGGATGAATGTGTTTTCGTGCCCATAGATGAGCGGTAAATGCAAGGTATGCAGGGTCAGCCCTGAAATATACCCTATGGTTGCATAAACAATATGGCAAAGTAGAGATAATAAGTTGTAATAAT
>JAOZRT010000252.1 GCA_029940035.1 Desulfobacterales bacterium
TATTACAACTTATTATCTCTACTTTGCCATATTGTTTATGCAACCATAGGGTATACTGTTTGAGTACTGCTGTCACCAGGTTGTTTCATGATTAAGATTAGGCAGCCTGGAGTGCTGGAGTGTTGGGATATTGAATATTGGTTATTGGAGATTCAAAGAGAAAAAAGACGAATGTCCAATATCCAATTTCCAAGTTCTCGGTCACCGGTCACCGACTTCCGGCCTCCGACTGCTACCTACTGCCTACTCCTTACTCCCTACTGCCTATTGGGATTCTGTGGCTCTGGTCTATGGCCTTCAGTTCTGGCAGGGATAAATCACTGGGCTACATTGGCCCCTGGTTAAACGCCTCACGGGCGAACACACAGGCTCGCTCTTACAGGCATGCGATATTCGCCCTGTTGAATCACCGACAACCGCTTACCTTCTCACCTTCTGAAGTTCTGAGGTTCTGGGGCTCTGTAGTTCTGTCCTCCGTTCTCTGATCTCTGTGGCTCCGAGGATCTGCTCACAGCCCTGCATCCTCATTGACAAGAATGATTTTCACCCTGCCCTTGGGGAATGATTTTTGTGTGATGGTCCAGGTATTGCAAATCCGGTCAGGACTATTACACTCGTGGCAGGACGCTGTTGTGACACACGGTGTGTTTTTATCCAGCCGCATGGCATTGGCCGGTGCGGCAATGTCCTTAACGCGGTCCATGGCTTCTTCAAGGTCGGGAACAATTTTGTTGCGCCCGATGATGAGAATTACGTCCTTGGGCCCGAAGGTCAGGGCGGCGATCCTGTTGCCGATCATGTCGAGATTCACCAGCATTCCGCTTTCCGTTACAGCGTTGGTGCCGGTAATGTAGAGGTCAACCAGCAGCGACTGGCGCCTGCGTTCCAGGCTTTCTTCAGCAGATAGGTCTTTGTCGAAAGTATCCAGAACCGTTATGGACGGGCTTTCTTTGAGTTCCTCGTACAATCCGCTGGCCACATAAGTCATGGATCCCCCCCATGATATGGATGCGGGTTTTATCCGGGGGATGAGTGTTCCCATAACGATGCTGCGCACTTCCTTCAATGAACCGGCCACAAAAACTTCAAAATTATTTTTTTCGAGATTTTCCTTCAGACTGTTGAGTTTAATATTCCAGTAGTGGTCCACAGGTTTGTCCATGGATGTACTCCTTTTTAAGGGTTGGGTTCAAATTCAGATAGAATTGTTTCGTAGAGTTTGTTGCCGATGGCTATCCCCAAATCGATAAACTGGGGGCCGTACACTTTCCCGGTGGCCGTTCTGAAGGTTCGTTTTATTTTTTCAATGCCCTGCATACCTCTTGGGTAGTGTTTGATAAATTTGGAAAGCGGCGGGCTGTGAAAGGACACCATGTCCCAGACCGTGTCGGTGAAGTTGTCCGGTCCCCAGCGAAATTTGTCTGCATCATAAAGGCAGCCGTCAATCAGGACACCCTCCGGGCTTTTAATGGGGATTCCTTTTTTAAAGGCCTCGTGGTTGCGGATGGCGCTGGAAACGTCATTCCGTTCCCGGTCGGACAAAGCAAAGTTCCGCAACACTTCCCGCGAAAATGCCGCACCTTCGACAGCGTGGTCTTTTTTATTGCGTTTGACATCATGCAGCATTCCGGCCATATGCGCCAGCATGACATTGCGGTGGACGGCGTCTTCCGTTTGTCCTACACCTCTGCTTTCGATGATTATCAGCGCACCTGCGTCGAGGGCAACCTTCCGGGAGTGTTTGAAACCGTGGCCGAAGTTGTCCTTCAGGTGGATGCCCACGATTTTTTCCAAGCAGGGCATTTCAGGATTCTGTTCGAGGAGACGCAGCGAGAGGGCATTGGCTTCGGCGTGATCGATGTAAAAATCAGGGACCGGAAACGTCTCGGCAATCTGACGGGCCTGCGTTCGGATCTTTTCGTAGATAGGCTGCATGGCAATAAACCCCAAGGTAGCAACCTTGGGGTAATTCAAGGCGCGTCAATCAAAGCGCCTGCTCTCTATTTTGCCGGGAACCGCTTTGGTTACGCCTCTGAAAAGGAGTTGGCGCACACTTTCCATTTTCCGTTTTCTTTTACGACTTCGATGGTGCCTTCAACAGGATAGCTTCCCCCCATGCAGAACAATTTAGCGACCCAGGCAAACAAAGGATTGATGGCCGTTCTACGAACGGCGGAGATGTCCACCATTGCCGCGGTGTCGCTGGCATAGGTGGTATGGGTTTCAATGTTGTACAGCTGGCTTTTGAGAAAGCTTTTGTCGAACCCTCTGGCATTCGCCTCGCGTGTTTTATCGTAAATGTACTGAGCCGTAATGTTGACATCATCCTCGAAGCGGCTCTCTTCACACATATAGGATTCCATTGAAGAATCCAGTTTGTAGTATGCCTTGGTATAGGCCACCGCGGTTTTATAGGGAGCGGGTACGGCATATAAAGCGAGCAGCAGCGCCTGCACGACCAAACCGAGAGCAATGGCGCCGGCTAAAGCAAAATATCTATTGTATTCAGACATTTAAATTCCTCCTTGGATATGTGAAACTAATACCGCACGAGACCCGAACTGCAGGGGTTGATAGCATGGAATCCTGTATTAGACAAGGATTTTATTCCTCCGGGCTATTGCAAAACAGGGCGATATTAAGTATATACTCATATCATTATTATTGATTGTACCAAATTCAGGACAGGACACACGCTGTTCTGAACCGCAATAGCGAGCGCATTCTCCGCAGCTTGCTGCGGGTAAGCGAGCGGATCAAAATTAGGCAGAATTCCTTACGGTCGAAGATTCCTCGCGGCTTGCCGCGAGGTTCTTCAATCAGGGTAACAAGCATCGTCAGTGCGCGAGGAGGCCTTATGAAGGGCGGGCGTGAATGGGACTGGGAAATTTCGGAGAAAAGGGTTGCCATCAATGAGTGGGGCACATCCTTCGGCTGGGTGGAGGAGCCGTATGCCAGCCCGGACGGCGAAACAGTTGCCGCCATCGTGAACGTCGCTGAAATGGAGTTCAGTGTCTGTGTCAATGGTAAGGCCTGGGATGTTACTTTCGACAAAGTCTGGCACCTGAGATATCTGCCGGATGGGCGACTGACGGCACTCGTCTCGGAAATGGGTGAGTGGACGGCAGCCATTGACGGCATTGCGTGGGACAGTAAGTTCGGTTACGTATGGAATCCCCTCGTAAGTGAAGACGGCCAGGCATTTGCCGTGGCAGCCCAGCAGGATATGCAGTATTGTATGGTGCTGAACGGGGAGCCCTGGAATGAAACCTTCGCCAATATGACCTATTTTGCCCTGAGCCCCTGTGGGACAAAAACCGCTGCCGCCGTTCAGGTGGAAAACGCTGCTTCCGGAGAAATTCATAAATTCAAAAAAGGAACGTTCACGGCTGCCCTGGAAGGCAAGGCGTGGGAGTCCACCTACGTCAATGTTTGGGGACTGGCCATCAGTCCGGACGGGGAAAGCCTGGCAGCGGAGGTGAGACAGGACCTTTACGACTATACCATCGCCGTGGATGGCAAGGCCTGGGACACGACTTTCAGTTGTGTCTGGGAGCCCATATTCCGGCCCGGGACGCGAACGGTGGTGGCGCCGGTGCGCACCAAGGGGCAGTGGACCCTGGCCGAAAACGGAAATACCCTGTGGGACCGATCTTTTGTCCAACTGTGGCAGCCGATTTTCAGCCCGGACGGGAACCATCTGGCGGCCATTGTGGCGCCTGCATTTGGTCGTTGGACCGTGGCGCTGGATGGCGTCCCATGGGCAAAAACTTTTGGCGACATGGTGACCGATGTGGTTTTCAGCTCCGACGGCAAGCGGTTGGCGGCACTCGCCAAAGAGGGACGCTTTTGGAAGGTGGTTGTGGACGGGAAGGTATGGTCACATAAATTTGATATGGCCTGGCCCCCGGTATTCAGCCCTGACAATGAAACCGTGGCAGCTAAAGTGGAAACAGAGGGAACGTATGCATTCGTGGTGAACGACAGGCTGGGGCCGCATGCCTGTGAGGCGGCCTGGGATCCTGTCTTCAGCCCGGATGGAAACCGGCTTCTGTTGAGGAGTATCGAAGACGGCGTCTATTGCCGGCGGGTCGTGCCGGTGAGCGATTTCATGCCTTAAGGGGGAAACCATGCACGATGTATACAGCTTTGTCACCGGGCCGCTGGCCTGGGCGGCATTTCTGCTCTTCATCGGCGGCAGCCTGTTCAAACTGGGGTGGATGCTTCACCTAGTCGCCAAAAAGGAGCGCTTTATTTTTACCTATATGAGCTGGAGATACAGCTTCCGGTCCATATTGCACTGGATCATGCCTTTTGCAACGACCAATTGGAAGCTTCACCCGGTTTTGACCATTGTCACCTTTGCTTTTCATCTATGCCTCCTGGCAACGCCCCTTTTTCTGCTGTCCCATATCATATTGTGGGATGAAGCCTGGAACATCCGTTGGTGGGCGTTTCCCGATGCCCTGGCCGACGTCATGACAGTGGTGGTCATCCTTTCCTGCCTGTTTTTTCTGATCCGGCGTGTGCAACAGCCTGAAGTCAGATTCGTCACTTCGACTTCCGACTTCATAATCCTGGCCATTGTGGCCATGCCTTTCATAACTGGATTTATTGCATACCATCAGTGGTTCAATTATAAGGTGTCTTTCATCCTGCACATTCTGTCCGGTGAAGTCATGCTGGCCGCCATCCCGTTTACCCGGCTGAGCCACATGATTTTATCGCCGTTCACCAGGGCTTACATGGGCTCTGAATTCGGGGGCGTACGGCATGCCAAGGATTGGTGATGGAAAGGGAGAGTACAAATTGACGTATTATGGAGATTAAATGCATGTCCGAACCCGTGAAACAAGAGGGTGCCCAGGCACTGGACGAAGGTATCGAAGCCGGTATCTCCGGTCTGACTACCGAGCAGATCGCATCTGTCATCAACGAGGTGATCGACAATGAAACCGGTGCCCGTCTGAAGACGTACGTGGATACCTGCGTCCATTGCGGTTTGTGCTCAGAGGCCTGCCATTTTTACCTGTCTCACGAAAAGGACCCGCACTATTCTCCAGTGGGCAAGGTCAAACAGACCCTGTGGGAGATGCTCAGAAAAAAAGGCAGGGTCGGGCCGGCGTTCATAAAAAATGCAGCCATCATCGCCCACACGGAATGCAATCTGTGCAAACGCTGCGCCCAGTATTGCCCTTTTGGCATAGACATCGCTTATCTCATGCTGGTGGTGAGAAGAATTATTCACAAGTTGGGGGTCACGCCCCTTTATATCCAGGATACGGCCCACAGCCATTCCGTGACCATGAATCAGATGTGGGTCAAAGGCGATGAGTGGCCGGACACACTGCAGTGGCAGGAGGAAGAAGCCCAAACGGAGATACCGACCCTGCGGATACCCTTGGACAAAGAGGGGGCGGACATCATGTATTCCGTGATTGCGCCGGAACCCAAATTCCAGGCGCAACTAATCTACCAGATGGCCGTGATCATGGATGTGGCCGGGGTCAACTGGACCATGCCGGCAACCCTAGGGTGGGACAACAGCGATATGGCCATGTACACCGGCGACAACGAGATCATGGGCAGGCTCAAGCGCACCCATTATGAAACAGCTCAAAGGCTCAGGGTCAAACGCATTGTCATGGGGGAATGCGGGCATGCCTTTCGATCGGTATATGACATGGGAAACCGTTGGCTGGGCTGGAAGATGCCGCCGATTCCCATGGTGCACGCTATTGATTTCTATCATGAGCTTTTGAGTCAGGGCCGGATCAAGATCAAACAGAAATATCCTGAACCGGTTACGCTGCACGATCCCTGCAACGTGGTCAGAGGCGGGGGGCTAGGGGAGAAACTGCGTGAAGTGGCCCATGCCATGTGTGAAACAGTGGTTGAAATGCACCCCAACCGGGAGCACAATTACTGCTGTTCAGCAGGCGGCGGCGTTATCAACTGCGGCCCGCCCTTTAAAATGACGCGCGTAAATGGAAACCGTGTCAAGGCCGAGCAGTTGTTTGCGGCCAAGACCAGGGGCGCCAAGACCTTGATCACGCCTTGCCACAACTGCCACAGCGGCCTGCATGACATCGTGGAGCACTTTGGCATAGGTTTGGAAATAAAGTTTATAAGTGATATTCTGTATGAGATCATAGAGAAGCCGGAAGCAACGTGATCTACTGCCAGGGGAGGATGGAATGATTAAACGGGCCGTTATTCTGCTCGGCGCATTGCTGCTGACTGCTGTATTACTGGTCGCCGCCTATTCACAGGACGACATGACGGCAGTGGACAACACTATTTTCCCGCAGCAGGAAAGGCCGCCGGCGGTTTTTGAACACGATGACCACAACGACGCGGCCGGCATCGACGCCTGCCAGGAGTGCCACCACCTCTACGAGGACGGGGTATTGCTCGAAGATGAATCTTCAGAAGATCAAATGTGCTCGGAGTGCCACGAGCTGAAACCCGCGGGGCAAATGCCGGGTCTGATGAAGGCCTTTCATCTCAACTGCAAAGGGTGCCACCTGGAGAGGAAGG
>JAOZRT010000253.1 GCA_029940035.1 Desulfobacterales bacterium
GACTAACTATTAATGTACGGTCAAGTCCTGAATCAAAGTTGTCACTATTCCCTGGTTTCAGGTTTCAGGTTTCGGGTTTCGGGTGTCAGGCCAGCCTCTGGCTATCAGCAAAATGTTCACAATTCGATGTTGGACGTTGGACGTTGGATGTTCGATGTTCATTTTTTATTGGCTTCTGTGGTTCTGTCCTCCGCCATCCGTCCTCAGGCAGGGATAAATCCCTGCACTACGTTGTAATTCGAAGAACGGACATGTAGTCCAGGGCTTCAGCCCTGTTGGGTCACCGACCACTGACTACGGACAACCGGATTCAATCAGTTCGCAACCAGCAGCGCGGAATCCGGTTTGCCAGTGAGTCTGGCGTTGATCGACCGGTTGAGAAACACTTTCTTGCCATCGGCCGCGGTGGTGATGCTGTCCTTGGTTTCGATCTCTACCTCTGTTGCACTGGTGCCGGCCAACCGGGCTTGTTCGCGGACCAGCTGCACCAGTTTCTCCCGGGCAAACTGGTCGGCCGCGTTGAACTTTTGAAAATGATGCGCACCGGCCAATCCGTCAATCAGGAACCCTCCCCCGTCATTGTTCGGGATGATGCGCAGATGCCGCTTGATCAGAACATTGCTGGTGATAGCGCCGATGGCATTGGCTACATCCGCGTTCTCCGGTAAAATGGTTTCAGCCACCAGGTTATCCGAGATCTTTGGCAGAAAAAAATGAATGGGCGCCCCGATGCCCACCACCGGCTGCTTCAATGTGATCTGCACGGCATAGCGGTCATTGCCGTTGGCCAGCATGTTATTGACCAGGGTTCGGCAGACAGGACAGCTCTCTATATCATCGGCGTCTGTTTCTTCATCCAGTTGCTTTTTTAGAATTTCCAGCGTCAAACGCTCGACGCCCATGTCCAGCAAATGCCGGGCCATATCCGCGGTTTCCATACGCGTCAGGCGTGAAAACAATTCGCAGAAAAAACGGGCCGAGTCCTCGTCCCAACGCGTGAATCGACCGGTCACATGCAACAGGTCCGTGAGGGTCAACCCGCAGCGCTGGATGGTGTAGTTCTCTTCCAGACGATGCAGCCCCAAAGCCTGGGAAAACAGAACCCCGGTTTTGTCCACCAGTTCCTCAATGGAATGCGGCCGGAGACGCAAAAGATCGACGATTTTTTCTTCCAGAGGGGTAAATTTCATCTTGTCCGTCTTACCAGTCAGGGCGAGAATCTGCAGGTCCCGGGTAGATACGGCATACCGGCTCAGATGGCTGTCCACCACTTCCATGGCCCGTCGGGCCCCGGGATACATGGCGCCCAGCCACGCAATGGGCGCGACCCTTTTGGGACCGATGGCAAAATGGCCCTCCTCCCAGGCGATCAGGCTGTCGCCGCCGAATCCTGATGTTCGAATATCCAGGGCCTTGACATGCGTCTTGTGCCCTCCCACGTTGGATCCTGTTTCGGAGACACTCACGCTGCCATCCACCAGGGCGGCCGTGTCAGTGGTAGTCCCCCCCATGTCGACAACGATGGCATTGTCAAGACCGGTCAGATAGCGGGCCCCGGCCACGCTGGCGGCAGGGCCGGACAAAATGGTTTCGACCGGCCGGTCCATGGCCATGTCAGCACTCATCAGGGTGCCATCCCCTTTGACCACCATAATGGGTGCTGCAATTCCCAGTTTTTCGATCACCCGGCCAAGATCGGAAATAAGCGCTGACAGTTTGGGAATGATCCTGGCATTCAGCATGGCCGTGTAGGCGCGGGTCTTGAAATTCAGGATGCGCGATAATTCATGCCCGCACGTAACCGCAAGACCGGTCTCCCGGCTAATGATGCGCTTTACCGCCAGCTCGTGCTCGGGGTTGATGGCCCCGGCATAGCCGGACACCGCAAAGGCCCTGACCTTTTCTTCCCGGGCCATCCTACGGACAAACGCCGCCACTTCAGCTTCGTCTATGGGTTCTATTTCAGTTCCGTTGATCTCCAGCTGCCCTTTGACAACCACTTTAGGGTTGTGGGGGATCTCCCCCTTTTCCAGGCGGCCGTACGGTGGCAGAATCACCATGCCGACCTTCTGCCCTTCGTTTTCCACGATGGCGTTGGTGGCCAGCGTCGTGGACAGCGACACCAGCTCCACACGGTGCAGCAACACCTGGTCCAGCTCGGCCAACGCCGCATCGATCCCTATCGTAAAATCCCATTTGGTGGTCAATGTCTTGCTTTTGCACAGGGTAATACGCTGCTCGAGATCGTATATCACTGTGTCGGTGTAGGTCCCGCCCGCGTCTATTCCCAACCCGATCCCGGTTATGGGCGCATGCGTTTCAGTGCCTGTGTCATCCCTGAAAACGGTGATGCGCGGCTCATCTTCCCGGCCGTCATTTTCCAACCACAGGGGCTTGGCCGACAGGGTTGATTCAACAGCGTCAAAAGCAATCACGTGCTCCGGCGGAACCACCAGGATCTCATCCGTGGTCTCCCCGGCTGTCACCAGCTTTTCCAGAAGATCTTGCCCCCCCTGCACCTTCTCGAACTTCCAGCCGTATTCCCGGGCCATGTCCCGGGCATGGTTCTCGTATTTTGAAGCGATGGCCGCTCCGGTTTCTATGTACACCGCACGTTGGTAATTGTCCTGCCAGGTGTTCAGAAACCGCAGGGTTTCATCCGCCGCTTCCCGGCCGTAGGTTTCCACCAGGTCATCATAGTGCAACCGCTTGTCTCCGTAGTAGGCTGATTTTTTCTGCTGGGAGACAGGCTCGGTCTTCTCCTCGTACCACCCGGCCGAAATGTAATAGGTTCCCGGGTACTTTTTGAACTGGCGTTTGTAAGCATCATCACCCCCCAGAAAGAGGGCAATGCAGTCATGGACCTTGGGGATGGCCAGGGAGATGTTTCGGGCACGGATTCCCACAGTCCCCCGGCCGCACACGCCATAACCGACGATGATGCGCTCACAGTCATCTTTGCGGGATATCTCGTCTATAGCGGCCTGCAGCTTCTGCCGGAGAAGATCGGGGTTTTCGTGCAAACCCGCCGGCAGGAAGCGGGTTCCCAGATCCATTCCCAGAGACCCGGCAATGCGCTTCAGATCCAGGGCCAGTACTGCGCAGGCGGCCACATAGGCTCTCTTTTTTTTCAACAGGTCACATCCATTTTAAATGGTTATACTGATTGTCTTAAATTTTCATGCCCTGGCTTGCACAACAAAGCCTGAAACATTTACGATTACCAAATTTAAGATATTACACATAATCACGAAATTATATCAAAATCCAAGGTTTTCTTAAGGTATGTATTGGGATGTCAGCTGTAAACCTCGGGTTTAGGTGTGAACACCACGGCCGGCTTAATCTTCAGGGAGTGGTTGAATCCCGGTGCTTCCCGGGTGTTGCCGTATTTTTGGCGCAAATCGGAGAGATGCCCGATCTCCAGGGCAAACATGGGGCAGGCCTCGACGCAGACGGGTTGTTGGCCCTGATCAAGCCGTTCCATGCAGAAATCGCATTTCTGCATTTTGGCGTTGTCTTCGGGGCCGAACTGGGGGACGCGGCTGCGGCAAGCCTTTAAACAGGGGGTTTGGGCACACTTTTCCCGGCCCAGACAGATGTCCGGGTCCACCACCACAATACCGTCTGCGGCTCTCTTGGAGATGGCGTCAACCGGGCAGGCGACCATGCATGCCGGCGTTTCGCACTGGTAGCAGGGTACGGCCATGAAGGCCAGGAACAGGTGCGGAAAAGTCCCTTTTTCAATGGTCTCGATCTGCATCCAGTTGACCCCCTCGGACTGAAGGTTATGCCAGTCTTTGCAGGCCACACGGCAGGTGTGGCACCCCGTACACCGGGTCTGGTTGAAATAAAATCCCATCTGTGTCATTGGCATCTCCAAAAATATCAATCCTGCGAAAAGGCCTCTACCTGAACCAGCGCACTGTTCATAGGGTGGGCCCCGCCCGGAGAAACATCATCCCGGGTCAGCACATTGGCACACCCCCCTTGGTCGACACCTTTTTCATCCGGGGCGTACCAGGCACCCTGGGTCAATTCCACTACGCCGGGCATGATTCGCTCGGTCACCCTGGCCCGGATTCGGACCCGGCCCCGATCGTTGAACAGATCCACCATGTCATTATCGCGGATACCGCGATCCCGGGCGTCAACCGCGTTGATCCGTACCACGTGGGGCTCGATTTCGCGGCACCAGGGCACGTTGTGCCAGGTGGAGTGGGCCCGTTTTTTGTCGTGGGGCGTAATCAACTGCAGGGGATACTTTTTTGCCAGGGAAGCATCATGGCTTTCCGCATGCGGCATGTACCTGGGCACAGGCGGTACACTCGGGTCACCCATTTCCGCCAGGTGTTCACAGTAGATTTCAATCTTGCCTGACAATGTCGGGAAGGAAGCCTTGCCAGGATCTTCAATCTGCTCTTTGAATGAAACCACTGGTTCATCAAGCCTGATTTTCAAAACCCCGTCACGCTGCATTGCCCCGTAATCGGGAATATCATCCCGGCCGGCGGCAATGCCCTGCAGGATCTCATCTTCCGTAAAGGCAAACATCATGGGCGATATATTCAGTTTCTGGGCAAGCTCCCGGCAGATATCCAGGTCCGACTTGGCTTCATACAGGGAATCCACGGCCTTGTTTAAATAGATATAGTATGGCGACCCCAGCCAGGGAGGCGCGATGTCGCTGCGTTCCATAAAGGTGTTCACGGGTAGAACGATATCGGCAAATCGGGCTGTCGGCGTCATGAACTGTTCGTGCACGACCATAAAATCAAGGGCTGCCAGAGCGGCTTCTCCCCGGCGCGTATTGGGATTCTGGTTCAGGCAGTTGCTGGCGACCACGTAACCCAGTTTGATGTCCGCCGGATAACCACCGGCCTTTCCCCGCAGAATGGCATCGAATGCCTTGGCGTTGTGTATGCGGGCCCCATTGGGGTTGGTACCGCCGTAAAGCTTGTGAAGCGAATATTTTCTGGGTGAAGCCCCGTCCTCTACTGGATTGCCCGTGCGTTTGGGTTTTGCCTGATCCGGGCGCACCACCACTTTTTTATGGCTGAATTCACGACTGGAGTATGCCCGCATGAATCCTGCCGCGTAGCCGCCACTGACACCGATGTTACCGGTAATGGCTGTCAGCACGTTGGCAGCCCTCGAATACTGCTCACCGAATGCTGCTCGGGCCGGGCCCCACCCGGCGATTAAAGCCGCCGGCTTAACCAGCGCATACTCCCGCGCCAGCTTGGCAATTACTTCAGCGGGCACCTTGCTGATGGATTCGGCCCATTGAGGGTTTTTTTGAACACCGTCATCAACGCCAAAAAGATAATCTTTGTATTTTTCAATGCCCACGGTGTGCTGATCGATAAAGGCCTGGTCCTGCAGATTTTCTTTTAGAATGACATAAGCCATGGCGATCAGCACGGCGCTGTCAGTGCCCGGACGAATGGGAATCCACTGGCTGGCAAAGGTTGCGGCTGAATCGGTATAGCGGGGATCGACGGCCACGATCTTGATTCCCTTCTCCCTGACCCTGGCAAGCATGAGGCTGGTGCCCGGGTCCTGAATGGTCACTGCCGGATTCCAGCCCCACAGGATCACCATTTTCGAGTTCAGCAGGTCTTCTCTTGAATTGCCGGTGCGTATGGTCCCGTAGGTAGCCATGGATGCATACATGGCACCTTCGTACGACGCTATTCCCCAGGTGCGCGTGAAACCGCCGAACTCCTGCAGCATGGCCCCCACCGGGAGGGGCCCATGCAGCATGCCCTGGTTGCCGCCGCTGGCCAAAAGGAGAATGGATGCGTTGCCATAAGTCTCTTTGACATACTTCAGCTTGCCGGCGACCTCGTTCAAAGCTTCATCCCAGGAAACGCGCTCGAATTTACCAGCACCCTTTCTGCCCACCCGCCGCAGGGGGTATTGCAGGCGATCCGGCGAGTAGAGCCGTTGCCGATACGCACGACCCCGCATGCAGGCCCGAATCTGGGGGTCTTCACCTGTATCGCTTTCCAGGCGGATAACCTGACCGTCTTTGACGTGCGCTTTCAACACACAGCGCCCGCCGCAATCATGGCAACAGCCGGTATTGACAACCCGAACATCGTTGTCCAGGTAAGGATTAGAAACTTCCATGGTTTGTTCCTTCAGCACTCTTGGGCATAATTATTTTACCAATGAAAAATTACGTTCTCCGGGTGCCGGGCCATCTTCGGGCGGTCCCGCAAAACACTGGGCCTTCGGCATCCGCAGCCGACAACCTGGCCCGGTCGTCAAAATAGGCCAGGTGCTCGATTTCATCTTTTACAGTCCAGCCAAAAAAAGGTGTCGCCATCTGCCACTGATCCTCGCCCAAAGTGGCCACGAGCGCGTCCAGTTCTTCGTGTTCTGCCTTTAAATCACTACAGATTGCTTTCATTGCAATTCATCCTTTTTGATATCGATCAGGATCTGCCCCGGTGATACGCTTTCCCCTTCGGCGACATTGACCCGGGTAACAATTCCATCAAACA
>JAOZRT010000254.1:0-4073 GCA_029940035.1 Desulfobacterales bacterium
ATGCGCTTTGTGCGGCAAGTGTACGGCTGTCTGCCCGGTCAACGCCATCGAGCTGGGGGTTTTCCGCAAACGGGTTGTCAAAACCTCCCTGGATCGGCAGGGAGCGCCAAGCAGTACTTTTGAAGTGTATCACGGTATCCGGCAGTTGACCGACCCGGCCTATGCCTGTATCGGGTGTGCCATGTGCAGCATGGTGTGCCCCAACGATGCCATCCTGCCCATGCGCAGCGACGATGCGGACAAGTTGCGCTACCATGTAGACAGGGGCGGGCAGCCCCGCCGGCGCGGGGGGCGTCGCAACGTTACCGGAGGCATCCTGGATCAGCTCAAGTTCATCCGCATTTCCATGCTGACCGACCCGGCGTTGGATGCCGGTCGCCATGAGTTCGAACTGAAAACCCTCTTGGGAAGGGTTCTGCCGCCCGAGGAAAACCTTAAATTCTTGAATGAGAACGGTTGGATCCCGCCGGTTCGGGAAATTTACCCGTTGATTATCGGCGGCATGTCCTTTGGCGCCCTTTCCCCCAACATGTGGGAGGGACTGCAACTGGGCGTGGCCTACCTGAACGAAGAATTGGGCATGCCCGTGCGCATCTCCACCGGTGAAGGCGGTTGCCCCCCGCGGCTGCTGAGGTCCAGGTTTTTGAAGTATGTGATCCTGCAGATCGCCAGCGGTTACTTTGGCTGGGACGAAATCATTCAAGCCATTCCAGAGATGCAGGAGGATCCTTGTGCCATCGAGATCAAGTACGGCCAGGGCGCCAAGCCGGGCGACGGCGGCCTGCTCATGTGGCACAAGGTCAACAAGCTGATTGCGGCTATCAGGGGGGTGCCCACCGGCATCAGCCTTCCCAGCCCGCCGACCCATCAGACCAAATATTCCATAGAGGAATCCGTGGCCAAGATGATCATTTCCATGTACATGGCCTGGGGGTTCCGCGTTCCCGTTTACCCGAAGATATCAGGGACGTCCACTGCGCTGGCGGTGCTGAACAACCTGGCCCGGAATCCCTATGCCGGCGGCCTGGCCATTGACGGTGAGGATGGCGGCACCGGGGCTGCCTACAATGTGTCCATGAACCACATGGGGCACCCCATTGCCAGCAATATCCGGGACAGCTACCTCAACCTGGTGGCCGTGGGCAAACAGAACGAGATCCCGCTGTTTGCCGGCGGCGGTATCGGCAAGAGCGGCAACCTGGCCGCCAATGCCGCCGCTCTCATCATGCTGGGGGCCAGCGGTGTGCAGATCGGCAAATATGTCATGCAGGCGGCAGCCGGGTGCCTGGGCAGTGAGTCCGACCGGTGCAACATATGCAACATCGGCCACTGCCCCAAGGGAATTACCTCCCAGGACCCCCGGTTGTACCGCCGGCTGGATGTGGAAAAAGTGGCCGAAAGGGTGGTGGACCTTTTCCTGAGCTTCGATATTGAACTCAGGAAGATCGTAGCGCCCTTAGGAAGGTCCACGTCACTGCCCATCGGCATGTCGGATGCCCTGGGCATTGCCGACCCTGCGGTTGCGGAGCGGCTGGGTATCCGGTATGTGGTTTAGCGGAAAAAATGTTAACCACAAAGGACACAAAGGTTCGGGAAACGATATAGTAGATTCCCGGATCTATAGGGCCGGCAATTGTTTCTTGCTGATAGGGAGTGTTTAAATCACTTAAAACACCGGCTTGCTTTTTTCGAAGGATTGAAAAAAAAAGCCTAAACCGAGACAGGTAGAACAATGAATAGCAACCAACCGTATGTGATTTCAGGTCAACACCACGGCCAGCGCATTGCCTCGCGTGTCCTGGAAGAACACATTCAGAAGGCTGTCAGGGAGGGCAAGCGTTCCCTGGTGGTGAATGCCCTGGGTCAGCACGGGATCGGCGGACGCCTCTGGCGCAACAACGGCGACCCTGTTCACGTGAACATCCAGGGGCACCCCGGCCAGCGGGTGGGTTCCATGGGATACCCGAACACCTTTATTAAAGTGATGGGACCGGCATCGGACGATGTGGGCTGGCTCAACACCGGCGCCGAAATCGTCATCCACGGCCATGCCTCCAACGGAGTGGCCAATGCCATGGCCCAGGGCAAGGTGTATGTGGCCGGCAATATCGGTGCGCGTGGGATGACCATGACCAAGCACAACCCGCGGTTTTCCCCTCCGGAACTCTGGGTGCTGGGATCGGTCGGTGACTATTTCGGGGAGTTCATGGCCGGCGGTATTGCCGTGGTATGCGGCCAGGCTCCCCAGAACCCTGACAATATTCTCGGCTATCGGCCCCTGGTGGGCATGGTCGGGGGCAAAGTGTTTTTCCGGGGGCCCCATGGCGGATTCAGCCAAACGGATGCCAGAATAGCCCCGATTTCGGATGAGGAGTGGTCCTGGCTGCAGGAGAACATGCAGTCTTTTCTGGAAAAAATCGATTGCATCGAACTTAAACAGGAGATGAACCGCCGGGAGGAGTGGCAGCTGTTGCGGGCCCGCCTGCCTCATGAACGTAAGGCATCAGGGAAGCGCTCAATGGCTGAGTTCAAGGCCGCCGTCTGGGACAAGACCCTCGGCAAAGGAGGCCTGGTCGGGGACCTCACCGGCATCGACCGCAGCCCGATACCGGTCATTACCCGCGGTGATCTGCGCCGCCGGGTGCCGGTCTGGGAAAACAGCAAGTACATTTCGCCCTGCCAGGACGCTTGCCCCAGCGGGATACCCGTGCAGGAGCGGTGGCGCATGGTGCGGGAAGGCCGTATCGATGAAGCCGTGGACATGGCGTTGGCTTACACCCCTTTTCCGGCCACTGTCTGCGGTTATCTATGCCCCAACCTCTGCATGCAATCCTGCACAAAACAGTCCGCCTTCATGGTGCCCGTGGACATCACCGGGCTGGGTAGGGCCAGTATCGATGCGCGTGTTCCCGACCTTCCCGCGTTGAGCGGAAAACGGGTGGCCGTGATCGGTGGCGGCCCGGCCGGTATTTCCATTGCGTGGCAGCTGCGGCTCCAGGGGCTGGAAGCGGTGGTGTACGACGATGCCGGTGTTTTGGGTGGCAAGATCGCCGCGGTTATCCCCAACAGCCGCATACCAAAAGAGGTGGTGGATAAGGAACTGGAGCGTGTCCAGGCGGTCATACCCCACGTCCATCTACAGCAGAAACTGACGGCCGGGGACATGGATGCGCTGGTTTCTGATTTTGACAAGGTGGTCATCGCCGCCGGTGCCCAGAAGCCCAGGCTTCTCGACATCCCGGGCAGGGAGCGTATGTTGAGCGCTTTGGAATTCTTGAGCGGCGCCAAGCAAGGGGACCTGGACGTAGGCAAACGGTTGGTTGTCATCGGCGCCGGCAATGTCGGCTGCGACGTGGCCACGGAAGCGGCACGGCTGGGAGCGGAGGATCTGACCCTTCTGGATGTCCAGGAACCGGCATCATTCGGCAAGGAGCGTGAGGATGCGGAAGCTGCGGGGGCTGTATTCCGGTGGCCGGTGTTTACGAAGGAGATCACGGCTGAGGGGGTCGTCCTGGAAAATGGTGAGCTTATCCCGGCGGATACGGTGGTCATCTCCATCGGCGATGTGCCCGACCTGGCATTTATTCCAGATGAAGTGGCTGTTGAACGCGGACATGTGAAAGTGGATGCGCATTACCAGACAACGCACCCCAAAATATTTGCCGTGGGCGACGTGGTGCGGCCCGGGCTTCTCACCGATGCTATCGGGGACGGCCGCAAGGCAGCCATGGCCATTGGAGAGATCCTGAGCGGGAAACGGCCGTCTGCACCCCCCCCGCAGGTGATCGACATCGACAGGGTTTCCATGGCCTACTATGACCCCAGGATAACCGCCTATGAGGATATGGACCAGTGCGGCAGTGAGTGCGCTTCCTGCGGACAGTGCCGGGACTGCGGCATTTGTGTGGCCATGTGTCCTGAAGCGGCTATCAGCCGTGTTGCCCAAGGTGAGAATGCCTTCGAATACCAGGTGGATGCTGAACAATGCATCGGGTGCGGGTTCTGCGCCGGTGCCTGCCCCTGCGGTATCTGGGATATGGTTGAAAATGCGCCTTATGAGTAGACGCCTCGGC
>JAOZRT010000254.1:4173-6509 GCA_029940035.1 Desulfobacterales bacterium
CCCTGCGGTATCTGGGATATGGTTGAAAATGCGCCTTATGAGTAGACGCCTCGGCTGCATTGCCTTGTCAGCGGGTTTTACTCTTTTTAAGTGATGATTTATGTTCAATTGGTGTATACATAATTCCGAAAGTTAATTGCAGCTGATGGTTTGTCCCGCTTGATGTAGGATAGTGCAGAAAGAAATTGGTTGCGGGCAGAAGGGGTGAATTGGACCTTCACTATGACTCCTTGGTCAAAAGGGCGTCAGCTTCGGCAAAAACTGTATTAAGATCATATCCTTCACCTAATTCAACCTCCCTATCACCCTTGGCTAAAAGCCTCAGGAGCTCCTTTTCGTGCTCGGATTTTTCATAAGCTTCAACACCAATCAATACAGCTGCTGCGCGCCCTCTTTGGGTAATGATTAGGGGCTCATTGTTTTCATTTAATTTTTTTAATAGGTTAGCAGTATTTTGTCGCAAGTCACTGACAGGGATTATATTGGCTAATTTACGCATGGCGTACCTCCTATAGTACATTTGGATGTACCATCAGACGACCCATTAATCAAGCTCTAAATTTGACGCACCGACTTGGTATTAATACGCTAACGCCGCTAATCAGCCGCGCGGCTTTTTGCGTCGACTGATTTAGCTTTGTTCGGCCTTTATCAATATTCTTGACGATTAAGTACAGTGTTCGATTTGTTGGATGCACGCCTTACTTTTGTAAAGCCCTAACACGCCATAGACTTCATCAAATTAAATCTATGAGGAAGATATGGAGAGCAAGCCCAAATTCAAACCAAATCTTATTGAGTAAATAGCACCGAAGCCGCGTCACATAAAATCGCCTCGGGCGATTTTATATTAGGTATTGATTTGGGTATCAAATGTGCTAAGTGAGCAGAAGAAGATGCTGCGCATTTTCTACAAAACGCGGCTTTGCCGCTATTTTTTTAGTATCGCCACGAAGACTCCAAGGCCTGAACAAAGAAACAATCTTGGAGTCTTAGCGTCTTTGTGGCTATTGATACTATCTGAATCTTGCATGTGATTTGGCGAACTTCTTAGAGACTTTGAAACATAAATGAAAGCATTACTGGCACTTGAAGACGGTCGCACGTTTCCCTGCCGTTCCTTTACCGGACCCGGTGAAACAGGCGGCGAGGTCGTGTTCAACACCAGCATGTCCGGCTACCAGGAGATCCTCACCGATCCCTCCTACAGCGGCCAGATGGTGACTATGACCTATCCTTTGATCGGCAACTACGGTGTCAATCCCGAAGATGTCGAGTCAGACCGGATTCATGTGTCCGCTTTTTTGACCCGGGAATACCAGCCATATCCCAGCAATTTCAGATCCACGTCAACGCTGGCGGATTATCTGAAAGCGCAGAAGGTGATCGGCATCGAAGATCTGGATACCCGGGCGCTTACCCGGCACATCAGAAACGGCGGTGCGCTGCGGGCCTGTATCACCACCCAGGACCTCGACCCTGCTTCGGCAGTGGCCAAAGCCCGACAGGTTCCCAGCATGAAGGGCCAGGACCTGGCCAGCATTGTGTCCACAACTGTGCCTTACCAATGGGTGGACAACCGGCCGCATCCTATCGATATGGATACCCGTGCCATGGATGCCGGAATCTGGCAGCACAAAGGCGACAGGCTGCGCGTGGTGGCTTTTGACTACGGCATCAAATACAATATCGTTCGCAGTCTTGCGCAAAGGGGCACGGAAGTCATTGTGGTGCCGGCTGAAACAAAGGCCGAACAGGTGCGGGCCATGGACCCCGACGGCGTGTTTCTCTCCAATGGCCCCGGTGATCCGGAGCCGGTGGACTACGCCGTAGCGACTATCCGAGATTTGATCGGCTTCAAGCCTATCTTCGGGATTTGTCTGGGGCATCAGCTGTTGGGGCTTGCCCTGGGTGGCAAGACCTACAAGCTGAAATTCGGCCACCGGGGCGGCAACCAGCCGGTTAAAAACATGTCCAGCGGCAAGGTGGAAATCACCTCTCAGAATCACGGCTTCGCTGTGGACATGAGGAGCCTGGCTGGCGAGGAGATCTCCATCACCCATGTCAACCTGAACGACAACACTTTGGAGGGGTTCCAGCACAACTCACTGCCCCTTCTGGCGGTGCAGTACCATCCGGAAGCATCACCTGGCCCGCACGATGCCAGCTACCTTTTCGATGAATTCGTGGAAATGATGAGGGAACACGGGTAGAAATTCGGAATTTGGAATTCGGATTACGGAATGGGTGCTGGAGGACAGAAGACGGAGGACAGCGGTCCGAACCACAGAGGACAGAGGACAGAACCACAGAGGACAGAGATCAGAACCACAGAA
>JAOZRT010000255.1 GCA_029940035.1 Desulfobacterales bacterium
CGTGTTGCCGGAAAAGGCTTATGAATGGCTGGTGATGAAGACATACAAGCTGTGATGGTGTCCTGTACTAAAGTGCGAGAAAAAAAAGTGAAGGCTTGATAAATGCAAATCGTCCCCGTACTGAAAAGAGGCGCTGTTTTATCTACCTTAGGAGCCCTGCTTCTCTGTGGTTCAGGGTTAATCTACGGTCTTCAAGCGCAAGAAATGGAAACCAGACGCATCTTGGTTCTGTACTCCTTCCCAGAGGGTCTGCCGTGGGAGAAACTTATTGATGAAAATCTGCGTGCAACGCTCGCATCAAAATCGATCTTTTTAATCGAATTGCACACCGAGCACACCGACCGGTTAAGGTACCCTGATGATGTATACCTCCACAAACTGATAGATTTTTACCAGTACAAATATTCAGATTCCGCAATAGATTTGATTATCGGCTTCGGAGATGAAGCCGTGGATATTCTGCTCGATTACGGCGATGAGTTATTTCCTCAAATTCCAATGGTTTTTGTTACCGCCGAACGCCAAACCCTGCGGCGGGATTATCTGAACCCCAATACGGTTTCGCTTTTTTGGGGAATGGATATCAAAACCACAATCGACTTAATTGGCGAGATACTGCCACAGACACGCCATGTTTTTATCGTTGCGGGAACTTCAATAACCGGCCGGGCAACGCTGGAATTGGCGCGAAAGTCCGTTCAGGGACATACCCAAGGGTTCGCCATCCATTACCTGACCGATATTACCGTAGAGGAAGTTATTCGAAGATCAGCACAGTTGCCGGAACACTCGGCCCTTTTCTTTCTACCGTTCATGCAGGATGCCGGGGGAAAAAGCATTGTTATGCGCGACATGTTGTCCGTTGTTTCCCAACAGGCCAATGGACCCGTATTTGGTATGGCAGATGTCTTTATCGGCCATGGGATCGTCGGCGGCTGTTTGATGAGTGCCGAGCTCCAGGGCAAACGAGGTGCGCAAGTTGCCCTGCGTATCCTGGAAGGCCAGACCCTGGAGGAAATTGGTCACAGGCAAATACCCAATATATTGATGTTTGACTGGCGGCAACTAAAACGCTGGGACATTGACGAAGACAGGCTGCCTGCTGGCAGTATTGTTCGCTACCGCGAACCATCCATCTGGGTGGATCACACATGGGAAATAGTTGGCGTAACGACCTTTTGTTTAATCGAGTCCCTGCTCATCGCCGGGCTGTTGTTGCAGGGCAAACGGTGGCGGCGGGCCGAACTTGCCGCCAAAAAACATCGTGAGGAGCTCACGCATGTGGCGCGCCGGGCTACACTGGGAGAGGTCACCGCTTCGCTGGCCCACGAACTCAACCAGCCGTTGACCGCCATTCTCAGCAGTGCACAGGCGGCCCGGCGATTTCTCAGCAGACCCGCACCGGACCTTAACCGGGTAAGCACAATTCTGGATTATATTGCCCAAGACGCCCGGCGGGCCAGCAAAATCATAAGACGGCTGCGGGTCCTGCTGGGTAAAGGTGAACTGCAGGTCAAGGTCCTGGAGATTAATCAGCTTATCCGTGAGGCGGCAACCCTCATGAAAAGCTACGGGATGATAAGGAATGTTGCGATGACAATGGAGCTATCCGCCGGTCTGTCCTCCATAAAGGGTGACAAAATTCAGCTGGAGCAGGTGCTGTTGAACCTGGTTTTAAACGCTTATGAAGCAATGAGAGCCGTTGACCATGGTCCCCGTGAAATGTTAATAACAACGGCTAAGCACGATGAACAGATGGTGAAGGTATCTGTGCAGGATACGGGAAGCGGGGTCGATCCTGAAGACCTGGAACATATATTTGAGCCCTACCATACCACCAAACCCGAGGGGTTGGGAATGGGACTTTCCATTTGCCGTTCCATCATCGAGGCCCATGAAGGACGGTTATGGGCTGAGAACAATCCGGATTGTGGTATGACGTTTTCATTTACGGTACCATTCTCAAAACAGATGGAGTGATACAGTAGTGTCTCGTAAGACAAGCGCCATATTTGCAGAAATCCACTGATCACTTATTTATTTGGAATTTGAGTATTGCGATTTGGTGCTTTAATTACTGGTGTTTGAAATCCGGTATTTTATAATTGTGGAGATAGTGCATGCAGGAAGATCCCGTCATTTTTGTCGTGGATGACGACCCGTCCATCTGCCAATCGCTCACCTGGCTCATCGAGTCCGTCGGGATCAAGGTTGAAACCTTCCCCTCGGCCGCTGCGTTTTTAAAACGCCACCCTCATGATGGCCCGGCGTGCTTGCTTCTGGACGTGAGAATGCCCGGATTGAGCGGGTTTGATTTACAAAATCAATTGGCGGCCGCAGGGCGCATCATACCCATCATTTTCATTACCGGACACGCTAACGTCTCCATGAGTGTCCGGGCCATGAAAGCCGGAGCCGTGGATTTTATTGAGAAACCGTTCGAAGATCAAACCCTTCTCGATACGCTGAACCAGTCCCTTGAAAAGGATCGTCAGGCAAAACGGGAACAGGCTGAAAAAAGAGAAATTAAACAACGCCTCGGTTCTTTAACCGCGCGGGAGCGCGAAGTATTTAAACGGGTCGTCGCCGGCAGTCTCAACAAGCAGATCGCCTTTGAGTTGGGAACCACTGAAAGGACGATAAAAGCCCACCGTGCCCGCGTCATGCAAAAGTTGCAGATGCGTTCCTTGGCCGATCTGGTTCGGTTGGCTGTTAAAGCAGGAATCGGACTGAAAAAATAGCGTCATTTGAAAACATCAGAAATGGTTAATCCTGTCGAAAAATCCCGCCACCGGTAATCTCATATTGTACTAAAGTACAATATGCATTGCACCAAGATACAATTGAAAAGCCCTCTCCATCCCCTTATTATACTTTTTCTCCGGAACTGCGGCATTTCAAAAATGTATTCTGAGATGGTTGATAGTTGGTTTCCGGAAAGGAGCCAGCGAAAATGCGGCAAATCCTAAAATTGTTGTTGCTCATCGGTATCCTTGGATGCTGTGCATCATGGACCATCGGCTGCTCAAGGTTGCCGGAAAATGTCGACCGCCAGCCCTCTGCCGCCATCAGCGATGGCCAGAGCACCTTGCTTGGCCGTCAGTTCGATGAATCACTCAAAGATCATTCGGGACAGTCAGGTGTTTTTCTGCTGGCTGACGGGCTGGATGCGTTCGTTGGCCGTGCCCTTTTGGCCGAGATGGCCGAGCGCAGCATTGACGTGCAGTATTACATGTTTCACCAGGATACGGTGGGGCAGTTGCTCATCTATGAACTGCTCAAGGCCGCAGACCGGGAGGTACGCGTTCGAATGCTCATCGATGACATTTACGGCAGCGAAGCCGATGATGTCTGGACGGCACTGGATGCCCACCCGAAAATAGAAGTCCGGATGTTCAATCCATTTATCCGCAACACCTCCAAGAATCTGCAGTGGATCACCCGCATGAAGGATGTCAACTACCGTATGCACAGCAAAACCTTTACGGTTGACAACCAGGCGACCATTGTGGGCGGCCGCAATATCGGTGATGAATACTTCAATGCCGACCCCGATCTTGCCTTTGCCGATCTCGACATGCTGGCCATCGGCACGGTCGTGCCGGAGGTCTCCCAAGAGTTTGATGAATACTGGAACAGCGACTATGCCTATCCCGCCTCCGTGCTCACCCAGCCCGCCTCACCCGAACAGCTTACTGAATTCAAGGCTAAAATCAAACACCTGCCTGCGCAGGAGAAGTCTTCCAAATACATCGAAGCACTGAAGAATTCGGAACTGGCAAGGGCATTGCGTGCCGGCACTGCCCATTTCAAATGGGCTCAGGCCAAGGTCATCCATGACTCATCGGAAAAGAAAGCCCACGATGAAAACTGGCAGGCGGAACTGCTGATTTCACAGCTTTGGCCATACATTGAGAAAGTGACCGACGAGCTGATCATCGTATCCCCCTATTTTGTACCCGGGAAAAAGGGAGCGGACGCATTGTGCAAACTTAGTGAAAAAGGGGTCAGTGTTCGCATCCTGACCAATTCCCTGGCGTCCAATGATGTGTCTGCGGTTCATGCCGGCTACAGCAAATATCGCAAACAGCTGCTCAAAGCCGGCGTGGTGCTCTATGAACTGGATGAAGAGATTAAAGAGAAAGCCCAAGAGAAATTCACCTGGCTGCCGGGGCTGAGTAAATCCAGCCTTCATGCCAAAACCATGGTACTCGATAAAAAGGCCATGTTTGTAGGGTCTTTCAACCTGGACCAGCGTTCCCTTCATATCAACAACGAGATCGGCATCCTTTTTCTCAATCCGGAGGTCGCCGGGAAAAGTGCCGAAGCCTTCGATCAGAATATCGAAAAAGTGGCGTTCCGGCTGGCGCTTTATACCGGCAGCAACGGGCAGGAATCCATTCGGTGGCACCTTAAAAAAGATGGGGAAGCGATCGTCTATGATTCGGAGCCTTACATCGGCTTCTGGAAAAAGCTCGGGGTGAACTTGATCAGGCTGCTGCCGGTAGAATCCCAATTATAATGGAAGGATGTATTGCGTGGACGAGACCAATTTATGCATATTCGTAGTCGACGATGACGCATCGGTAACCCGGGCGCTAAAGGATTTACTGGAATCGGCCGGATTCAGAGCGGAAACATTCGGTTCGGCCGAAGACTTTTTGAGTTCCGACCGTAGCGCGGGCCCCGATTTGTTGATTCTTGATGTGTTCATGCCAGGAATGACCGGACTCGCGTTGCAGAAACAATTAGCATCCTCCGGCTCTAAATTGCCGACTATATTGATCACGGCACATGAAGACACCCGGATGCGGCAGGCGGCACTCGAGGAAGGTGCAGTCGCCTTTCTGCAGAAACCGTTTGAGGATCAAACCTTGCTGGATGCCATATATCTAGCTTTTGATAATGTTTAACCCTGAACCGCTTAACCTATGTTTAAATAAGATAAGGAGAACATCATGAGTAATTTAGTAGTTATTGGATTTGATGACGAGCACCAAGCGTTTGCAATGCGAGCAAAACTGGCAAAACTTCAAAAAGAATACCTCATCGAAATGGAAGATGTGGTGGTGGTAACCAAAGATGATAAGGGCAAGGTCAAGTTGCACCAGGCCGTTAATCTTACCGCCGCAGGTGCTGTGGGTGGATCCTTCTGGGGGATGCTCATCGGCATGATTTTCCTTAATCCACTTCTGGGAGCAGCGGTAGGCGCAGGGGCCGGGGCACTTTCCGGCAAGCTGCGTGACATAGGTATTGACGACAATTTCATAAAAGGACTCGGGGAGACCATCACACCGGGGTCCTCGGCTCTTTTTGTTCTGGTTCGCAAAGCTACCCCGGATAAAGTTCTTGAAGAACTGAAGGAATTCGAGGGTAAAATCCTCAAAACGTCCCTTACGGCGGACAGGGAAGAGGCGTTGCGGGAAGCCCTGGAGTAAACCTGATTTTGTTCACTGATTTACACATAGGTTAGGAGTAATGAGCAATGTTGACCCATACTTTGTTTCGAGTGGTATCATATCCTTTCAAAAATGCGTTAATGGTCTTTAAGCTGTCTCATGCCATCCGATTCCTTTTAGTCTGCTTTTTACTTGCCGGTTGTGCCACTGTCGGGCCGGATTTCAAAAAGCCGGAACCCATGATTGAAGATGACTGGATTGAAAAGGAATCACCCCAAATTAAAACAGAATCCGGTGACTACAGTTCGTGGTGGGAAGTATTTCAAGATCCTGTTCTGGATCGTCTCATCGAAATGGCCAACGATCAAAACCTGACCCTGCGTGTGGCCGGGCTTAGAATTCTGGAGGCACGCGCCCGGCTTGGTATTGCCATCGGATATCAATACCCCCAGGCACAAATGGTAAACGGGGGCTATACGCTTTTAAAAATCAGTGAAAACAGTTCCCCGGTTTCGAATATGCCGGGCGACGTCAGAGATCGGATGGATACCCGCTCCAACAATTACCGGATGGGATTTGACGCTGCATGGGAACTCGATTTCTGGGGGAAATTTCGCCGAACCGTCGAAGCTGCAAATGCCGATCTTGCAGCAAAGATTGCCGGCTATGACAACCTGCTGGTGATTCTGGCTGGAGAGGTGGCATCGGCATACATCGATATCCGGACACTGGAACAACGATTAACATATGCTAAAAGCAATATCGAACTGCAGAAAAAATCTTTGAGTATCGCCACCGCCCGCTTTGAAGAGGGCGCCATTTCGGAACTGGATGTTCAGCAGGCCAAAGCGCTGCTCAATCACACGCTGTCATCGGTTCCTGCTTTTGAAATCAGTATCCGACAGGCTGAAAATGCCTTGAGCGTACTGCTTGGCATTCCTCCAAGCCAGCTCATAGGTATTTTAGAAGGCCCCTCGGTCATTCCGACACCACCTGTTGAAGTCGCTGTCGGCATACCGGCGGATCTGATTCGCCGCCGGCCGGATATTCAACTTGCCGAGTTTCAGGCCGCTTCTCAAGGGGCCATGATCGGTGTGGC
>JAOZRT010000555.1 GCA_029940035.1 Desulfobacterales bacterium
ACCTCTATCTTGCTGCCCCGTTCGATAAAACGCTCAACATCACGGTCACTGTAGGTGCGATCCTTGAGCAAATCCTGATAGCTGTACGTTTTCCCAAAAAGCGATTGGAGCGTCGGCCCAATCATCACAAATACTGTTTTAAGTCCACTGATTTTCTTGATAATATCTCGATGCTGCTCAAGTAATTCAATGGATTCGACGACAAGATGGGCGCAACTGCTGTTCTGCATAATAAAGTGCAGTTCCGGCGGCGGCGAATCCGAGCCGCGTGGGACGGTCACCGCGCCAAGCGACATAATAGCCAGATCTGTGACAATCCAGGCATATCTATTGTCAGACAGGAACATGACACGATCATCGGCAGCAACACCCTTGTCGGAAAAGGCCCTGGCCAGAAGCAGGACATCCTCAAATACCTTGGAATATTTTACTTCAATCTCATCATCTCCGGCACGATAGATATAAGCCGTATTATCTTTACACGTGCTGCAGCTCTTCAACAAAACCTGGAACAGTGTTTCGGGCTGAGACAACGAAAGGTCTGTATCGAGATGTTTCCTGATTTCCGTCATTTATTTTGTCCCCCAGTGTATGCCGATTGTTCTGAACATGAATTTCTGATAACCGACCTTGCCAAACCCAGCCTGCCTGAATAATCCGGCCAGTTCCTCCGCTTCATGAAACCCCATTGTCGAGCCGGTCAGATAGGCATAGGCGGCCTTGTCCCGGGCCACCAGCCGGCCCAGAAGAGGCACAATAAAGCGAAGATAAAAGCGGATAAACGGATAAAGTATATTTTTCTCCGGGGGCGTGGTGTCGAGGCAGACCACTCGGCCCCCGGACTTAAGCACCCTTCTCACCTCTTGCAGAACATGGAGCGAGTCATCAACATTGCGCAGCAGATAGCCGAAGGTCACTGCACTAAATACATTGTCGTGATAGGGTAAGTGGTTGGCATCGCAGGATTGCCAGTAAATCTGATGATCTGAAAATCTTTTGTTTGCCTCGATGAGCATATTCTGCGAAAAATCAGCCCCAACGACCCGTACCTGTGAAGCGCTTTTACAGAACAGGGCAGCAATATCTCCTGTGCCGCAGGCCAGATCCAATACCCAACCGTTATCCTGACTGTCAGCTTTAGCGACAACAAATTGACGCCAGTGCTGATCCTGCCCAAACGTCATCAACCGATTCATCAGATCATAGCGGCCGGCGATGGTGTCGAACATCTTCTGGACACCGGGTCCTTTGCTCACGACAATCCCCCGGAAAACAGAGAGCCTGTCACTAGCATGGGGCAAATCCGGGTGTTCGCGGAAAGGCAATTACCTCACGAATATTCGGCATTCCAGTGACAAACTGGATCAAGCGTTCAAAGCCAAGCCCAAAGCCGGAATGCTCAGTCGTTCCATATTTTCGAAGATCGAGATACCACTGGTAATCTTCTACCTCAATGCCCATGGCCTGCATACGACCAAGCAATACATCATGACGTTCTTCGCGCTGGCTTCCGCCGACAATTTCTCCAATACCGGCAACCAGGATATCCATTGCGGCAACGGTTGTTCCGTCATCGCTTACCCGCATGTAAAATGGCTTTATCGAAGCGGGATAATCACTAACAATGAGTGGTACGCCATAGACATCTTCCGTCAGGTAGCGTTCATGTTCAGACTGCAGGTCGACCCCCCAACTGATTGGAAATTCAAAATTCTTGCCGGATTTTTCCAGTTGATCGATCGCTTCACTATAGGTGATTCGAACAAAATCATTCTCA
>JAOZRT010000556.1 GCA_029940035.1 Desulfobacterales bacterium
TAGGACCTTGTCAAGGATGGATTTCGATCAGCTTAGACGTTCCTCGGGGCTTAACCTGGAACACCTAAAAAATACGAAAACACGAAAGGGGAACCCCATCTACTCTATACGAATCACGCGCTCTTTCAGGGCCATCCTCTCCATTGAAAGTGATTACCTGCGTTTCATTTCGCTACACCCAGATCACGACTCAACCTACAAGAAGTAAAGCATAAACCCAAAGATATATTTGCCGGCTACAAACAGCACACAGACACACAGCATGCCCTTGATTAATTTGGCAGGAACGTATTTCTGAGTTCGTGCGCCAAGATACATGCCTAAAACCCCGCCTAAACCAAAAAGCAGACCCAGCTTCCAATCCGGGGCCACTGAAAGGCCAGTGTAAACATGAGCCAGGATGTGAAAGAACAATACCCCGGCCACGGAGGTCACCAGCGTCCCCAGTAAAGCGGCACCGGCGATGGCATAAACCGGCAGACCGATAATGGCCACAAAAAAAGGCGCCACAATCGATCCCCCGCCAATTCCGTAGATACCCCCGGCAATACCCACGAAAAAACAGACAGCATAGACTAAAGGGGTGGAGAAGCTGAATGTTTCGCCATCATATTCGAATTCTACTCTGCGCAAGCCGGCAACGGTTACATGCACCGCATGGTCAGCACCGACTGATGCAGAATCATTTTTAACTTTGTTTTTTTTTATCTGCGTGACGGTATCTTTTAAAAGGCGCCATCCAATATAAAGAAGAACAAAGCCGACAAAAAGTTTAAAGTTTTGCGGGTTCGGCAGGTACACAATTCGAATCCAGGCCCCGATAAAAACACCCGGCAATGTGCCGATAATGACCGCCCACGTCAGGGGCCAGAGCATCCGCCCCTCTTTGATGTAACGATAAACGCCACTGGGAATGGCAACGATGTTGAAAACATGGTTGGTCGCGCTTACCGACGGTGCGGTATAGTTCAAAAAACTGACCTGAAAGGGAAGCAGCAGAAATGCACCGGACACACCGCCCATTGACGTGAAAAATGAGACAACCAAGGCCACTGCAAAAGGAACTATCGGGTTGACTTCAACACCGGATGCCGCGAAAACCATTTTTGTTCCTCCGCTAAATTATTATAGCTTACGTACACACCCTTTATTAACCCCGTAAATGATTGCATGCTAAGGTTTTCGGACTGTTCATGAATCTTCCCTCAGCTATTCCATGTGACAGTCCATGGGTTGAGGAATTAGGATATTAGCCTACCACACACATGGCACATGCTTCAATGGCATGTTTATTGCTGTTTCTAAGTTGAACGCCGTGGCCCAAACCGGTTCATTAGACCATTTTAAAAAGCCTTCGATATTGAATGATGTGTTTAGAAACCTCAACTGATAAGGTGGAGATTCACCGATATCGGAATTATCGATGCCCATGGCAACCAACCCGCGTACATCGGGTCCTTTGATCTTTTGAATAAAAATTATGCTGAGGCGGTCTGGTTTATAAAAAGTCATACAAAGCGGAGTCTACATCAGCGATATGTTCACGGGATTCAGGATGGAGAGCAGCCCCGGTCTCCTCCTGCCCCATTTCATAATGCACGACAACACGATCTTTAAGATCTATAAAGCGGGCATATTAAGCAGCGATCCGGTTGATGGCTTCTTTTTGATTCACAAGGGCGGTCTCGAGTCCTTCAGCGGCTCTATAGGCGGTAATGTTTTTTTCGATGATGCGGGTCAGGTGGTCATCGATGCGGTAGGTATACCATACC
>JAOZRT010000256.1 GCA_029940035.1 Desulfobacterales bacterium
CCCATGAGCATGCTGGTTTCACTCATGATTTTTTCAGAAGCCCGGTTTTCCTTCATGAAAGTGTGAATCGGGTGCCCGGGGGGAGGCTCGGGCAGGTCCTGTTCCTCCAAAGCCTCTTTGAAGATTTCCACATGAACATTGCAGAGGCGCTTTATTTCTTCGGCCGGCAGCCCCTCGTTCATGAGGGCCTGTTCCATTTTGGCGATCTCCGTGGCCTCCACTCCGTGAACCAGCTCTCTGAATTTTTCTTTGAGGGCTTGCATGGTTTTGCCGTCGTGGAGATCCCTGATGATTTCTTTGAGCGCCGCCTGCCTTTCCTCGGATTCTGCCACGGTATCACCCTGAGAGGCGGAAACGGATTCACCGGGAGCCGGGATATTGCCGGTCTGCTTGCCGATTTCGGCGGACAGTCTCGATATCAGCTCCTCGACCTTCAACCCCCCGATGGCCGCGGCTTTTTTTAGGGTGGCTACTTTTCCCATTGTTTTGCGCATCACCGGGTTTTTTAGGTTTTTAAACATTGGGGACAGCGTAATCAAAAAATCGAGCAAAAAGGGGTATTGCTTCAGTAATTCGTCGATTTTGGTGTTAGTTTTCAGGTCCATGGCGGTACCTCCTTTATTAAGTGTTTGAATACCAACGGATTGGCACACTCTACTCTGAAAATTTGCGAACTTATTTCTTCACAAACCCTAAGCGCAGGCGAAAGTCAATCGCCACGTTCTTCTCCGGATGCTTTCAAACTGTTCAACATGGTAAGCCAGGCGGCCTTGTCGTAGCCTGGAACCCGGCCCTCGTTATGTTGGTAAATCGGGAGATTGAGATGCCTGACGTGAAAGAGGTATTCATGGGTCGATATGGTATTTTTCCAATGACCGGTTGCCCTGCCGGCTATCGAGCTTCCCAAGAATATCACGCCTATCAGGACGGCATAAATCCAGGGCCGAATCCTTCCTATCTTTTTTGAAACGGATAGAAATACCGTCTCCTTTTCCGGGCAGGCACTGATACAGTTGAGACAGGCATGGCACTCGTCGGAACGGACGACGGACGTCTGGTGGACCTTGATGTCCACCGGACAGCTTCGGGTACACTTCTGGCAATTGGTGCATGTTGCCTGGTTCCGGTAAATTTTAAACAGGCTCAGACTGCTCAATAAACCCAGCAGGGCGCCATAGGGACAGAGATAGCGACACCAGAAATTTCGAATTAAGATTGAGAGGATAAGGAGGGTGACCAGAACACCGACTGCAAAACGGGATATGTGTTCAAAAAAGTAGAGCATTTTTATGTCGGCCACCATGTTGTACGGGCTGTATATAAAATAATCGAGAGCGGCTCGATCCATTTTTATCAGGATGGCCCACAGAAAAAAGGCCAGCAACAAGTACTTTAAGCTTCGCAGCGGGTAATCCAGCCAGCGTGACAGCGGGTACTTTTTTTTGAAGGCTATTTCATGAATTCGATTGAGATATTCCGTGAGAAGACCGAAAGGGCATACCCAGCTGCAGAATCCCCTCTTGAGCAGCAAAGCGGTCAGCAAAATCATCAGGAGAATGACCAGCCCCGAGGGGTGGACGCGATTAAATATGCCGGTCGTAAGCCAGTACTTCAGGCTGATCAGGGAACTTATGGGCAGGAAAGCCTCGATACCCGGAGGGCGCTGAATCGAAGGCACGACACCTTTTTCCAGCTGATGAACAAAAACGGTGAACTCAATGCCAATCAGCAGGATCGTCCCCAGGAAAAGGTATTGCGTGATCTTGCGGTATGCTGGTATGCTCAGCCGCTTGAAAAGATTTCGGATTTGTCTTTGATTGTCATGCATTTTCGGGATTACTATCTAAAAGAATGCTCAATTCGACTTCACCTTCGAGGACGCCATACAAGCTGACGGCGCTGGCACCTTCCTCGAAAATCGTATCTCCCGCGTTAAAATCCCGGACTTCCCCGCAGCGGGCGATTTCCAGCAGGTCAGCCCGGGGAAGATCGGCAAAGGTATAAAAGCTTTTTAGTTGTTCGATCGTTATCATGGCCACCTCCTTCAACAATGATCGGTTATTAAAAAAATACCATAATTGGCTCTGAGATCGGGCATTGCCCGGACAATATTACCGGCCCTTTTGGTCGACTGGGCGTCAATGGCGACTTCCTTCAGTATGCGGTAGCCCACTTCGCGGGCAAATTTTCTGAAGTCCTTGAGCGTGATCACCCGGATGTTGGGGGTGTCATACCACTGGTAGGGCAGTTGCCGGGTGACCGGTGCATAGCCGCTGGTCAAAAGCTGCAGCCGCACACGCCAGTGGCTGAAATTCGGGAAACTGACGATGCCCTTATTGCCGATGCGCAGCATCGCGCGAATCAATTCATCCGGTGCATACACCTGCTGCAGGGTCTGGCTCAAGATGACGTAGTCGAAGCTGTCGTCCGGATAGTCCTCGATCTCGACGTTGATATCGCCCTGCAGGACGGACAGGCCCTTTTCGATGCATTTGGCAACCCGGCTTTCATTCTGCTCGATACCGGACCCCACGACTTTTTTATGCTGGATCAGATATTCCAGCAGGCTGCCTTCTCCGCAGCCCAGGTCCAGCACCCTGGCGCCCGGTTCTATCCAGGAGGCGATCAGGTGCAGATCAAACCGCATCATCTTACCGGGCAGTTTCATTGAAGACACGATACAGAAAACCTCCTATAATGCCCGACAAGCGCGGGTTGGGGATCAGAAAAGCATCATGGCCCCACTCGGCCTCTATTTCACAGAAACTGACATCGCCGCCGGTTTTTTTTATGGCCTTTACCATTTCGCGGGATTGATAGGTGGGGTAGAGCCAGTCGGATGTAAAAGAAACAATCAAAAAGCGGGCATCCATTTTCGAGAAGGCCTCGACCATGGAGCCGCCGCCATACTGTTTGGCTAGGTCAAAATAATCGGCTGCCTTGGTGATGTATAAAAAGGCGTTGGCGTCGAAGCGTTCGACAAAGCGTTTACCCTGGTGACGCAGGTAGCTTTCCACCTGGAATTCAGGGTCAAAGCTGAATGAAAAGTCACTCTTGTCCTGCAGGCGTCGGCCGAACTTCAAACGCATGGACTCATCCGACAGGTAGGTCACATGCCCGATCATGCGGGCCACGGCCAGGCCGGTTTTTGGCCGGTCCCCGAAGTAGTAGTCGCCGTTGTTCCAGTGGGGGTCGGCCATGATGGCCTGCCGGGCCACTTCGTTGAAGGCAATGGCCAGGGCGGAATGCCGGGTTGTGGTGGCCAGCGGAATAGCGGCTGCCACCATGTCCGGGTATCGGACACACCACTCCAGCACCTGCATGCCGCCTACGGAGCCGCCGACAACCGCCAGCAGCCGTTTAATACCCAAGGCATCGATCAGCGTTTTCTGGGCCCTGACCATGTCGCCGATGGTCACCACCGGAAATTCCAGGCCGTAGGGCATGACCGTTTTGGGGTTGATGGCGCAGGGACCGGTGGAGCCCATGCAGGAACCGATGATGTTGGAGCAGACGACAAAGTACTTGTTTGTGTCGATCCCTTTTTCCGGCCCCACCATGCTGTCCCACCAACCGGGTTTTTCGTCTTCTGCGCTGTGAAAGCCGGCCACGTGGGCATCACCGGAAAGGGCATGCAAAATCAGGACGGCGTTGTTTTTTTCCGCATTCAGGGTTCCGTAGGTTTCGTAGGCCAGGGTAATGGGCCCCAGCTTCCGGCCGCATTCCAGCTCCAACTCCCCGGGAGGCTCGGCAGAGGTGTGCAGCTTCTTTTCGACGATGCCCACGGAATGGCCCTGGCTGTCTTTTTGCGTGTATTCACTCATGCTATTCTGTCGGTCGTATAAATAAGATGATCTGGTATTTATTAAGCTTCTTAATATTGAACGGGTTGGAGGCATTCATAGGCAAGGCGTCCAAGGGTGAAGTCGTAGTCTTTTACTTCAAATCCTTGGCAACACAGCATATGAATGCCTCCGGCTCGCCCTTTGGGTTAAATTTGATAAGAATATGAGGAACCATCTTATTAAAATCACTGGCTTTTAAAATCGTATCAAATTTTATTCAATAAAGGCCTGATCCAGGTCCGCAATTATATCGTCAACATGCTCGATGCCGATGGAGAGGCGGATGAGGTCCGGTGTCAGACCGCTGGCCTTCTGGTCCTCTTCGGACAACTGAGAGTGAGACGTGCTGGACGGATGCAGCACCAGGCTCTTGGCATCTCCCACATTGGCGAGGTGCGAGAACAGCTTCAACTTGTCTACAAAATGGCGGCCGGCATCGAACCCGCCTTTGATGCCGAAGACCACCATGCCGCCGAATCCCTTTTTAAGATATTTTTTTGCCGTAGCATGGGCGGGGTCGTCTTCCAGGCCCGGGTAGCGGACCCAGTTTACATCCGGATGGCTCTTTAAATATACGGCGACCCGCATGGCATTCTCGGAATGCCGTTCCATCCGCAGCGGCAAAGTTTCCAACCCCTGCAGGAATAGCCAGGCATTGTCCGGGGATATGCAGGCGCCCAGATTGCGCAGCGGCACCAGCCGCATGCGCATGATAAAGGCCACGGGGTTGAGGTCCCCCAGGTCGTGGGCAAAGCGAACGTCGTGATAGCTGCGGTCGGGTTGGTTGTAAAGGTCGAATTTGGGGTCCTGCCAGTTGAACGTTCCGGCATCGACGACCACACCGCCGATACCCGTTCCATGCCCGCCGATCCATTTGGTCAGTGAATGCACCACGATGTCGGCCCCATGATCGATGCTTCTCAAAAGAAAGGGCGTCGTGAAGGTGGCGTCTACGATCAGGGGCAGGTTGTGGGCGTGGGCAATGGCGGCAATGGCCTCCATATCGGTGACTTCCAGCACGGGATTGCCGATGGCTTCGATGTAGATTGCTCGCGTGCGCTCATTGATGGCCGGCTCGAAATTGCCGGGATCGCGCGGGTCGACAAAACGGGTGTGGATACCGAACTGGGGCAGAATGGCATCGAACATGGTGTAGGTGCCGCCGTACAGGTTGTTGGCCGACACGATCTCGTCCCCGGAAGAACAGATGTTGATGATGGCATAGTAGACGGCAGACGTTCCCGAAGAAAGGGCCAGGGCCGCGGCACCGCCTTCGAGGGCGGCAAGGGTGCTTTCCAACTGGTCCTGAGTGGGGTTCATGATGCGGGAGTAGATGTTGCCCGGCTCTTTCAGAGAAAACAGATTGGCGGCATGCTCCGTACTGTTGAACACATAGGAGGAGGTCCTGTGTATGGGTACTGCGCGTGCATTGGTGGCTGGGTCAGGAGCCTGACCGGCATGCAGGCAGAGCGTTTCAAATTTATAATCATCGTTCATGGACTGTCTCCTTTGTTATCTTGCACATTCCAAAATTATTGTCGATAGCACTTAAATGCTACAATATGAAATATCAATGGGCCTAAATCAATACTAAAAATTTGCCAGTATACCCCAACTAAAGGGTATATTCAGCACCGAATATGCGGATTTCAGATACAATTCTGCTCAAGAATATCACCCTGAACACTCACCACCGTGTAATTGATCGGTATCTTTCGCTCGGCATTTTCAACCGCGGTCCTCGTCAGATTAAGCAATCCGCCGCAGCAGGGGACCTGCATGATGAGCACGTGCAGTGAATTGATACCGGCATCATCTACCCATGATGTAATTTTTTGAGCGTAGATATCCTGGTTGGAATCCAGTTTGGGGCAGGCAATGGCCAATGTGTGGTCTTTTAGAAACTCACGATGAAAATCACCCAGCGCATAGGCAACACAGTCGGCGGTCAACAGTACATCCGACTCCTGATAGTAAGGTGCTGTGGGAGATATCAGGTGCAGTTGTACGGGCCATTGCGTCAGCTGGGATTGAATTATACCGGCGATTTCGCCGGCCGGGGCATCAGCCTTTTTTTCGAAAGCAAGCATCCGGGAACCCGGGCACGAATGAAACTCTGACATGGTCATTCTCCTTCCTAAAGTTAAATTCCTTCTTTGATTGTGCGTCAGGCCTATCCGGAGGCCTGATCAGGGTTAATTACCGCTGCTACCCGCTTCAGCAATTCCGCTTCCTGGTCTTCTGATATCGGATGCAGCGACACGATATCTTTAAACAGGCATGTGCCGACTTCACAGGCACTGCAGCCTATTCCGTAATCATTCAGGATATCCGCAACTTCTGGGTATGCATCGATGATTTCTTTCACACCTCTGTTCAAATAGTCATTCATTTCTATCCCTATTTTATTTTCTGTATTGAAATGCCGTCTCAACTGATTTATATAAGACATACCACTTTGTGTCATCATTGTAATTGACTTAAGTCAATGTGTTTTCAACCGATAGCTGAGAAATTAAAATAGGGTGTCAGCCCTGTAAATCCGTGCTACTCAGGCAACAGGGAGAGATTGAATGAAAGCGACTGAGATACTAGCAAAGGAGCATCACCTCATCCTGAGGGC
>JAOZRT010000557.1 GCA_029940035.1 Desulfobacterales bacterium
GGCAGACGCAGGAACGACCAGATGACGCATACCGGGCGTATGCCGATGCTCTTGCTGGCATCGCGGAAGTGGGGGCTGGGCTTAAAAATATGACGCTCAGGGATATGTTCATGGGATCGCACCAGGTCCAAGAGATTCGTCAGAAGGCACAAAGAGAAAGAAGGAAAAGGTAAAACTTAGAGATCAAAGAGGAAACACGTGAAGCCTGGTCCATGGGAGGCACAAGCGTTCTAAGGGCAACAGGGCTTCTGAAAGGTTGTGATGCCATACTGCCAAGAATAGTTCCAACTGATATTTCATTTCTGTCAATTCAAGTATAGGTCAAGATAGCCGATTTATCTAAATTGCTCGGAATGATTCCAAGCGATGATACTGTTACTGTTAATGAGCCTGTGACTCAAAAGTCCATGGAATTATCAAAATGGTTTGATGACACCAGAAAATCCTTTTTAAAATTATCTGTTCTACTAGATAAAACATTGGATCTTAATTTACAATAGCCCCTCTGGTTGCCTGATGCATCATGCAATCAGGATCCTCCACCACGTAGGGTGCACCGATGATGATGCTTGAGCTAACCAAAATTTGAAATACCGATTGATTCTCTGGTGTGTTTCATGTAACCAAAAACTATCTGGGATAATTTCAGCTAAATTGATAGTTGGTAGTTTCTCAATTGATCTGGGTACTGGTGATTTTGTAGATGTTGCCCGAATATCGATGGTTTTTGACCAACCGTTTTTACTATGATATTGGTGAAGAAATCTTTAATCGGGCCATAATAAGGAAGAGACGATTTAATGAAACCAAACCGATCGCTATCTTTTTTGTTCCTCTTATTGGTGCCGGTGCTGGTGCTGTCTCATTCCGTCCTTTTTGCCGCACAACAAATTACACCGAAAAGAGTTCTTGTGCTGGCCTCTTACAGGGCGACATCGCCTGTCGCTTACCAGTGGGACCGGGGTATTCGATCGGTTTTTAAAGCGGGACCATCCGATCGAATTGCAATAGACATCGAATACCTGGATTCGGCACGATTCAACGATGATCGCTACGTCCAGTTGCTGCGTAACCTATACCGGCACAAATATTCAACTTCAAAGCCAGATTTAATTATCTCGGTTTACAATCAGGCTTTTGATTTTGTGCTGAGGTATGAGCAGGCCTTTTTCACCGGTGTTCCCGTCGTATTTGGCGCAGTTGAACGGCACTTTGTCGAAAGCCGGTCTCTTGGGCCGAATATCACCGGTATTTTATCAGCCAACACTTATAAAGATACGCTCGATCTGGCGCTCAATTTGCACCCTGACACCCTACGTGTTGCTGTTGTTGCAGGTGCAGGAAGCTACGGCCGATCATATTATACAGCTGCCCGGGAAGTGTTTCTCCTTTATGAAGATCGGATCGATTTCACCTATCTGACCGGACTCCCGATGGAAGAGCTTCTGGAAAAGGTGGCCAATCTACCTGTCCATACGTTGGTTATGTATTTGCCGCTACTCGAGGATGGCGCAGGGAAAAAATTCGATGCTCCTGAATCGCTTTCCCAAATTTCGCGCGCGTCCAATGTCCCCGTGTACGGTTTCTGGGATGTATTACTTGGCCACGGCATCGTCGGCGGCTATTTGAACAGTTTCGAAGAGCAGGGAAAAATGGTTGCGGAACTGGGAGTGCGCATTTTAAACGGGGAAAAACCCGCGGATATACCGATAATTCAGGCACCTAAATTCCAGAACATGTTCGATTGGCGTCAGCTCAAGCGCTGGT
>JAOZRT010000257.1 GCA_029940035.1 Desulfobacterales bacterium
AACCCGGGTTTCCGGCGTGAGAGGCCGGCGTCCTAGACCGCTAGACGATGGGACCTAATTTAGTATGTAAGAACTCGGTACGATTATAAAAGGCGATTTCGTTTGTCAAACAAATAATACATTTAAAACAGGTTTTCAAGATCTGTCTTTTTGCCCTTCCTGAATCCAAAGATGAAATAAATGATGCCGCCTATGAAGGGGATGGCGGCGATCAACCCCCAGAGGGCTTTTTTGCCCATGGTTCCAAAGTCCTTCTGCAGGCAGTCCACGAGAGCCCAGACGGTCAGAAAGAAAAACGGCACGGTCAGTACAAGCACATAGCCGATTGTTTTAAAATCCATTATTATGTCTCAAAATAGGGTTCAGGCCTCCAAAAGGTCTGAAATTTTCATAATGGTGTCCACATAATCATCACTGTGATTGTAATGGTGGACCACTTTTTTTTTCTTTTTTCTGTCAATCCCCGGTTTCCAGCCATGCTTTTTCAAAAAGTTGGCAACACTGGCCTGGGCGTCGGTATGATTGAACAGGTCGATGAACCCGTCCCCGTTGCCGTCCTTGGCATAGTGCCCGATATTGGTGGGCATGAACTGGGGGATACCCATAGCACCTGCAAAAGAACCCTTTACCGCCATGGGGTCTATGTTTTCCTTTGCAGTGTATTCCAGGAAGGCTTTCAATTCGCGGTACGCCCATGCTGATTTGCGTTTGGCTTTCTTGTCAAAAGATTGCCGCGTGAGGTCGCCCTGGCTGTCGAGGCCTTTCCAGACCTTGTCCCTGGCGGCCGTGTTATCGAGGGCGGCGATGGATGACAGCGAGTTGAAAACAGAGCTTTTTCCCAGAGTGGTCCCGAGCCTGGTTTCAACAAGAATGATGGCCGTGACCACCGATTTTTCCACACCGGATGCTTTTTCGACCCTGTCCAAATCCGTTTTGTGCTGCTCCATATACTTTTTGGCTTTTTGAATAGAGCGCTGGTCCGTGTAATGGCTGTGGCTCATTTTACCTTCACGAAGGATGAAAAAGAGGGACACGCTGCGGGTTTCGAAGGTGATGCCGGGCCGTTGATAGAGCGCATCCATTTTATCGGCATTGAAGCCGTCCTTGACCAGGCGTTTTTCAAGGTCAATAAAATAGAGGTCACGGTCGGATGCAATTGCCAGCGATACTGGGTTGACGGCGATACAGAATGCTGTGAAGACCAAAAGGGTCAATACAATACGGCTGCCTTTTCGCAATATTTCAAACATAGCTCTCTTTCATTTTACATCAGGCCAATGACAGTCAGCTTGATGGTGAGTGATAATCATGTTATTGATCTAAAAGGGTAAGATCAATATCTTCATCACGAAATCACGAGAATGACAAAACACGAAAAGGTCTTATTAAATATTTCGTGCTTTTCGGATTTCGTGTTTTCGTGATTGTCCCTTACATTTTTCAGTATGAACAATTTCCTAAGAAATGGAATTGTTCGAGTCGGTGACCATAACATACCCCAAAAGGATTTGGTACCTGAATTTCACCCGTAATTTAAGGGCTATTATTTAAATGTTCCATCATTTCAAGGTGTTGGATTGAATAAAACACAAAAAACGATTTTTTCCTGCCAGGCGTGCGGATATCAGACTGCCAAATGGATGGGCAAATGCCCGGACTGCGGCAAGTGGCAGAGCTTTGTGGAAGAGGTTAAGGCGACCAAAAGCAGGCCCGGGATTACCGCGGGTACGACCTTGACCAAGTCTCAGCCCATTGCCATCGACGCCATTGATGCGAATGATGAAAACCGGCTTACTACCGGCATCAAGGAGTTCGACCGTGTGCTGGGCGGAGGCCTGGTGAGCGGCACCCTGGTTTTGATCGGCGGGGACCCCGGCATCGGCAAATCGACCCTCATGCTCCAGGTCCTGTTCGGGGTGGCCCAAAAGAATAAGCGAGTGCTGTATGTGTCCGGTGAAGAGTCGGTCAAGCAGCTCAGCCTCAGGAGCCGGCGGCTTGCCACGGTTTCCCCTGAAATACTGGTGGTGTCGGAAATCGACATCGATGCGATTCTCACCATGGTGGAGTCGGTAAAACCGGACGTCCTGGTCATCGATTCTATCCAGACCATGTACAGCAGTGAGCTTACGTCCGCACCCGGAAGCGTCAGCCAGGTGAGGGAGTCAGCCATGCGGCTGATGCTCATGGCCAAGAACAAGGGCGTCCCCACTTTTCTGGTGGGGCACGTGACCAAGGATGGAGCCATTGCCGGGCCCAGGCTGCTGGAACACATGGTGGACACGGTGCTCTACTTCGAGGGAGACCGGAATCACGTGTTCAGAATTCTGCGGGCCGTAAAAAACCGGTTTGGTTCCACCAACGAGATCGGGGTGTTCGAGATGAAAGGCCATGGGCTGGATGAGGTGGACAACCCGTCAGCCATTTTTCTTTCCGAACGGCCCGAAGGATCGCCGGGGTCGGTGGTGACGGCCAGCATGGAAGGCACCCGGCCCATTCTCCTGGAGTTTCAGGCCCTGGTCAGCAGCACCAGTTTCGGGACCCCCCGCCGGACGATTCTCGGGTTGGATCAAAACCGGGTGGCCCTTTTGACGGCGGTCATGGAGAAGAAACTCGGCATGCATCTCATGGGCCATGATATTTTCATGAATGTGGCCGGCGGCGTTAAAGTGGTTGAGCCGGCAGTGGACCTTGGGATCACATCTGCCATTGCCTCGAGTTTCCTGGACAAACCGATTCCCGAAGGCAGCGTGGTGCTCGGGGAGGTGGGACTCACCGGTGAGGTCAGGGCCATCGGGCAGATCGATAACCGGGCCGCGGAAATCAGTAAGATGGGTTTTACGCGCTGCCTGGTGCCGTTCAGCAACCTGAAACGGATGCCTGATGTGGATGGGTTGGAACTGGTGGGGGTGAAAACCGTGGAAGAGGCCATTGAGAATTTGTTTTGATTTTCACCACGGAGGGCATAGAGAATTGGTTGCAGCTTGCAAGGGCTTAATATTAACCTGGCAACTAAATAGCCTAATTCGTCATGCCGGACTTGTTCCGGCATCCAGTATTATCCTGGATTCCCGCCTTCGCGGGAATGACGTTTCGCTTTTAGCGCCTTGTCATTCCCGCGAAGGCGGGAATCCAGACCGTCACCCTGACTTATTGAGAAACTACCAATTGTTCAAACGACATGCCCTGTGACCTTGTAAATCGTTGATTGGTGAAATGCGTTTTTCACAGGGCAAATATTTGAACAATTATTGCCATCGCTTCGCGATATTTTTCCAATACTAAGTTCGCTCCACTTTTACGATAATAATTCATCCATCTTTAATTCGTTCACTCAACATTTTGTTGAGCGGTAAGGATCTGTGATGTTAAGATATAAATTTCGAAGAAAATGCTGCGCAAGTAACAGTGTGAAAACTGGCCGAAGGCCATGACTGTTTTGGTCGAACAATGATGAATTTTGATTTTTCTGAAAAAGTTAAAATTCATGTCTGTTTGACGAAAGAGATGTTTGTCTGTGTCAGTCGGCGTGGGTCTGCGGCTGATAAGAAATACTTTGTGCCCTTTGTGTCGAGCGTAGCAGGTGGTGAGATTAAATAAACCTTGGGCTTGAATTATCGGAATGAATCGTGAATCGAAAATCTTCAAAAAAAAACCACTGGGAAGATCATTATACCCGCAAGGCCAGAAAGGACAAGTACCCGGCCAGGTCGGTATATAAGCTTGAGGAAATACAGAAAAAGTTTCGTGTCATTAAAAAAGGCGACCGGGTGCTTGATCTGGGGTGTGCCCCGGGTTCCTGGCTGCTGTATGCCGCGGAACTGACCGGTGACCAGGGCGAAGTCGTGGGCATCGATCAGAAACCGGTTGCCATTCAGACACCGGAACATGTAAAGGTTTTTACGGGCGACGCCCTGGATGAACTCGACATTGTGGTGGGGATGCTGGGGAAAGGGTACAACGCCGTTATCAGTGATATGGCCCCCGGCACCACGGGCAACAAGACCGTGGATGCAGCCCGTTCCATGGGCCTTTGTGAAGCAGCACTGAATCTTGCCGGAGCGGTTCTCAAACCGGGCGGTTCTTTCATTTGCAAGGTTTTCCAGAGCGGGGAGGTAAAACAGTTTTCGGATGAGGTCAGAAAAAGGTTTGCCCAGCAGAAAACGTTCAAGCCCCAGAGCAGCCGTAAGGCCAGCAAGGAGATATTTATCATCGGGTTAAATTTAAAAAATTAGTGTTTCGTGTTTTGTATTTTGTGTTTGGTTGCAGATCGGTTACAGTTGCTGCTATACTCTGGACTCGAAACACTACATACAAAATAATAGGTACAAATTTATCAGGAGGTAATATATGTCCGGACACAGCAAGTGGTCGTCCATCAAGCACAAGAAGGGGGCGGCGGATGCCAAACGGGGAAAGGTTTTTACAAAACTGATTAAAGAAATAACCGTGGCGGCCCGCATGGGCGGCAGCGGGGATCCGGATACCAACCCGCGGCTGAGGACGGCGATTGTGGCCGCGAAAAGTGAAAACATGCCCAAAGACAACATCGAGCGGGCTATTAAAAAGGGCACCGGTGAACTGGAAGGCGTCAACTACGAGGAAAACACTTACGAAGGCTACGGCCCCGGCGGTGCAGCGGTCTTTTTGGAGTCCCTGACGGACAATAAGAACAGGGCTGTGGCGGATATCCGCCACATTTTCAGCAAGTGCGGCGGCAACATGGGCGAGAACGGGTGCGTGGCCTGGATGTTCGATAAAAAGGGCTGCATTGTCGTGGAACGCACTGTCACTGATGAAGACACCCTCATGGAGGTTGCCCTGGAGGCTGGCGCGGAAGACGTGCGCGAAGACGACACCAACTTTGAAGTGATCACCGCCCCAGAAGATTTCGAAGCGGTCAAGGCAGCCATCGATGCCAAGGAGATCGCTTACCTGGATGCTGAGGTAACCATGCTGCCGCAGACGACCACCGATCTCAAGGGCAAGGAAGCCGATCAGATGATTCGCCTGATGGATATGCTGGACGACTGCGACGACGTGCAGAAGGTTTACACCAACGCGGATATTCCGGAAGACCTGATATAAGACCTGATTCTTGCATGATATTTGATAAGAATAAGGCAGAATTCCTTACGGCCGAAGATACCTCGCGGTTTGCCGCGAGGTTCTTCAATTATTTGAGATGGGTCTTGAGGGGGAATGGGGTTAAATACTAATTTTTTATGGACAAGTCCTTATCAAAAATTATCACTTTGATGTTTATTATCTGCAACCTGCTTCTGGCAGGGATAAATCCCTGCGCTACATAGTTGTTTCGAAGAATGGGCATGTAGGCCAGGGCTTCAGCCCTGAATCGAAGTTCTGGGGTTCTGACGCTCAGTTCTCTGACTTCTGGCCTCTGGGTCTCAGAGGTTGATCATTCGCTCCACAGCCGAAAGAGCTGGAACGCGGATGTCCTCAGGTACTTTCACTTCCCCTTCCATGTTTTCCAGGCTGCGTACAATATCTTCTATGGAAATTTTTTTCATATTTTTACACAGCATCTTTTTTGAGGCTGGGAAAAATTTCTTGTCAGGATTGGCTTTCTGCAGTGGGTAGATCAGCCCCACCTCTGTGCCCACAATAAACGACTTGGCTTTTGAGGCCTGGGCATGCCGGATCATACCCGATGTAGAGGTGATGACGTCGGCCATGGCGTGGATTTCGGGCCGGCATTCCGGATGGGCTATAAATTCCGCCTCCGGGTGGGCTTCACGTGCGGCTATAACATCTTCCGGGAGGAGTCGCTCATGCGAAGGGCAGTATCCATCCCAGGCATGGATTTTTTTTCCGGTTTGGGCGGCTGTGTACATGGCCAGATTACGGTCGGGTGTCATCAGCATTTCTTCTGCATCCAGGCTATTGGCAACCTTGACGACGTTTGCGGATGTGCAGCAAATGGTGGACAACGCTTTTACATCTGCGGTTGAATTGACGTAGGTCACAATCGGCATGGGTGGTAGGGTGTTAATTTTATTAGCCAAACTTTCGGCGGTAATCATGTCTGCCATCAGACAACCTGCATCGCGACGGGGCAGCAATACTGTTTTTTGGGGTGAGAGAATCGAGGCTGTTTCAGCCATGAAATGCACACCGCAAAACACAATAACTTCGGCATCGGTTCTGGAGGCCTTGATGCTCAATTCCAGGGAGTCGCCGCAAAGGTCGGCAACATCCTGAATTTCAGGGGGTTGATAATTGTGGGCCAGTATGATGGCGTTTTTTTCTTTGACCAGGGATTTTATTTTTTCTTTCATTTCAATTCCTATGTAAATTGAGTTGTTGATAAATTCTCGGACCTTTAACCCAAGAGATAACCATATGGTTGCATAAACAATATGGCAAAGTAGAGATAATAAGTTGTAATAATAGCCA
>JAOZRT010000048.1 GCA_029940035.1 Desulfobacterales bacterium
AAAACCGTGCTGTTGTCATCGAATTTCAAGGTGATGTCGATGGTATAAAGCAGGGCGATGTCTTCTCCGGCGCTCCAGGTGCCGGATACTTTCTGATAAGCAAACAGCTGACCGACTGGGTAGGTTGCCAGGATATTGTTGACCAGTGTTTTAGGGGTAACAACCGGAGAACTGGTGCGACGTAAGGTGATAAGGCTACTTGTTTTTTCCAGTTCATAGGTACCGTCAGGGTTGGTGAAAACGATTTTGCTGGCGGTTGCCTCGGAAACAGCCGTGGCGTTCAGGAGTTCTAGGCGCATGCGCGCCAGGCCCAGTTGCCCTTTCTGGGAAACCTCGGCCGCGTCATGGCTGAACACGTATCCTTCCATGGCAGTTACCACGATGGAGGTGAGTGCCACGGCCAGAATACCGGCAATCACCAGGCTGGCCACCAGTTCAACTAAACTGAAACCGCGCTCGTTGCCGAGTTTTGAACGAATATATCCCATACTCAATCTTCAGTACACCTGCTATATTTATTACTGATTACCTGCTGTGTAATATCGCTGCATGCTATTACTCTAAATTTGCGAAGAACAATTTACCTGAATTGAGTTTTAGCGGCGGCTTGTCTCGGCGTAGCTCGAAGAGCGAAGACGGAAGCCGCGTATAGTAACAACGCCGCAAGGCGTTGTTACTCGGTGAAGTACGAAACAAGCCTCTGGTCGCTATCCACAAGGGTCACCCTGAGGATGTTAGGGGAAAGGCTGCTATAGGCATTGCCGGTTATTTGTCCAATGCCCAGAAAAGCGGTGTTCCCTGCGTCCACAAAAGGGCTCACATCCACGTAAGTAGTCTTAAAATTACCAATGTTCAGCGAGTCGTTCTGAATTTCGTCGCGATAGCGCGCCGTCAACCGGTCCATTTCCTGGATGAGCAGATATTGGCTGCCCAGGCGGATTACCGGCACCGCGCTTTTGGTTAAATTGGTTCGCAACACCGGGAACATGACCACGCCGGTTATGGATATAAGAATCAACGTCACGATAATTTCGATCAGGGTGAACCCCTGTCTGTTTTGCAGGCGCGCTGCCCTGGTATGGTGTTTTACGATGAGCGTCATGGTATGAACCCGGTCAGTTCTGTCACGGAAATGGTTTGTGAAGCGCCTCCTCCCACCGGTGTTACGGATATGGTCAGATCGGGTGACAGGGGGGTGTTGCTGGATTCATCCGTGTAAGCGGAAAAGGGGATACCCCTGACGTTGAAAAAAACCGTGAACGCACTGGCCTGAATGTTTTTAGCTGCCAGATCGAGTTTATCATCAGCGCCGATATAGGAAGCATCGTCCGTCAGTTTCAGAATGTTGATGGCGGGGGCGGCTCCTTTGAACAGCCAATATTTATTGGCATCGCATTTGATGCCAAAAACATCGCTACCCCCAGCGCTCATGGCGAGCGTCTGGACGTAGCGGAGATGGGTTTTCATGATTTCGGTCTGGCTGATCAGACCGGTGGAAAGATCTCTGGAGCGCGAGATAATGATGGTGCTGATAATAACGATGATCACCATTACCAAGATGATTTCAATCAACGTGAAACCCCTGGATCCCTTGAGGCGGCTCATCATTATCCTTGTAAAAATGAATAGTTATTCAAAATCCAAACAATTCTCAGATTGTTCTTTTCAAAAACTGTTGTTAGATTTCAAAATATCCTGGTGAAGACGTGGATCCAGCGTTCCACGTCAACGGTATCTCGCTGTTGGCTTGCCCGGTAATTTGGATCGTACCGACCACACCCGCTACGAGATCCGCGTCTTTGAAATCACTGGCGCTGGTTGTAGGAGTATTGTCCGGGATTTCAATCACGAAATCACCCGCGAGATACGCGGATAATCCCTCATATTCTCCGGACGAACCGCCATTCAGTGCATTTTGGGCAAAGGCAAGGGCTACCTGGCCGTTGAGTTCGCCTATCGCACCTTCGATAGCTTTGGTACGAGCTGTTTCCTGCATATCGAAAAACTTGGGCACGGCGACCGCTGCCAGAATGCCTAAAATCACCAGAACAGCAATTACCTCTACCAGTGTAAAACCTTCTTCATTCTTATGAACTTTTCTTCGTTTTTTCAGATTCATGATTCTTCTCCTTCGGGTTCTTCAGCGGTTTAGTCCTGAAAATTATCAAAGCCTTGACAGGATGTATTGCATTTATGATGCCAAAATAAATTAAAACACTCTTATTCAATAATTAATATGAAAAAATGTCGCATAATTCAGATGAAAAGCAAAAATAAATGAAATATATCAAAAAGTTAAAGATACATTTGTATTTAGTGAACTAATGTTTTTAACATATTGTCTTTTCTGGAAAATATATAATAATAATAACGCATTATGACAAAGCTACATATTTTGGAGGACAAATCTACACAATATGATGTTTGAAGGAAGCAACATCGATATCATATTTTTTAATGCGGTGCCACAAGCTTCGCTCTTTAATGCCCAGGACATCAGCTGCTTTTTTCTGTATGCCTGCTGATTGTTTCAGGGCGTCGATAATGATCCCTTTCTCGAGTTCGTCCAGTCGATGGTCAAGATTCATTTCTTCGGAAAGGACTCTATTTTTTTTGCTTTTATGTCCATTTGTTCCCAAACGGTTGGTGATCGCCGAAGGCAGGTGTTTGGGGGCGATAACATCTTGTGCCAAAATAGTGGATGCTTCAACAGCGTTTTCCAGTTCACGCACATTACCGGGCCAGTGATAGGCAGTGAGCAGCTGCATGGCTTCAGGAGACATGCTGTAAGGTTGACCGTATGCTTCCAGGAAACGATCAACCAATAGGGGAATGTCTTCGCGCCGGTCCCGCAAAGGCGGCAGAACAATGGTGAAAACATTGAGCCGGAAAAAGAGGTCCTGCCGGAAGAGGTTGTCTTCGACCAGTTTGGGCAAGTCCTTATTAGTGGCGGTGATCAAGCGGGCGTCAAATGTAATGGGTTTAATGCCGCCCACACGCTCGGATTGTCCCTCCTGGACGGCGCGCAACACTTTTGCCTGTGTTTCGAGGGGCATGTCGCCGATTTCATCCATGAACAGGGTACTTTTGTCGGCAGCCTCGAATTTGCCGATTTTTTTTGATATGGCGCCGGTGAAGGCCCCTTTTTCATGCCCGAACAGTTCACTTTCCAGCAAGCCTTCCGGGATGGCGGCACAGTTGAAGGCCACAAAGTCTTTGCTTTTTCGCGCACTGTGACGGTGAATGCTGGTGGCAATCAGTTCCTTGCCGGTTCCGGTTTCACCGAGGATAAGGACGGTGGAGTCGGTTTTGGCTACATCCAGTATCTGTTTCAATACGCCCCGCATGGCCTTGCTTTGTCCGACAATGTCTGGAAAAAGCTCCCGGGCTTCGACCTGGCCCAGAATTTCGGTGACCTGGTTGAAAAACTGAGTATAACGGCTCATGTCGTCCATCTGCACCTTGGGCATGTTCTTGTCCGAAACGTTTGAAAAGACAACCATGTTTTCGGTGCTGCTGGCAAACTTTTTGACCGGGTCGATGATGAATTTGACGATCAAAAGACCAAAGATAGCGGTGATGATGACGGTGATAGACCCCCAGAAGGCCACGGGCCAGATGGGATCCAGACCCCTTTTGTAGTATAATATGGTGACATTGTAGGAGGCAATGGTGGCTAAAAGGGCGATCCCCCCCACGATGACGGGGATGATGATGTAGAGGCTTATGTCGAACCGTATATCCTTCACAAAGAATGCTCCGTATTTTTTGTTATACGCGGCTTCCGTCTTTGCTCTCCGAGCGACGCCGAGACAAGCCGCCTCTATTAATTATGACCGTAGAGGCTGAAGTCTAAGAACTTTTGGTAGTATTTGAAATCATTGTCAATAGTATAAACGGGCATATTGCTGCGCAGGGCAACCGCACAAATTAGAAAATCGGTATTGGAACCCTGAATACCATTTGACCGGCATAGATTAAAAGATTCTGCCGCCTTTTCATAATCTTCTTCAAATAGCTGTAAATCTGGAAAGGCTCGCAGTTTGTCCTGAAGCAGAAAAAATTGATCTTTTGACTTAATGCCCGATAATACTTCTTGGCGAATGGGCCCGAGTATCTGGACTCTGCTGTCTTTGATCAATTCAGTGAGGATTATCACTTCTGTCAATGATGCATTTTTTTTTCTACGAAATGCTAAAGACCAGATACAGGTATCAACGATGATATTCATTATTGAATTTTTCGCTGTGCTTTGTAGTCAAAATCCTTATGATATTCAATAGTTCCAAAAAGATCTATAATCTTCTGCTGCTTGCGTCGTTGAATGTATTCTTGGAGCGCCTCGGTAACGACAGCCTTTTTGGTTTTGTGACCACCAATTTCCTTCGCTTTTTCAAGCAAACTATCGCTTATCGCTAAATTAGTTGCCATGATTACGTCCTCCTTGCTATATTACACATAATATTACACATGACGATGTGTAAGTCAAGGTGGTCTTAATTTGTCTCAATGAACAATTTCGCACAGTTCCATAGATTAGCCGTCGGGTGAAAAAGGATTCGTATGATGTGTTAAATTCATAAGAATCTTAAGATAATAGTGACGAAGTCACGTAGAGTAAAAGATGGGTACCATCTTTTACCGGGCCATTTGCGACATATCCCACATGGGCAGATAGATGGCCAGGGCAAAGAAACCGACGACCACGGCCAGACCGAGCGTCAGGATCGGGCCAATGGCCTCCGACAATTTTTTCATGGCATATTCAAGCTCGGAATCATAGTGCTTGGCAATTTCATTCAGCATCTCTTCCAAATTGTCGGATTCTTCGCCAATGGCGATCATATTGATCACGATGGGGGGGAAATATTGTGCAGACTTCAAGGGTTCGGCCAGCCCCCGTCCTTCTTCGAGCCGTTCGCTGATAAAATCGAACTCACGGGCAATGGCATGATTGCCGATGGTATCGGTCAGAATTTTAATGCATTCCATCACGGGCACACCACTACCGTGCAAAATTGAAAAAATGCTGGCAAAACGCGACATGGCTGCCTTGTTGAAGAGCGGGCCGATGAGGGGGACTTTCATCAGGAGCGTATCCATGCCCAACTGTCCGCGTTCGGTCCTGAGATAGTAGTTCAAAAAAACGATGACACCGGCCATGACCAGGATAATAATGAGCCAGTAGCTGGCCAGGGCATTGTACATCCCGATACAGATCTGCGTCGGCAAGGGCAGTGCGATAGTGGTCCTGGCAAAAGTTGCGGCAAATTTAGGTACCACAAAGGTGAGGAGAATAAAAAAGGCCACGCCCAGGAAACCAAGCACGATAATGGGGTAGGACAACGCCGCACGGATGTCTGAACGAATCTTGTGTTCGTGCTCCAAGATGTAAATCAACCGTTCCAGAATTTCCGGAAGGGCACCGCTGGCTTCACCGGCTCTCAGCATGCTACAGTAAAGAGGCGAAAAGGCCTTGGGATGCTTGCGAAAGGCATCGTGAAGGCTGGCGCCCTCCTCGATATCCTGGCTGATGGTAAAAGCGATTTCTTTGAGGGCGGCGTTTTCTGTCTGATTTTCCAATACGCTGAGAAGCTTCAGTATAGGAACGCCGGCTTTGATAAGGGTTTTGAACTGTTTTGTGAAAAGAATCAACTCCGGCGTATTGATGAAGGTGAATTTTTCTTTCAGTTTCCGCACCAGGACAAAGGAAGCCACCTGGCCGGTTTCCGTGACCTTGGAGGGGATATACCCTCTGGCCGTCAGGATAGTGTTGGCCATATCCAGGGAATCGGCTTCAAGTTCACCGCTTACGGTGTTGCCGCTTTCATTGATGGCCTGGTAGGAGTATTTTGCCATAATAATAAAAAAACTTTCAGGTCAAATTTTTAAGGTTATTGATGAAAATATAAGAGTAGTATTTAACAACTTCAAAGTTAGATAACTGTTTTTTTATGTTAGCGGCGGCTTGTCTCGGCGTAGCTCGAAGAGCGAAGACGGAAGCCGCGTATAGAAAAAAATGCGCAGCATTTTTTTCAAACGATGACTGCTGAGGCGGCCTCTTCGAGGGTCGTAATGCCCCGGAGAATTTTTCTGGCTGCATCATCCCTAAGTGATTTCAGGGTCCCGGCCTGGCGTGCTGCCCGGGAAATTTCCTGGGCTGAATGGCGTTTCAGAATCATGTCCTGAACCATATCATCGATAATCAGAATTTCATAAATACCGGTACGGCCCTTGTAGCCCTTGTCCATGCAGTTGAAACAACCGTTGCCCTCCATGAAGTTGGGTGATTCGGCCTTATCCAACCCCCAATACTCGAGAGCTGCCTTGGGCGGTGTATACGGTTTCTTGCAATAGGGGCACACCTTTCTGACCAAGCGTTGGGCGATGGACACCAGCATGACCGACGATACCAGGAAGGGCTCGATGCCCATGTCAATGAAACGCGTGATGGCTCCGGCAGAATCGTTGGTGTGAACCGTGCTCAACACCCGGTGGCCGGTAAGGGCGGACTGCACGGATATGGAGGCCGTTTCAGGGTCCCTGATCTCGCCCACCATGATAACGTCGGGATCCTGGCGCATGATAGAACGCAGACCACTCGCGAAGGTCATGCCTGCCTTGTGGTTCAGCTGAATCTGCCGGATTTTACTGATGCGGTATTCAACCGGATCCTCAAGGGTTATGATGTTGATATCCGACTGGTTGATTCTTTTAAGGACGGAGTAAAGGGTTGTACTTTTCCCGCTGCCGGTGGGGCCTGTGCTTAAAATCATGCCATACGGTTTGTAAATAATGGGATCCAGTTTTTTTATGTCAGCCATGGACATGCCCAGTTCTTCGAGAGAATGCACACCACCGCTGGTATCCAGAAGCCTCAGGACCATGTTCTCACCGTAGATGGTGGGAATGGTGGATGCACGGATGTTGATTTCTTTGTCGTCCATCTTGACGGTAAAACGGCCGTCCTGCGGGATACGGGAAACAGAGATATCCATGTTGGACAGAATTTTCAGCCTGGAAATGATCAAAAGGATCATGGTCTTGGGCGGCGCCGGCAACTCGTGCAGTTTTCCGTCCACCCTGAAACGTACCTGCACATAATCTTTTTCCGGGCTGATGTGCACATCGCTGGCGCCTTCCCGGACGGCCTGCGACAGGATGGAGTTCACCAGGCGCACCACCGGAGCCTCTTCCGCCATGTCCTGGAGAGAGCTTACCTCCACGTCGCCCATGGTGGACCTGGGTTCTTCGCCCTCGTCATCCCTTTCGATCTGCATCTCCTGCATGCCCTCGAGGACCCCGTCGATTCCGGAATAGGTCCCGTAAAGACTGCCAATGAGGTTGTTCAACTCCTGGTACGTGCAGATAACCGTTTCGACCTCCATATTGGTGTACACCTCTATGGCATCCAACGCTTTGATATCCATGGGGTCGGTCATGGCCAGCGTGAGCAGGAAATTGCTCCTCCTCAGGGGAGCGGCCTGGTATTTCTGGGCAATTTCCAGCGGGAGGGCTTTGGACAAATCTATGTCAATAGGGTAGTTGTCGGGGAGGTATTTTTTTATCTTCAACTGCTTGGAAACAATATCGGCAACCTGTGATCCGCTGACAAACCCTTCCCGGACCAGATACTGCCCCAATTTCATGTTGGTCCGTTTATGGTCGATAATGGCCTGTTTCAACTGCTCCTGGTTGAGCAGGCCGGCTTCGATGAGCATTTCGCCTAATCGTTTTTTCTGTTTCACTTTTATTCTCTCTGATTCAAGGCCCCAGATAGGGGTTAGCATAAAAAACGGTTTCATCGCCCCAGGCCGACAGAAGCCTGCTCTTCGATCTCTTTTCCGGCGATAGACTGTTTAACGAGTTTTCAGCTGTAGCCGCATCATAATAGTATTTGGTTGAAATAATGGAGAAATGCAGTCCCGAAGAATTATCCCAAAAGGGTATCAACCGTGATGATGCGGTCAGTTCATAGTCGGATCTCAAGAGATTGAACGCTGTTTTAATGTTATCACTGCGACGCATTTCAATCCACCAGCGGTTCTGACCATACGGTTTTATGGAGAGGGGGATCGCCGGGAAAACAATGACTTCACCGATATCGATGGTATTGGGGTCAATGATGTGCGGGTTCATTTCCATCACAGAGTAGAGATACTGCAGATTGAAAATACCATACACTCTCTGGATCAAGCCCCCCAGTGTTTCCTTTCGCTGGACCTTTAACTGGCCCAGAACCTTGGGTGGATGGTGTTGGGCCGACATCTTCAGGAGCGGGTCCTGGGAACTGTTTGTTTCAGCACTTTTGGAGGAGATTGATCTCGCAGGAACAGCTACCGATGAAGAGTTCTCGTCAGGTGTTGTTCCTGTCTTTTCGGGTGCAGGCGTATCCAAAAGAGCGGCATTGTTCATTTCGGTTTTGGCAGCCTGAGCCTGGCCGGCATGCGAAACTTCGTCTTTTATCGGTATGGATGTTGATGCATCACTGGTGGCAATGTTGTTCCGGGGGGTGTTGATTTCGTAAGATTCGGGCTGGATGGAGACAATAGAAGGCGTCCTTTCCGGCATGAATCTGGGCACCAGGACGATCGCAGCCGCCACAAGGACGGCCATTGTGCCTACCAGGGCCCAAGAACGTTTGCGGGGGCTGTCAAAAGCCCTTTTCATGCACGATTGCACCAGAAACCAGTTGGCCTTGGTTTTGTTCTGAATAATCATGGTCAGCATACTGCGGTGGCAGAGGTTGACGATTTTTCGGGGGTATCCCCGGGTTGCCCTGAAGATGGCCCACATGGCTGGATAGGTAAACAACGCCAGCTTTTGAGCCACTGCGCTGGACTGGTTCAGACGGAACTGGATCATGTCGCGCGTATCCTTGAAACTCATGGGTTCCAGACGGTGATACAGATTGATCCGGTCCGTGAAATTGGCATATTTTTCCAGGGTCTTTTCAAACTCTTTTTGGGCGAAGATAGCGATCTGCAGCAGTTTGAAATCATTGGTTTCGTAGTTAAGGAATTCGCGCATGAGTTCCAGGCAAAACTCGGGAATTTTCTGCCCTTCATCGATGATCAGCACCGTGGTTTTCTCTTCATCCACCCCTTTTTGAAAGAGAGCGTTTTTTATGCGCTCCTTGAGCTGGTAGTCGTCTTCGCTTTTATCAGGCTTATCGGCGACCAGCATGTCGGTCACCGTCAAAAGAAACTCGTGGGCCGTGGAAAAGTAGGGATCAAGGACAAGGTGGGTCTCGATAGTGTCGTCTTTTCTGAGTTTACGGATGAGCTGCCGGCAGAGGGTGGTTTTGCCGGTGCCGACATCCCCGATAACGACATTCAGGCCCCGCTTGAGGCGCAGAGACAATTCAAGCTTCTGAAGACAGCCCACATGCTGCTGGGAATGAAAAAAATAATCCGGGTCCGGAGAATTGGAAAAGGGTTCCTTATTTAAGTTGAGAATAGTGAAATAATCCATAGCATCCTGACCCGCCGGCTTCGGCTAAAAAAATGACAGGGCGAAACCCCGAATCGTTTTAACGATATATAGTGAACGTTTGCATGCCCAGTTCACGGCTTCATCTCAGCTGAAAGAGAATGTCGGACAACCCGTTCAGTTGGACTCCGCAGTGTTGTCTTCCAGAGAGGCATCTTCAAGTTCGGCTTCCTGCCGCGTTCCCAGGATATGCGGCGTGATGAAAATCAACAGTTCTTCCATGGTGTTTTTGGTTGATTCGCCCTTGAACAGATAGCCTATAATGGGGATGTCTTTCAGCCAGGGAATGCCCGCATCGCCTTCTTCAATCTGTTCTTTGCTCAACCCGCCGATGACGGTGGTCTGACCGTTGAACACCATCACCTTGGTGATGGCCTGCTTGGTCTTGATGATGGGCTGGCCGCCGACACTGTTGGTGAAATCCAGCTGGTCTTTTTTTGTATTGATTTCGAGCTTGAGCGCGTTGTTGCCGATCACATGGGGGATGACCTCGAGGCTGAGCACGGCCTTTTTGTACTCGATCTTTACCTCTCCGTTTTCAACCGTCTGATAGGGAACTTCGTCTCCGCTTTCGATGATGGCTTTTTGATTGTCGATGGTGGTGATGGAGGGGCTGGAGAGGATGTTGACTTTGCCATCCTGCTGAAGTGCGGTGAGTTGGGCAGTGAGGATGCTGTCGCCCACGTTTTCCAGGGCAAATCCGAGTGCTAAAGCGGTGAAACCGAAATCGTTTGAGGGTACACCCGCACCAGCCGCACCCGTCGGAAAATTAACCGCCCAACCAGAGGTGGGGTCTATGCCCCCGGCGCTCAACGTGTTGCCCACGGTACCGGTGGAATTAATGCCCGGGGTCACCCAGAAATCACCGCTGTGGCTTATCCCGCCCCATTGCACACCGAGATCCCGGGCGGTTGCCTTGGTGGCCTCCACTATGTGAGCTTCGATCAGGATCTGGGGGGTGGGGCGGTCCAGTTCCATGATCAGGGGAATCATGCGTTGAAGATCGGTGTACATGGCTTGAATGATGAGGGAGTTGGTGTGCTCGTCCACCATGACCGACCCGACCTGACCGCCTTCGGTATTTTGAGACAGGAATTTCTCCAGGCTGGCCTGCAGTTTTTTAGCTTCGGAAAATTCCACCTGCACCACCTGGGTAACCAGGGGTTCGGTCTTCTCCATATCTTTTTCCTGCTGGCGGATTTTCTGCTCCGTTGCCATCTGTTCGAGGCTGTTATTGCGGTCTTGCAGGGTAATGATGCGGAGGATATCCCCCTCCCATTCGTAGAACAGCCCCTGGGTGCGGAGGATGCTCATAAACACCTGGTCCCAGGAGGCTTCCTTTACATCTATGTTAACTGTCCCTTTGACACTGTCATTGATAATGAGATTGAGGCCAACGGCCCTGGTGAGCGCCCGCAACAGCACAGTAACATCGGTTTCGTGCATGCGCATGGTGATCTGTTTGGTGGGCAGCGCTTTCTCAGGTTCCTGGCTCTCTTGATCCATGGGCTGAATTTCGGAAACTTTCGGCGGGGGAGGGATTACCGTGCGTTGTTTAGCCTTAGGAGAATATCCCCGGGACTTTTCGGCCGTCATTTTCCACTGTTCAACAAATGGGTCCTTTTGCTCTTGATCATGAGCGCAACCGAAAAGCAGCGCCAACGAGAGGATGATAGGTATTGTCCAATGAGTTGCAGTGTTGGATTTGAATAGTTTTCTCATTTTAAATGCCGTTACTCCTTTGCTTCCTTCTGAATGCTGACGTTCTCATCCAAGGGAAGAATTATCGTTTTAGGATTGTTTTCAATCCCTATCACCACCTTATTCAGAGAAATGCTTTTTATATAATATCCGGCCTCGCTAAGCTGTTCTCCGGTTTCGTACTCCATGCCGTTCACAATCGCCAGGAGACTGTCTTCTGACTGCAGAAAACCTGTGTAGGCAAGCTTAATACTCTCTACCTGCACCTCGGCTTTGGCTTCGAAAGGTTGCGAGGTCAAAATGTCGCCGGATTGCAGAAACGGGCTCGCGGGCCATGCTTTTTCAGCCTGCTTGATAATGTATTTGTCAGCAGCCGACACAGATTCACTGGAAAGATTGGTCGCGGCATCGACCACAAAGTTTTTAAGTTCAGCCATCTTTTCCTTAGAGACTTTCACAATCGATTGGTCCCCGGGCGAAAGGAACAGGCTATAGGCGCCATATGTGACGGCTATTATCATCAGAAGAACGATTATTCTCTCTCTATTCAGCATTGATCGATATCTCTGCCTCTTTGATTAGGTGACGCGTTAAGTGGTATAGCTATGGTTGCTGCTGTATTCCCTTCACCGATCCTGTGCTATCCAAATTGTCAGATCAATTTTATTATCATCTCCAAAGCTGCTTATCTGAATCACCTCGATATGTTCCAGATAGGGTAGACTTCCCAGATCCAACATCAAATTCCTCAGATTGTTAAATTTGCCGACAATGCCGATGCTCATTTTTAGGATGCCTGAATCGGTCACGAGACTCGCGATATCCGTATCGATATTCTTGAGCGTAAACCCGTTTACTTCGACTATTTCACGAATAATCGGCGTTATTTTTTCAGTGTCGCTGCGGGGCAATTTTTCAGCCGGCGGAAATGGCAGCGATCCCGGATTTTTGAACTGCGCCTTTTTCGAAAGATCTTCGAAAATAGGGGAAAGGATTTTTTGTTCATCGATTTTGTCTTTGAGAATACTGATTTCGTACATGGTGTTGTTGTAGGATATGTAATTGGGAAATATCGCCAGCAAAATGAATAACAACATCCCCCCGCCGAAAATCAGAATCACATATGTATTTCTAGTAGGCTGATATTTCATGGGCATCAACAGTTCCGATCATTATCAATACGTGTCTGCGTTAAAAAAACAAAATACATGATCCACGATACATATGGTAATTTAAATACGATTAGCGTCCATGCCTTGGTTGCCCCCTGTCAGACCAGGTCGAGCATGGCCCTGAATTGCAATACCTCTTTGTTATTAAAAAATTTGAATGATTTGTTCTCAATACTGGGTGTACTGAACAGGGGCGAACTTCCAATCTTTACGACATATCCAGCCAGGGTTGATTCGAAAGTGAGGCGGTCGCCGGTGATGATGCCTTCGACAACCAGTGTCTGCTTTCGGTCATTTCCCAAGGGTATCATTCCGTCACCAAAATTGGCTGTAATGCTCACCAGTTTTATTTCGGATGGCGTAATGTTCGATATTTCATTGATAACAGCCATGCCCTTATACCGTTCCCCCATCTTTTTCAGGGATTGGCGTTTGTTTTTTGTCTCACTGGCAAGATTGATGATCAGATTTTTGTTGACCAGGGGTTTGAATGTTTCAACTTCACGTTGCAACTGTACCAGTTCCCTGTTTTTATCCTTGAGGACCGAATTGCCCCAGACATAAATACCGGAACATATGGCCAGAAAAAAGATAACGCCGGTGGCAATGATGCGATTGATCATTTTGGTGCTGTCATCGGCATTTTTATCCTTGTAGGTATAGATAAAGTTGGGCGTGAGCGTGTTGTTGGAAAGGCCCAGCCCAATAGCAGGTGCGTAGGCTTCCTTGGCAGTGGGCTCGATGGGCAGGGTGGCGATGCCCAGATAGTTCAGCCTGGCAGAGAACGGATTCAGCGTGTCGATTTGAATGTCCAGCTGTTCCCGCATGTACTCGAGCAAATTGCCGTAGGCGCTCAGTTGTCCGGAAACGAATATGCGGCTCATGCGCTCATTGCCGAAGTGGAGATAGTAGTGCTCCAGTGTCCTTTCCACCTGCTTGATCAGACGTTCCAAGGCCGGAAGAATCATGGTGAACACATCGTGATCTTTGAGAACCTGCCCCGTTCCGTCTCCTCTAAAAGGGGCCTTATTGTTGATGTGATCGTTAAATATCTGCCGAGCCTGTTCGATGTCGAATATATAGGTCTCTTCGTTGATACCGAAAATACTGCTTTCGGAAGGATCGATGGTCTGTTCCGTGGTGTCGAGGCCGCTTTTGCCGAGTTCCTGGGCAACGGCTTCGACCATGCTGCGAATACCGGCCTTGATGCCACGCGAGAGGACCATATTCCCGTGTGAATAGATAACAATCCGTGACCAGTCCCTGCCGATAAAAAGACTGCAGACAAGCTTTTCACGGGCATCTATAACACTGGTCCTCAGCAGATTCTGGATGCCAAAGGGCACGATAGTAACGCCTGCCAAAGGAAACCCTATTTTTGCAAATAGGTTTTTCTGTTGAACGACTTCCTGTTTAGGGGCGACATAAGCCATGACCTCTATTTTATTGATACCGTCTTCAATGATGTCCCCCAGGACATCAAAGTCGAAAATCATCTCATTCTCATCAAAGGAGAGGTCTTTTTTCAAGGTCCAGTAAATGGCGTTGTCGATCTGCTTTTTTGAAACTTTGGGGATCTTCAGGTTGCGCGTTTCAACCCGGGCAGCTGAGATGGCAGCCCAGATGGCGGTCTGCCGGCTCTTGCCGCAGAAATCTTTGAGCGCATTCTTTATAAACGCCGGAAACGTCGGACTGCTTTGAGAGATTCCTTTAGGGTAGGGAATGGTGGCGAAGTCAAGCAGTTCGTGCTTGCGTTCGGAAACCTGATTGACCATGGCCATTTTTAGTTCGTGGTACCCGATATCCACCCCGACAGTTGTTCTTTTTCGGATGGGGATGATATTGGAAAAGAGGGGGGCAGAGTTGCTTTCAGCAATAGTTTCCTCTATAGGTTCCTCTGGCGCGTCCGTCAATATTTCCGCGTCCGGAACAGCGGTTGCTTCTGCTGAAAGATTAAATGGTTCCTGATCCTTTTCGCTATCTTCTCTTATCAGGTCCAGCAGTTTTTCAGTTGAAGATATTTCATCTTTCCCGGCCAAGGCAAGACTCCATGTTAAATTGTATAATTATTACAGGTTGGCATATAAATATATAACTTTGGACTATAGATATATAACAAAACATATTTATTCATAAATGCCAGGATTTGTCAAGAGTTCATTATATACAGGCAGTTGTTTTTATTTGAGTACTGTTTTATGGCAATCCATACAATGACCTTGAAAAACGGGCTTAATTCTGATTAATATTCATATGTTTTTAAGCTGGTATGCGCCCGGCATTTTCACAGAATTACCTGTTTTATGTTCCTTGACGTGCCTTAACGTACCAATAATACAAGGAGATTTGCATTGGGAACAAACCGCAGATTCCGAGTTGGTCTCACCGATAAAATGGTTCTCATCGGTATCGGCCTTGCCGCCGTATACTGGATTTTGGACACCCTTCTTTCCATATTCATGTCTGTCGACCTGAATATGTCCAGTCGTTTGTTCGGGCCGGGACCTGCCGAGATCTGGCCCAGGGTCATTGTTATCTGCCTGTTTGTCATTTTCGGTTCCCATTCACAGTTTACCATAAACGAACGCAAAAAGGCCGAAGAAAAAAGCAGGCAGGAAACAGCCACGCGTGAACGGTTTCAACGCCTGTTGTCGCCTGACCTGGCGGAAATGGTCGTGTCCGGCGCTTTGAACGTTGAAAAAGGGGGCATCAACCGGGTTGCCACGGTCATGTTTGTGGATATCAGGGAGTTTACCTCCATGAGTGAAAATGTTCAGGCCGCCGAAGTGCTGCAGATGCTGAATGAGTATTACGAAAAAATTGTCGATATCGTCTTTGCCCATGAGGGCACAGTGGACAAGTTCATCGGTGATGCCATCATGGTCATCTGGGGGGCGCCGGTATCCCACGATGACGATCCTGCCCGGGCCGTTCGGGCAGCGGTTGATATTCGATGCGAATTGATTTCCATCAACCAGCAGCGGGTGGCTGAAGGAAAGAGGGAAATCAAAATAGGCATTGGGATCAACACGGGCAAAGTGGTTGCCGGATATATCGGTTCAAGCCAGACAATGAGCTATTCGGTTGTGGGCGATACGGTCAATACGGCCTCACGGCTCTGCTCGGCCGCCCGGGCCGATCAGATCATCATTTCTGAAGTCACATATGAAAAAACCAAGGGGTTGTTCCCAACCGAAGTACTCGATCCCTTGAAAGCCAAGGGAAAATTCAACCCCTTGAAAGTGTACAATATCCAGGCGTAAGATCCATTGGCAATAAACCCCATAGGCGGAGAATCATCCAAATTCATGCAAATCTCAGGTATCAGGGTCGGTTCAGGCTATGATGTGCATCGCCTGGTTTACGGCAGGAAGCTTGTGCTCGGCGGTGTCGAGATTCCCTTTGAAAAAGGTCTTCTGGGACATTCGGATGCCGATGTTCTGGTGCATGCCGTGTGCGACGCGTTCCTGGGGGCCTTGGGAATGGGGGATATAGGTCTTCTTTTTCCGGATACTGACCCTGAAAATAAAAATACCTCCAGTATGAAATTTCTTGAAAAAATTGCCGGCCTGATCCATAAGAACGGCTTCTATGTGATTAACGCCGATGCCACACTGATTGCCGAGGCGCCCCGCATGGCCGCCTATCGAACCAAAATGGAGAATAACATTGCGGCATCATTGAACATCGATAAAGAGGCCGTAAACGTCAAGGCCACAACCACCGAAGGCCTCGGTTTTGCGGGCAGGGGGGTGGGGATTGCCGCCCGATGTGTGGCCCTGATTCAGAAAAAAATGGAAGCTGAATGAACTTAAATATTTACAATACGCTGACCAGAAAAAAAGAGACATTTCAGAGCATTGAACCGGGAAAGGTCATGATGTACGTCTGCGGGCCCACTGTGTACGCTTCGTGCCACATTGGACATGCACGTGCTTTTGTGGTGTTTGATGTTGTCGTCAGGTATTTTCAGGCAAAGGGAATGACGGTTACCTACGTCCGCAACTTTACGGATGTCGATGACAAGATTATCAACCGGGCCAACGAACTCGACATGTCATCGGTTGAATTGGCAGACCTTTATATAAAAGAGTTTCAGGCTGATATGAAAGCACTGCATGTGGCGTCCCCCACTTTTGAACCACGCGTAACAGAACATATGCCTGAAATAATCGTTTTTGTGGAAAACCTGATCCAGAAAGGGGCCGCCTATACAAAGGACGGGGATGTCTATTTTTCCGTTGATGCCTTCGAGGCATACGGGAAACTGTCCGGGCGCAGATTGGATGACATGGAGGCCGGGGCGCGTGTTGACATTGACCCACGCAAAAAAAATCCATTTGATTTCGCTCTCTGGAAATCCGCCAAACCCGGTGAACCCTATTGGGAAAGTCCCTGGGGGCAGGGGAGGCCCGGTTGGCACATTGAATGCTCGGCCATGAGTTCAAAATATCTGGGCCGGACATTCGATATTCACGGCGGTGGCAAGGACCTTATTTTCCCCCACCATGAAAACGAAATCGCCCAATCGGAATGCGCAACAGGCAAGGCATTGGCCAACTACTGGATGCACAACGGGTTTGTCAACATCAACCAGGAAAAGATGTCCAAGTCACTTGGCAACTTTTTAATGGTCAAGGACGTACTGCAGCACTTCCATCCTGAAGCCGTGCGGCTGTTTCTGCTATCCAAGCAGTACCGCAAACCCATTGATTTCAGTGACAGCGCCCTTCTGGAATCGACAACCGCTCTCGACAGGATTTATGCACTGTTGCAGCGTGTTGAGAATCGGATCGGTCCTTCTGAAGAAGGTGTTGAAAATGCCGATGACATATCCGAACCATACTGGCAGCGTTTTTGCGAAGGCATGAACGACGATTTCAACACGGCCAGGGCACTCGCCCTCGTATTCGATGCCGTCCGCCAGGCGAATCGCCTAATGGATGAAAAAAAAGATGCGGCGGATGCAACAGTTGCAGCAAGTTTACGCCGTCTGCGGTGTGCCATCCTGAGGATGGGGAACGTGCTGGGCGTGATGAACCAATCCGCAGAAAGCTATTTTGTCGAAAAATTATCGACGCAGGCGTCAAAGCAGGAAATCGATCCGGAAGAAGTTGAAGCCCTGCTGAATGCTCGCGCAGCCGCCCGCAAAGATAAAGACTGGCAAAAAGCCGATGAAATTCGGGACCGCCTTGCCAATATGGACGTCGTGATCGAAGACCGCCCGGATGGAACGGTCTGGAGAATCGAGAAATGAATTCGCACGGCGAATTCATTTCTCGATTTAAGATTGTATCTGATTTCATTCCCACCGGAGATCAACCCCAAGCCATTGAAAAACTAAGCCGCAACGTGCTTGCCGGGAAGCCCCACCAAGTATTGTTGGGGGTGACCGGATCCGGCAAGACATTTACCATGGCCCAGGTGATCAGCCGGGTGAACATGCCCACGCTGGTCCTTGCACCCAATAAAACTCTCGCCGCTCAGTTGTACCAGGAGTTCAAATCGATCTTCCCTCACAATGCGGTGGAGTTTTTTGTTTCCTATTATGATTACTACCAACCCGAAGCCTACATTCCTGCGAGCGACACTTACATTCAGAAAGATTCGTCCATCAACGAAATGATCGACAAGTTGAGGCATTCGGCAACGCGTTCGGTGCTGACCCGCCAGGATGTCATCGTCGTAGCCAGTGTTTCCTGTATTTACGGGTTGGGGGAACCGGAAGACTACTTGTCCATGCGGGTGGAAATGGAGGCCGGCAGTGAATTGATGCGTGAGGATCTTCTGGCGGACCTCGTGGCCATGCAGTACGAACGAAATGATGTCGATTTTCACCGGGGTACCTTCAGGGTGCGCGGCGACCGGGTTGAAATTTTCCCTGCTTATGAGGAAAAAACAGCAATGCGGGTCGACTTTTTTGGCGACATCGTGGAGTCGATATCGGAAATTGACTCGCTCAAAGGCAGTGTCAAACGTAATTTGAAACGGCTCTTGATCTTTCCGGCCAGCCATTATGTTTCTCAACAGAAAACACGCAGGCGCGCCGTAAAAACGATTTTGGACGAGCTCAAGGACCGCATTGAATTATTCAGGGATCAGAACCGGCTCATAGAAGCCCAGCGCATCGAAGAACGCACCCACTTTGATCTCGAAATGTTGCAGGAGATCGGCTATTGCAATGGCATAGAAAATTATTCCCGCCATTTTACCGGGCGTTTCCCAGGGGAACCGCCGCCTACACTGCTGGACTACTTTTCCGAAAAATTCCTTTTGTTCATCGACGAAAGCCATATTGGAGTGCCGCAACTGAGAGCCATGTACAAGGGCGATCGGTCGCGTAAAACGACCTTGGTGGAATATGGTTTCAGACTGCCGTCGGCACTGGACAACCGGCCCCTGAAGTTCGAGGAGACCGAAAAACGTATTTCCCAGGTAATCTATGTTTCGGCAACCCCTGCAGAATACGAACAGGACAAAGGCCGGGATGCCATTGTCGAACAGATTGTCCGGCCCACCGGGCTGCTCGATCCCGATATTCAGGTCCGTAAAGCGGAGAACCAGGTGGATGACCTGCTGCATGAAATTCGATTACACGAAAAGGCGGGAGAGCGCGTATTGGTAACCACCCTGACAAAACGCATGTCAGAAGACCTGTGTGAGTACTATGCCGAACTGGGCGTCCGGGTGCGCTATCTGCATTCGGACATCAACACCATGGAACGTATGGATATCATCAGGGATCTCAGGTCGGGCGTGTTCGATGTTCTGATCGGCATCAACCTGCTGCGGGAAGGTCTGGACATACCCGAGGTTTCTTTGGTGGCTGTGTTGGATGCCGACAAGGAGGGTTTTCTGCGTTCCACCCGTTCCCTGGTGCAGACCTGCGGCCGCGCCGCCCGGAATGTGAACGGGCAGGTCATCATGTATGCTGATAACATCACACGATCCATGGGGCAGGCTATCGATGAAACCCGGCGCAGAAGAAAAATTCAAAAAGCCTACAACAAGAAAAACGATATAACTCCGGAAACCATTAAAAAAGAAATTACCACTATCTTTGAATCCGTATATGAAGCGGATTACGTTACCGTCGACAAGGTCGCTGAACAGCCGGAATCCTACGACACGTTCGATGATCTTGAAGACACTATCAATGTACTGGAAAAGGAGATGGCAAAGGCTGCCAAGGAACTCGCTTTTGAACGGGCCACCCTGTTGCGGGACCGCATCAAGGAACTCAAGCAGCTGGCCGGGGGCGAAGGGTAAACAACTGTAAAAAAAACGAATGAGAAAGATGACAACGAGCCCGAGCAAGAAACATCCCATAGAAAACAACACTCAAGCGCAGTTAAGTCAGGTGACGCAGCGTCCGGGCGTCTACATCATGAAAAACGCCGGCAACCAGGTGCTTTATGTCGGCAAAGCAGCCAATCTCAAAAAAAGGCTGCGGTCCTATTTTAAAAAGTCAGCTCCATCCGACCCCAAGACCCGTGCCCTGGTCGGCAACATAGCCTTTTTCGAGGTCGTGATAACAGCGACGGAAAAAGAAGCCCTTATACTGGAAGCCAACCTCATCAGGCGTCACAAACCCCGCTACAATATCGTTTTAAAGGACGACAAACGGTATCCCTTGCTGCGGTTGAACTTGAAACACCTTTATCCGAATCTGCAGATCGTGCGCAGAATAAACAAAGACGGTGCAAGATATTTCGGCCCCTATGCATCTGCCGGCGCTGTACGGCAGACCCTGAAGATCGTCAACCGGACCTTTTTGCTGAGAAAATGCAAAGACAAGGAGTTCAAAATCCGGCGACGCCCCTGCCTCCATTTCCAGATGAAGGCCTGCCTGGCCCCCTGCTGCATGGAAGTGGCGCCATTCCGTTATCAACGCCTGGTGGATGAGGTTATACTATTTCTGAACGGCCGGACGCCGGACCTCATTCGAAAATTGAAAGCCGAAATGAAGGCAGAAGCGCTGCAGCAAAGGTTCGAGGCAGCGGCAGTTCTGCGTGATAAAATTACCGCCCTTGAGCGGACGCTTGAAAAACAGGTCATCGTTTCCACGGACCTCAAAGACCGGGATGTCATTGCCATGACCGCAAAGGAGGGGCCTTTTGTGGTCATGATGTTGTTCGTGCGTGGCGGATTTATCCTCGGATCCCGGCATTTCGAGTTTGAGGACACCATGTCCACCCGTGCTGAAATATGGGAATCTTTTATACGGCAGTACTATGAAAAAGACCATTATGTGCCTTCCGAGATTTTGGTGTCAGCCCCCCTCGAAAATGTCGGCCTGGTAGAGGAGATGCTCGGGCGCCTCAGAGGCAGGAGAGTTGCGGTTCGGTTTCCCCAGCGTGGTGAGAAGCGGCGGTTGATGCATCTGGCAAAGGAAAATGCAGACACCAAGCTGGAAGACCATCTCACTTCCATGGAGATGGAAAAAGACCTGCTTGCCCGGCTGCAGCAGCGTCTTAAACTGCGACATTTACCCGAGCGTATTGAATGCTTTGACAACTCCAGCATGTACGGTGAAGCACCTGTTTCCGGGATGGTGGTTTTCGAAAGGGGCCGGCCGGCCAAACAATTTTACAGGACCTACAAGATCAGAACTCTGAAAGCCAACGACGACTATGCTTACATGGCCGAAGTCCTGTACAGGCGGTTTGCCGGCCGCACCAGCCAGGACCCTTTCCCGGACCTCTTGATGGTCGACGGCGGCAAAGGCCAACTCAATATTGCCGTCTCCATTATCAGGGATTTGGGACTGGACGGCGCATTCGACATCATCGGCATTGCCAAGAAAGATGAGGACCGGGGTGAAGATGTGGACAAAATCTACAAACCCGGACGCATGAACCCTGTCCCGTTGTGGCGGGATAGAGAGGCGCAGTTGTTGCTGCAGAGAATCAGAGATGAGGCCCATCGGTTCGCCATTGGTTTTCACCGACGGCAACGGGGAAAGGCATCGATGCATTCTGAACTGGACGGCATTGAAGGCGTCGGCAGGCAGAGGAAGAAAGCGTTGTTGCAGCACTTCGGGTCCCTGCCGAACATCAGGAAGGCAACGATGGAGGAAATAGCGGCCGTTCGTGGTATGAATCAGGGGGTGGCTATGAACGTCAAACAGAGACTTCAGAGGCCAGAGGACGGAAGACAGATCCACAGAACATCAGATGGTAAGAAGGTGAGAAAGTGAGATCGGTAGTCGGTGGTCGGTGGACCGAGGTAAGCGCGAACCAGAAGACGATTCAGGGCTGAAGCCCTGGCCTACATGCCCATTCTTCGAAACAACTATGTAGCGCAGGGATTTATCCCTGCCAGAAGCAGGTTGCAGACAATAAACACCAAAGTGACAACTTTTTATAGGTTTTTATTAACCTGTCTTCCAATTTGTTTTTCTAAAAAATGAACATCGAACATCCAACGTCCAACATCCAACGCCGAATGTGGTTTGTC
>JAOZRT010000258.1 GCA_029940035.1 Desulfobacterales bacterium
TTTCAAAACGCCATATTTCAAAGAATCTGCACGGATATCGAAACGCCCTGCCGGAAGGATGCGTCTATTTTGCGATGTTGTTTACCCTTCGGGAAAGCCGGAGAACTTCAGATTCTGTGTTGCTGAGGGTTCGAAGTAAAAAGCTACGACTTCGCCCTCAGACGCCTTGACTCTGAAGCCCTCCGGCTTTTGCAACACTGGGGTTTATTCAGTTCGAATCGATTTTAAGGTGAGGATATTCTTCAGAGCGGGGTTATTGAGAGCGTTCTGCAGGCTTTTAATACTTTTTTCCAGATCTGACAGATCTTTGATGCCTATGGTAAAAACATATTCACGGGATTCGAAACCTGAAGGCACCTGAAGCCGTATGGTGTCCCCAAGGGTCAACTTTTTGGATTCTTTCTGAAACACTTCCTCGGTGAACGTCAGGAATGGAAGCCTTTTTGACCGGAAATGATGTCTGACCATGTTGGCCTTCTGGGAACGGCTTGTTTCCGGATCAGATAAAAGGGCTTGCAACTGTGGATCCTCCAATAGCGTCCTGGCTGCGACCCTGTCTCTGCGGGCTATATCGTCGAGGTTGGTAAGGATTTCACGCTGTTTGCTGTGGCTCAGATGCAGATCCCTGAACATGCCCGCCAACTTTACACCAACTTCCGCATCCATGTCGTCCAGCGTGAGCGCCGTATTGAGGGAGATAGCACCTTCCAGGATGCCCTCCTGAACGGCAACGGGCATCAGGCATACACGCATGATTTTTTCCCTCATCGAAGGATGGTCGGGCAGCCCCAGACGCCGGCAGGCCTGTTCGTGTTTCAGTGGATCGCCCATATGCCGGGCCAGAAGGTTTAAAGAACGCGATGTTTCCACAAGATTGAGGGGGCGTTGGGAGGCATTGTCGCAAATGGCCAATTCGGCGATTTGCGCCGGTGAACAGCCCGGGTTCAGGAGGTGTGCCCGAATGTTGGCATGCCCCAGTTGCAGGCAGGCGGCCACGCGTTTGAATCCGGAAACGACCACGTATTTCCGGTCGTCTGTGGTGGTAAGAAATGGCGGGTTCAAGAGCCCCATGGCGCCGATGGAGGCAGCCAGGGACTCAATGGACTGATCGGTGGTAATTCGGTAGGTGCTGTTTTCAATATCGATACAGCTAAGATCGGTTTCTAACGTCTCCCAATCCATGCGGCTAACGGCCTGTCAGTTGTGCCAATGCTTCCTCGTATTTTTGAATGGTGTTCTCGATGACATCATCCGGAAGATTAGGCGCCGGCGGATTCTTGTCCCATTCAATGGAAATGAGGTAATCCCTGAGATACTGCTTGTCATAACTTTTTTGAGGACCGCCCGGTAAATAGGTATCCTTGGGCCAGAACCGGGAAGAGTCCGGGGTGAGAACTTCGTCGATGAGAATGAGTTTGTTATCAATCAGACCGAATTCAAACTTGGTGTCCGCAATGATGATCCCCTTCTCGTTGGCTATCTCCGCCCCTTTTTTGTAAATATCGATGCTGATCTGCCTGACTTTTTCGGCCATGTCACTGCCGACCATGTCTGCGGCGGCAGCAAAATCGATGTTGATATCGTGCTGGCCCAACTCTTCCTTGGTTGAGGGTGTGAAGATGGGATCCTCGAGCCGGTCTGACTCTTCCAATCCCGGAGGCAGCTTAATGCCGCAGATGTCGCCGCTCTTCTGATATGATTTCCAGCCGGAGCCGCTGATATAACCCCGCACCACACATTCAATGGGGAGCGGTTCCGCTTTACGGACAACCATGCTCCGTTCAAAGAGGTCTTCGGCATAGGGTTGACACGCTTCCGGATAATCGGCCACATCACTCGCTACTACGTGATTTTCAATCAACGACCGCATGGCTTCAAACCAGAACAAGGAAATCTGGGTCAGTACCCTGCCCTTGCCGGGTACGGGGTTGGGCATGATCACATCGAAAGCTGAAATGCGATCCGACATGACCATCAGCAGGGTATCGCCGAGGTCGTAAATATCCCTTACCTTTCCGCGTTTGACCAGTTTCAGGTCTGAAAAATCTGTTTCCATTACATAGGGTTTCATAAATGCAGTGCCTTTAATTTGATGGTTTATCCTAAATCCTGGTTTCGGACATAGGCTAACATTAAAAAATTTATTTCTGTTCGAACGCTAGTATAAATTTCTGCAGTACCGTTAATTCGGCAGCCTGGATATCAATAAATTCAAGGCCGGTTTCATAGCTGCCTTCATCGTTTTTTGTTGAGTATACGGTGGTTCCTTTAATATCGATGATCTGCTCCTCAATACCGATGGTCAGGGACACGATAGTCTCGGGGTCCAAAGGCACGTGTGTCTCCAGCAAAATGCCGGCCTCCGACACATTCAAGGTTCTGCCCATCCCCTGGGCAAATGCATCGCCGCCCTCGTCCAGACATACATAGTTCAGCAGGTTTGTCGAATGAACCCGTTTATGCTTTCTATGCTCTTCCATTTGCATAACCCGTTGACTCCCTTTTATAAATTAGTCAAATAACCTTTTTGGCCCCTTTAGTTCTACTTCTGCATCTTTTGAATCATGCGAGTGGTGGCGGATACGCACGTTGCCACGTTTTCAATAATATTTTTAAATGTTAGTGAAATGTTGTCATATTCCTGCTGAAATACACCCGCATCCATGGATACGATTTTCAGATCCTTCGACGCCAGGACAGAGGCATTTTCAGGTTCGTGCCCCATGTCGAAGAATGGAAAATCGCCGAAATAATCGTCCTTGCTCAGGCTTACCAACGGCAGGTAACGGTCTTTTTCCTGTTGAACGATATGAACGTGTCCCTGCTGGATTCGAAACAGTTTTTTCCCTGTCTCGCCCTGGCGCATGACCTTTTGCTTATCCTTGATGAAGCTCTCTATGTTGATGCTTTGGGTGTGGTATTCCACGGCCCTGTTACTCAGCTGCTTCATGCGTTTGTCTATACTCATGATCATGGCGCGAAAATCAGCTGACATCTTGGCGTATTCCTGTGATAAACGCTGTGAATCCAGAACCCCGAGTTGCACATTGCCCAGAGATCTTGCCGTAGCGCTACGGGTATGGTCTTTGACGAGAAAGGATGACAAGCTTCCGACGAAAGATCCGTTGCTTATCTGCAAAATGCTCAGGGGACCTTTAGGGGTTTCCTTCAGTATTTCGATTACACCCTCCAGAATGACCCATATCCAGTTGCCGTGTTTACCCTCCTCGCTAATGGTTTCACCATCATAAAAGTCTTCTTCGTCCACCACATACATGTAGTCCACCATCGGGCCATTGACCCTCGGATTGCCGGACTCGTCAGTTTTTTCTTTCTTCCCTTCCTGATCGGAGGGGGTTGGCCCCAGTCTCACAATATCGCCGTCATCGAGCATTTTAAGGCTGTCGAGAATAATACCCATGCGGCTACGGTTGATCACCTTCTCCACGGAAGCGCGTTCTTCGCTGAATTCGAATGTGCCTTCGGTCCATCCGAACAGGGCATACAGGCCGTCCAGACCTGCCAGGGTACCGTCAGACGCATTGACAGGGTTGCCGTTTTCAAAATACACGATTCCCGGCTCAGACATGTAAAGGCTGTAAATTCTGAGAATACCGGAACTGCCGTTGCTGCCCAGCAACTGCATGATATCCCCTATACTGAGGAATTTAAGATTGCCTTCTATAACCGAGCTATTCTTCATGGGATTACTATTGTGCCCATTTCAACTCTCTTTGAAGGGACTTCAAGGTCAATTTCGTGCATTCTTTGAGGGCCACGCCGACACCGTCGCCTTTTAAGGCGCTGCCGGGAAATGAAGGAACCTTCAGCTGCCTGTTCAAATCTTGATCCATCTGTTCTATGGACATTAGCGGGATGCCCTGTTCTCCAAGGTCGCGTTTGTTGTACTGCAACACCAGCGGTACCTTGAAAATATTCAACCCGTATTCTTTGAGGTTCGCCTGTAAGTCTTTCAATGAGAGCATATTTTTTTCACGCCGCACTTCCAGCGAATCTGCCACAAAAACGATGCCGTCAACCCCTCTCAAGACCAGTTTCCGCGTTGAACTGTATTGCACCTGCCCCGGAACCGTATAGAGTTGAACTTTAATTTCACACCCTTTTATCTTACCGAGGCCCATGGGTAGAAAGTCGAAAAACAAGGTCCTGTCACCCTCGGTGTTGATGGAAACCATTTCACCGGTGATCTGTTTCCTGAACGTTTTGAATATATACTCCAGGTTGGTTGTTTTGCCACCCCTCCCGGGACCGTAGTATACAACTTTGCATTCTATCTCACGTTTTTTCAAATTGAATATAGCCATTCAGCCTGACTCCAATTGAATAATTAAAATATTTTCAGGTACTGGTTATTTTAATGTCCAGACAGTAATCTCCCTGTTTCGGCCCGGATTGAATTTCCGATTTGGCGGCAACCAACCCGGAGCCGTTAAAGATGGCGATAGGAGAGTAGAACTGAAGATCCTCTAATTCATTGTTGACTTCCAGATGTTCAATCATCTTGCCGTCTCTTTTGGAAATGATGAGACTGAGAAGGTTTCCGGATTGGAAATTCACGTCAAATTCGACCACCTTCCCCTTGCTGGGCCCACTATCCAGGTAGATGCCGATGGCGCTGATATCAATGAACTCCTCTTCCTTCTTTTCTTCGACAACCGCCTTGGCTTTCGTCCCGATCACCGTGAGTTTTCTGTCCACACCTTTGTTTTCTAACACCTGCTCCATGAAAACGCGCAGTTTTTCCAGTTGGTCAGCGGAAAACGTGTCCCCTTTGGCCCATTTTTCATATATGTCGGCAGCCTTTTCTTCGGAAGAAAGGGCGATGTGACAGCGCAGAATGTTTTTTGCAGCCACGACACGATGCGCCTCATTTGAAAGCAAGTTGTCGAATTCCGCCAGCGCCCTCTCAAACTGTCCGAATTTGGCCAAGGCCAGGGCACCCTCAAGTGCCGCCTCCTCTTCACTCTCCTCTTGAGAAAAGGAAAACAGTTGCTGAATCAGATCCTGCGCTCTTGAAGACAGTTCCGGGGAGGACGGCCCCTTCTCTACCTTTTGCGTATCCACCTCCAGCAAGTTGATCTTTTTGGCAAGACCGGCAAGCAGTTTTTGTTTATTTTTAATTTTAGGATTATTACGAACAAGATCGGAAACCTCATCGTATTTTAACCTGGCTTCATTCAACAAGCCTTGTCCCTTATAGAGTTCGGCTTCCTGCAGAAGCCGCTTAATGTTCTCTTTCTCACCCATCTTCATCCCCGTAACTGAGGCTCATTACCAAATAATATATGCTGAATTGTATTAAAACAATGCGGTTGATATATCAAACTCTTTTATTCCAAACTATTTCTCTATCCTGTTTTTATATAAAAAGTCAATATGCTAGACAAATCTTGCCCTGATTTTCTGTTGACACCCATTGAAATTATGTTACTACTCACCGATAATCAATTCAGGTGCAAACCTGTTCCATGAACAAGAATCAAAGGAGCGTAAAATGGATAAAAAAGTTACCGTTATCGGTGCTGGAAATGTAGGCGCAACGGCTGCCCAACGTCTCGCTGAAAAGGAACTGTGCGATGTTGTGTTGATTGACATCGTAGAAGGTGTCCCCCAGGGAAAGGCGCTGGACCTGACCGAAGCCGCCCCCATAGAAAAGCACGATGCCCACCTGCAGGGTTCCAACGGCTATGAGGCATCGGCAGGGTCCGATATTGTCATTATTACTGCCGGAATACCCCGCAAGCCGGGTATGAGCAGGGATGACTTGATCAGTACCAATGCCGGCATCATGAAATCGGTTACAAAGGAAGTTGCCGCCCTCTCACCCGAGGCGGTCCTGATCATTGTCAGCAATCCCCTGGACGCCATGTGCCACGTTGCCTATGAAGCCAGCCAGTTTCCCAAAAACCGGGTGATCGGTATGGCCGGTGTCCTGGATTCCGCCCGTTTCAGGGCGTTCATCGCCATGGAGCTCGATGTTTCGGTTGAAAATACCCACGCCTTTGTCCTCGGCGGGCATGGGGATACCATGGTACCACTGCCCAGATATTCCACCGTCGCTGGCATTCCGATCACGGAGCTGATGCCTGAAGAACGGATTGACGCACTTGTGGACCGGACAGCCAATGGCGGAGCCGAAATAGTGGGGCTTTTAAAAACAGGAAGCGCCTACTATGCCCCTGCTTCCGCGGCTGTTGAAATGGCGGAATCGATTCTCAAGGACAAGAAAAAGATTTTACCGTGTGCTGCCTATCTTGAAGGGGAATACGGGTTTAACGATCTGTTTATCGGCGTGCCTGTAAAACTGGGCAAAGGCGGCGGTTTGGACAGATTCGAGATCGAATTGACCGAACCCGAAAAGAA
>JAOZRT010000259.1 GCA_029940035.1 Desulfobacterales bacterium
TAGTAGACGGCGGAAACGAGCAGGCCGCACTGGGTATCGGTGATCCCCCAGGCCGCTTTAAGATAGGGAAACAGGGAGACGATGACCATCCGATCCATGTAATCGAACAGGTACAGCAGGAATAAAAGGGCAAACAGATAGCGGCGGTAGGATGGCGATATACCCGCTTCCAGAGTTGGAACCTGTTTCATCGTTGCCTCCCGGCATTGCAGGGGTGATATATAGGGTGTTCAGGTTGAAGGCTGAAGACTGAAGGGTAAAGAATATGGCAAAATAGGCCCTTTCCCCTGTACCGGGTGGGTCCGGTTTTACTTCAGCCTTCAGTCTTCGGCCTAAAAACCTTACCTCAGTCACTGGTATAGCGGCCATACTTACGGGTGGCCTCGAACATGGCAATGCAATTGTCCGGGTCAACCCCGGGATGCAGCGAATTGGAAGAGCAGATGATCAACCCGCCCCCTTTGCCGGCATCCTCGATGGCCTGCGCAACGGCTGCGTCAACCTGTTGGGGGGTTCCATCGGGCAGCAGGTCGATGCAATCGATGTTGCCCAGCAGGCAGAGGCGCTTGCCGCAGTAATCCTTCACTTTTTCAAGCGCCATCCCCGCCTGCGGCTCCAGGGGATTCAAGCCGTCGTAGCCGCTCTCCAGCAGGATATCCATGAGCGGCCAGAGATTGCCGTCACTGTGACGCACCACCTTGAGTCCCCTGGCATGCGCGGCATCCACAATCTTCCGGTTGTAAGGGTTGACGAATTCGAGAAACTGTTCCGGTGCGATCAGCGGAAAGTTCTTGTCGGCGATATCATCCTCGACCACCAGCACATCCAGGCCGGCCTCCACCAGCAGTTCGAGCTGTGCCAGGTTGTAGCGCAGCGTCATCCGGGCGACTTTGTGAACGAACTCCGGGTCATCGAACATCTTGAGCATCATGTTCTCCATCCCCATCAAACGCCAGCAGCGCACGAAGGCCCCCCGCATGAGCCAGAAAAGCGCCTTTTCGTTTTTGAACCGGTCCCGGGCGAGATCGAGCAGCAGCAGGTGCCCCCGGCTGGGCTCCGGCGGCGTGTACTGCGCCAGGTCTGAGGCATCCTTGACAGGATGGCCCTTGGCAACCGGCAGGCCGAATTCTGAAAGAGCGTACACCACCCCAAAGTCATCCTGGATGTGCAAATCGTCCACAGGGGTTTCATGGCCGATCTCGAAGGCCGAAAACCCGTCAACTTCAAATGTTTCGTGGATTAAAAACAGGGTGTCAAGCACCTTCATTTTCGCGGAGTCGTCCATCTCGCGAAAATCCATCACCTCCGGCAGACCGTCCGTTATACGGTTGCCGATCCCGATGATGGGGCCCTCGTTGATCCCGTGAATATACAGGGGAACCCGGTCGGCTTCGCGGACCGCCAGGGCTGTCAGTATTCGCTGTTTACCGTTCATCGCATCGCCTCTGTCCCTGCCCTATCGCTGGTTGACATCTTCACTACCCGCCAGCTGCATTGCCAGCCCGGCGGCCGCCGCAGCATCCGCGCCATAAGCGTCCGCACCGATACGCTCCGCAAACTCACGGGTAACGGCACCGCCGCCGACCATAATCTTGATGTTTTCACGCAGCGCGGCCTGTTCGAAAGCCACGATGGTTTCGCCAATAAAGGGCGCCGTAGTGGACAAAAGGGCGCTCATGGCCACAATCCGCACGGTCTCATCCACCGCCGCGACAAATTTTTCCGGCGGCGCATCGATGCCCACATCGATCACCTCGAATCCTTTGCCCTCCAGCATGGTGGCAACCAGGTTTTTCCCGATGTCGTGGTGGTCCCCCTTCACGGTACCAAGCACCACCCGGCCGGCCGGCGCATTGCCCCTTTCAACCAGCAGGGGTTTTAAAATATCCAGGGCGGCATGCATGGCCCTGGCCGCCAGCAGCATGTGGGGGATATAGATCTCCCCGGCCTGGAATTTCCGGCCCACCTCATCCATGCCGGCAATCAACCCCTCTTTTAGCACCGTTTCCGGCGCCATACCGGCGTCAAACGCCTGCCGGACCAGTTCAACGATCTGTTTTTGATCGCCTTTATAAAGCGTTTCCAAAAGTTGCGCGAGTACCATGGCTTCATTCCCCATCCATACCGTTTATGTTAACACCATTATCATCGTTCAGGTTTTTTCTCTTCTCAGGGGAAGGTGGATGATAAATTTCGCTCCCTGCCCGGGTTCGGATTCTGCAATCAGCCCTCCGCCGTGGTTTTCGGTGATGATGAAGTAGGACACGGAAAGTCCCAGCCCCGTGCCCACATCCACCGGCTTGGTGGTAAAAAATGGCTCGAATACCCGTTTGCGGGTCGCCTCCTCCATTCCGGGACCGTTGTCTTCTATCTCCATGCAGACCCTGTCACGCTCTTTTTCAAACTGCGTCCGGACGATAAAGCGCGGTTTTTCGATTCCGGCCGCCTGCATAGCCTGTGCGCCGTTGCGCAGGATATTAAGCAGCACCTGTTGGATCTTGGCGCCCTCACAGGGAACCGGCGGCAGGTTATCTGCGTATTCCTTTTGAATTTCGATCATCTTGAAGTCGTACTGGTTCTTCAAATCATAATCGGAGGCGGCCAGTTCCAGGGTTTTGTCCAGAATGTCCGCCAGGGAGCTGGAGGATACCTGCGCGTTGCTCTTGCGGGCAAAACTGAGCATGTTGTCCACAATAGCCGCCACCCGGCGTCCTGATTCGTTGATCGCCGTGATCATACGCAAAATGCCCCTTTTCTCCATATAGGCTTTGATGCTCTCCATACTGAGGCCGACTTCCTCAGCGCTGCGCCTGTTGGCCGACAGGTTTACATTGGTCAAACGGGTTGCCATGACATCAGCCGTCTGCATCATCCCGGCCAGGGGGTTGTTGATCTCATGGGCCATACCGGCGGCCAATCCGCCCACCGAGAGCATCTTTTCGCTCTGGATCATCATCTCTTCCATCCGTACCCTGTCGGTCACATCGTCAATGCGGATCACCGCGCCTTCGACCCCGTTGGCCGTCAGCGGATAAATGGTCACGTCTTCGTAGCAAGTCCGACCGGGTCCCTGCCGGGTTCTTTTGGAGTCGATCTGCAGTTTGCGTTTGTGTATGGCTTCGCGCACGCGCACCATCTCGTCGGCGAATTGCGGGAAAACCTGCGCAAGCGGATTTCCCACAGCCTCACCAGGCGTGATCCCCGTGATCTGCGCGGCCCGGGCGTTCCATTGCGTGATCCTGCCGTCCACATCCACCCCCACCAGCATCGATGGCATCGAATCAAAAACATTGCTCAAATAGTTGCGGAGATGACGTAATTCTTCCTCGGCCTGCTTCTGTATGGAAATATCACGTATAATCGTGGACAGGTATTCAACTGCGCCGGCCGAATTCTTATGCGACATGATAACCTGGGATACGGGAAAGGCCTGGCCATCACTCCCGATCAGGGCCGTTTCACCTTCCCAGATGTTGTTTGCAATGGCCGCCGGTATACCGATATATTTGACTTTGTTGGAGGCCCATGCAGGGTGCACATCCGAAATCACTTTTTCTTCCAACGATGCATACTCGCCCCATCCGACCATTTTTCTGCCGGCCCTGTTTATATAGATAATCTGAGCGTCAGGCCTGGAAATGGAGACAAGGTCACTCGTAGATTCCATAATGATCGTCAATCTTTGAAGATCCGAAATTTTTTCTTTGATGGCATCGCGCATCTCCTCAAAACTATTGGCCAGGGCGCCCAGTTCATCTTTGCGGGGCATATCGATCTCTTCTTCCAGGTTTCCCCGGGCAATCAACCGGGTCGCATCCCGCAAGTACAGGATCGGATTTAAAATCGCTCCTGACAGGATCAAATTCAAAACCACCAGCATCACCAGTAAAATGGTTCCTAAAAGACCTCCGAATATCAAAAAGGACAATTTCTGGTCCCACTCGACATTTTCCAGAGAATACGCCACCCGTATAAACCCCAGATTATCTCCAAGAAAATTAATCGCCTGGGAAAAAACCAGCCCGACTTGTTTCCGCTCCCGAACTCTTCGCGTTTGCGAATGCCGGCGGATAGTTTTGAGTTCTTCTAAAGTTAAATCCCGGTTCATAAAAGTGGCGCCATCCGAAATCAACATTTTTCCGGAACGGTCAAATACGGCAATACCGAGAATCCCGTCCACTTTGCGCATTTGTCTTAAACGGATTTCAAGCGCCGTTAAGCGTGAATCAAAAATCTCGTTGGCCAATTGCTCCAGGTCCCGCTCTACCAGTGTTTTCAATAACAGCTCGATACTGTGAATGGTCGTCTGCAAACGATGCTGCTGGAAGGGCAGTTGAATGGCGCTAAAAATAGCGGCAATCAGGAGGAAGGTAATAACAATCGCCCCGTTTATCTTGTGCCGCAGTGTCAAATGCATAAAGTTTCCTCATATCCTCCTTGCAATTCGTTAGCCGGCTGGGAAATTCGCATCGCGGCCGATTCGGGATACGACGGTCTTCTTGCCGATGTGGATGATCACATTTCCAGTATAGCTGCAATGATAGGTTTTTTCCACTATAATAAATCATTAAAATTCAATGCCATAGCGTCAGCATCTCTGCTGACGGCCAAATAAAACCCCTGTAAATTAGCAATTTATCACAAAATTGCTTATAATAGTTCTGTGTTTGGGGGGCGGGCATCGAAGCGTATGTGAAAAGCGCCGCCGACCTGACCAAACAGCTGTTGGGGTTTGCCAGGGGCGGCAAGTATGAAGTCCTGCCCACAAACCTCAATGATATCATAGATCGGACAGCCGCAATGTTTGGAAGGACCAGAAAAGAGATGTGCTGCCGCCGATGATTGAAAATCTCGGGATATGAAGCAGCTTTCAGAAAAACTGCATGCAATAATCAGGAGCCCCTCATGAAAAAGCTGGTCATTACACTGATGTTGACCCTGGTTGCCGTACCCTTTGCTTTTGCTGAACCGGAAATCGTCCGGTTTACACAAGGGTGCGAATTTACCGTCACCTTCCCTGGAAAAATTTCGACAAAACTGAAAAAAAGCACTGCAAAATCCCCCCGGGAATGGATGCATGTCCGGGACATCGACAACCTTGGCAAACATCACGAGATATCCGCCATCTGCAAACCGCTGGACCCCCGGGGCAGAGAGTTTGAACTTATCACGTTTTACAAGAGCATGGAACAAGAGGCCCGGCGGGTCCGGATCGAAAACCCGCACACCGCCTTCAAGCAGGACATAAAACATGGCATTGTCCTGGGAGAGTGGAAAGGCTATACTAAAGATTATGCCCAAAAGCCCGTTACAGTCGCAGGGCGGTACATCCTGGGCCGCCGGTCCAAGCTCCTCTTGCTGGTTGCCACCCCGGGAACACACCCGGAACCATCCGCCCTGATAGCCGACTTTTTTAAATCGGTTAGAAGGAAATAGCACCGGGCAATACATTATACTGAAAAGAGAATATGCCATGGATAAACTGACAGTCTTTCCTGACGGCCCTATTTCAGGATCCGGCGTGATATCCCAAACGTTTCTGGACCTTAAAATCAACACTTTCCCGAACGCCTGCCGCTATGTGCAGGCACTGCCCTACGGGTACAATGCAGAGAGGGATGATCTGTTGATCCTCTTTAAGGAAAACAGGGGCACCTGCACCACCAAGCACGCGGTAATCGGCACCCTGGCGGTCGAATTGCAGTTGCCCATCGCTAAACATATCGGGATCTACCCCATGACCGCCAGGATCGTTTCGGGCGCGGATACCATCTTGCAAAAATACAATCTGCCCTATATCCCGATGCTGCACTGCTTCCTGGTCTACGGCCGCTACAAAGTCGACCTGACCGAGGGCAACCGCAACGGCAAAAACTGCGCCATCGATGAGTTCCTCTACACTGCAAAGGTAGTCCCAAACATTACCGCCAAAGATGAATACCGACGCTATCGCAAGGCTCTCAAAGACCGGATCCTGCCCCTTGACGAACTCGGGGGAGCTGTCATGAAGCGAGTTCTGCAGGCCCGGGAAGAAGGCCTGGCGCTCTTAAGGACCAATATTGCATGAAACCACTGTGGATAATCCCAATTCTTTTGTTTGGACTGCTGGCACTGCCCCGCCCCGGAAGCCCTGCAGGCGTTTGCAGATCTAGGCGCACGGGTCTTCATTCCCACCCAGTGGGGCACCTTTCACCTGGGTGACAACCCCCCCGGCAAACCGGCCCTGGATCTCATGACACTTTATAGAAGCCAAAACCTCGATTCCAGCCGTTATCCCATCCCGGATATCGGGCAGATAATACCGCTGCAACGCCAAAGATAATAGTAAAGAATCCTGGTCCAGAGGGCCAGGCTTTGAGTTGCCCTGTCGTAGATCCCG
>JAOZRT010000260.1 GCA_029940035.1 Desulfobacterales bacterium
GCCATGGAATAATTGAAGTTGAAGCGAATTGCCGGGGCCAACATCAGCAGGATCCTGAGCAGATAAAACCATGCGGTTTGTGGTGTCCCCCGAGAGCCCGCATGAGCAGGTTTTCCCCCAAGTATCAACCTGGCGCCGACCAGAAGAACGACCAGCATCCACCCATAATAAAACATCAAACGGACATTCTTTTCCAGCACCGTCGCTACCGAATTTTTAAATAAGGGATGCAGTGCCTGCGCGACGACACCTTGCAGAACGAAATAGCCGAAATAGTACATAATCCCGACAACCAGTACAACCATGAAATATGCAACACCCCGCTGGCGCCAGGGGCACGGTTGCCCGGCTTCGTCTGGACGGCCGGGTTTGAAAAAAAACCAGCAGAAAAAGATGGTGCATATGAGACAGCCTATAACGCTGTATAAAAAATCATCATGGTACCGGCTGAAGCAGAGGTAATCAAATGATATGGTGATGATGACAAATCCTGACAAAATGCCCGGAAAGACTGGCGGCGGCAGTGTGAAACGATTTTCTTGTTCCGAAACCACGCCGGCATTTTTTCTACCCGGAACAAAAAAGCCTACCGCAACGATCATCCCGGCGAAAACCCAGAAGTACAACCGCGTGGCAGTAATGCCGAAGCTGAATTGAATTTCGATAAAGTGGGCCGTAAGTGCGGACAGCAGCAGGCTCAAGAGCAGCTTCTGCGTGCTCCATTGGATATGGTCCCGCTTGCTCGTTGTCATGATATACCAGCCCAGATATAGAAAAAATCCCCCCACCATGCCGACGCCGATGCCCATACCTGCCCAGGCCATTTCCCGGCCTAGGAACCAAACGGACAAACATCCCAAAACGCACCCGGCTGAAAGAGAGGCCACCCATGCGAATCGGTGGCGTCTGGAAGGGATCAGTCCCATCTGAAACAGGGCTATATACCCTATAATTCCAAAAATCATCAGAAACGCCACCGTACCGAAAAACCCCTGCATGACCATCATGTCGAGTATTTCGTTGTGGGCCCGGTCGGCAACAGCTGTCGGGCTCTCGATCTGTTTGAGTATGGCATAGCTGTGTACCGGCAAAACAAAGGGCAGGGTTTCAGCCCCATATCCGATCACCGCCCTTGCCGGATGAGACGCCAGCAGGTCGAACACACTTTTCCAGATATAAAATCTCACCAGGCCGCTACCGGAGTGAAAACTCTCGGCCAAGGCGTTCGCCAGGGGTATGTTGGCAAGAATCCCCACCCGGTGACCGGCCGTGCCGACAAACATAACCAGTGAAGCCAACAAACCGCCACCGCCAAGCAGGTACGCTGCTGTTTTTCTATAGCCACGCCCCAGAACATAGAGTATCAGGAAAAAAAACAGGCCGATCATCAGCCCCAGTATAGGGCCGCGCTTTTGGGCCACGACAATTGACAGGATATTGAGTGCTAAAAACAGGAGAGTGGACAGAAAAAAAACCCAATGGCGCACCCCTGTATGAAATGATGCTGCATATTCCCTGGAACGGCAGCAGGTATTGAAAGCGCGGTTAAGATAATAGATATTGACGGGAATGCACATCATCAAAAAGGCCGGCATAAATAGCCGGTTTCCGAATGTGCTCCAGGTGGGTTCGCGAAAACCGCCTGTCAGATTGGGATCCAGGCCCAGGTACTGAAGTATGACCCAGAAGGAAACAACAAACCCCGCCAACAGTACGGACAGGAGCACCCGGTCGATCTGCCGGTGCGTGCGCAGGCTTGTGGCCGCCACAAAGAAAAAGAAAAGATAGCAGAAAGTCGTGAAAGTGCCTTGACGGCGAAGCAGTGCCCCGAAAATGGATTCTTCCGGTGACACACTGAATAAAGCGGATACCAAATGGACATAAGCGAATAAAAGCACCAGCACGAATAGCAACTGAAACGGCACCGTCTTGAACCCGGCGGTGTTGCCGGGATAGCGGACTTTGCGAATCAGGGCCATCACAAAAAACGGCAGGGCGAACAGGGCCGTGGTTCGGAGGAGAGCGACCTTGGCTTCTTCAAAGGGAAGCGCACTATAAGGGACCACGAACAGGGGCACCGTGACGAGAACCGCGGCCACCGATAACTCCAAAACATTATCGGCAAATGGGGTCCGTGGGTCCGGCATATGCGCAAAGGATTCCTGCGTGACCGGAATCAACGAGGCCAGCACGTCATGATAAAACAGCCGCCGCTACTGCTGCTGCCTCCGGAACCGTCATCCCTGTTTCCGTCCGCCATGAGGGCCAGCCCGGATGGGTCGTCGATGATTCCGGCAGCGGCGTTGTCATCCCCGGGACCGCCATCTGTCAGTGTCATTGTCACCACGGTCCGGTCCGGGTTGAAAACCACGTTGTCGCTGAAATCCATCCAACCGTTGTTGAGACTCAATTTTGCCCATCCATAATCGGGTAGTGCGGCGGTCGGGAGATAGAATGTCGTGGTGGTGGAATAGACAACGGTGCCGGTAACAACCGGGGACTCGGACTGAATGCTGATGTCCGCGAGCCCGTGGGGCAGATCCACCGGTTCCTGGCCCTGTCCTGTAATGGTGGAGGTATAGAAGTCCGGCGTCGTGATGATGTAGCGGTTCAAAATACTGCCGTCGGCGACACGGATGCCGAGCGGGTCCCCGGCCGGCGTGATTTGAATTGTCGTACCCGCAGGAAATAGGAGGACAGACACCAAATCGGTGTCGATTCTTTCGTCGGCATCAATAACGGTGAGCTGAAACCTCAGGGCCCTATTGTACAGGCTGTATGGCGGCGCCTCAAAACTGGGCTGCGCCGAATCGGCCTGATTCAGGGAGACCTCGCTCGCGCGACTCCGCACCTGCTCCCATTGGTAGGTAATCTCCGTGCCTGTGGATCCGGTACCGTCAAGGGTTACGGTGTCGCCTGCGATGCAATGCTGATCCTCACCGGCATCGGCCGTGGGTCCCTCGTCGCCGTTTTGGCTGGGATACACCCATATGGAAACCCAATCAAGGTCGGTTTGCCCCAGGTCGTCCGTGATATAAAGTTGAAATTCCAGCTCGGTTTCCGCTTGGACTTCCGGCGCGGTGAAACTGGGTTGTGGCATAAATGCCTGTTCACCGAGGTCCACGTACGGGGGACCTTTGGTCTGCATCCATTCGTATCTAATGATCTCGCCCGGAGAACCGGTGGCATCGAGAACGACCGTCTGTCCCGATATGACCTCCTGGTCGTCTCCGGCGTTGGCCACCGCCGCCAACACCGATGCGGGACAAAAAATCGATAGGCAAAGAATAAAAAGAAGGGTGAAACCGAATACGTTTTTGACCATCTTGCTGGAAGTTACGTTGGCCATGCCGCCTCCTTTCAACAACAGAACCGACCCGCTCCGGGATCGATCTCCTGTCAAACAATTAAAGGTCCGAGCAGGTAACGATGAAGATAGATTGGAAAACGATTTAAACTATAGCTCAATTCCGTCTTCAAGGCAAGCCCAAGGTCACGGTGGAGAGACCTTACAACAATATTCTGTTGCGAACCGAGCGTGTTTCCCCGGCGGCAATGACCCGAACGGCCGGCCGGCCTTTGACCACGCACTTGTTTTCACATATGCCGCACCCCACGCATTTTTTCAAATCCACCTGGGGCAGCTTGACCTTGACCCGGGTGTTGTCCGGCCCGTTGACCATCCCCTCAAAAAAATAGATGGCCTTGGGCGAGGTGGGACAGTGCTCCTCACACACGATGCAGGGGCCGTTGCCCGACCAGGGCAGGCACCTGCCCCGGTCAAAATAGGCTGATCCGATACTGATGGGTGTTTCCACCTTTTCCCTGACGGTGATATTTTTTATCGCACCGGTGGGGCAGACACTGCCGCACAGGGTGCAGGTGTATTCACAGTAGCCCTGGGTCATGATCAGGTTGGGCGTCCAGAAACCGGCCAATCCCCCTTCGTACAGGGCAGGGTTGATCACATTGGTGGGACAGGCTTTCATGCACTGGCCGCAGCGCTGGCACAGGGTCAGAAAGTCCTTCTCCGGCAGGGAACCCGGCGGCCGGATCAGCCGGGCATCGGAGACTTTATGAATCTGTCCGTCCAGCCTGGAAAGAAACGGCAGGGAAACACCCGCAGTCAATCCGCCCAGAATCGCCCGCCGTCCCATATCCGGCCCGGTTTGGCCCCTGGGGCCTCTCCATTTAAAAACAACAGCGCCTTCGGGACAGGTGTTGTGACAGTTGAAGCACATGAGGCACTCGCTCTTCTGCCAGGATTCCCCGGGAACGGGTTGGGCGGCTCCCACACAGGATTGGGTGCATTTGCCGCACTGGGTACACCGGTCAATGTCTTTGCTCAGCCCCAGGATGCTGAACCGGGAACAGAGACCCAAAAGCGCTCCCAAGGGGCAGAGGGTGCGGCACCAAAACCGGGGCCGGATGCGATTCAAAAAAAGAATCAGCAGAAAAATTGCCCCGATGAGCCAGCCGGTCTTAAAGGCCTGGTAACCGTACCCGAACACTGGGGATACCAGCACCTCTGCCGTGTAACTGAGATAGTTCAGCACCTTGATATCCGTGTGCGCCATGAAATCGAACATCTCTTTGAGGCCAGTGCCTGCGCCCGGTACAATTGCCAACGCAAGGGAGCGGAAGAATAAGGAAATGGGGTCCATGATGCCGGCAAAATTGACGCCTGCAAAAGCTGCTGTCAGCAGCAGGAAGAGGATGAAATATTTTACCCTGCGGGAGCCTGTGCTGCTGTTGGCCCTGGCAAGGCGTTTTCCGTTAAGGGCTGGCCTGACAAAGCTGAACAGATGATGAAGCGCGCCAAAGGGGCAGATGAACCCGCAGAACACGCGGCCGAAAACCAGTGTCAGAACCAGCACACCCAGGGCCCAGCCAAAGCCTTTGATGAGTACATGGCCGGATATCAGAGACGTCAGCCAAACCAGCGGGTCTGCTTGAAAAAAAACGGTCACCGGCTGTTGCAAACGAATTTCCTGCTCCCCGTTGACGAGCTGGGTGTAATCCAGGTAAAAATCCTGGGGCAACCGGCTTTCCACCACGAGAAACACGAACAGCAGCAGGAAAAAGGCTTGACTGCACCGCCGCAACCATACCAGGTGCTTTATCTTCAAACAGCCACCTCCAGTTGCCTGGAAATTGCCGTGTCATAGACACCCAGCCCCTGTTGATGGCCGATTTTGATAAATCCGACCCCATCCGGTTCAAGATCGAACAGCCTGGCGGCTCGTGCGTCTGCCGCCACGGGATCGTCACTCAGGATGAGACGGTTCATAACCACCACATCGGATAGGCTGCCGCCCGAGGGCCCATTGTGCACCATCACCCGGGTGGCGTCTATCAGGGTGACATCGGGTTTGAAATAGTGGGCCAAGTCGACAATGGTCTGGTGAATGTCCTGGTGAAGGGCATTTCTGCGTCCGCCCACGGCGCCGATCCAGTTTTTCATGCCCAGGGTCAGGCCGCTCAAGCCGTGAACCTTAGCCACCGGCAGGTTGATGAGTGTGTCTGCCTCGACCACGGGCATGAACACGGGCCACACATCCAAGCGGTTGCCGCCCATTTTCATGTCGCGCATTAGCGACGAACGGGGGTGCACCAGATCAGCGCCGGTATTTTTAGCGGCCATGCCAGCACCGGTAACCGCAAAACAGCGTTTAGCTCCATGGATGGTGTGATCCACAATCCTCACCTTTTTAGCGCCGGCTTCCTGGCAGAGCTCTATCACCGCCTCCAGCACCTCGGGGTTGGTCGTGGCCGCCAGATGCGGTGCCCGCGCCCAGGAAATGTTGGGTTTGATGACCACCACATCCCCTTTGGAAACAAAACTCCTCATGCCCCCCGCGGCTTCGAAGGTTTTCCGGGTCAGTGCCTTGATAGAGTAGCCTTCTGTCCGGCCCACGCCGTCAACCAGAAATTTAGGTGCATCAACAGCGGCTTGTGCGGATTTGATGACCGGCCAGGACGATACAACAGCCCCGCCCAAGGAGAGGCCGCCCCACAGACACAGCAGTTTTTTTATACTTTCTCGTCTGGTCATCGAATGCTCGGAATTCATGGTTTCACCTGTTCATTAGAAACAAGCAGTCGTATATAGGAACTGTTCCCCTTTCACAATACCTTGGGCTATTAACCACCTTTTGTGCCAATACATGGTTCTAATGCCTATGACTATTTATTATAAATATACGACAATGTATCACAAATATAGGAAAAATTGAAAAACATGAAATTTGTATTTACCGGTCAAGTCCTGATAATAAGTTTTCACATCATATAAAAGGTTCCAGGGTGCGGATAGTTTCTCAAAAAGTCAGGGTGACGGTCTGGATTCCCGCCTTCGCGGGAATGAC
>JAOZRT010000261.1:0-2202 GCA_029940035.1 Desulfobacterales bacterium
CAAAGAGGCCAGAACCCCAGAGCTGCAGAACCTCAGAGGACACTTGGAAATTGTTAATGGCTAATTATTAATGAAACAAAAGAGCTTTGTACATCGCTTCATCCTTCCCCTGATCCTGGTGGTGGGCATCCGCCAGATCTCGAGCCTCGTTTACAATGCGGCCAGCATGCTTTCCCCGGGGATTTTGAGGGATATGGTTATTGGAACCGCCGGCCCGCTGACCTTCTTTTCACTCTGGTTCTTTGCTTTCATCGGCCCGCCCCTGGCTTACTTCAGAGGAGCGCATTTTATCGAGCGCCTGATCATCGCTTTTGCCAACCCTCTGATCTGGATCCTGATGATCGACCGTGAAATCGCCTGCCAGTTCAGCGGCATCGAACGCATTTATTTCTTCTTCCTTCCCTGGACCTTCGGCATTATGTGCGTTACCTGTGTGGAGTTCTCCCTGGCGGAAATCGTATCCCGCGCCATACACAGATACAAGATTCAAGAGCCGGTGACCGTTTTTCAGCCATTGGTGCTGCTGATGCTCGCCGGCGGGCTTGTGGGGTTGTACTACGGCCTGATCAAAGGGCAGGAATGGGTTTATATTGTCGTGCATCACTATGCACAATATTTCAGATAATAAAATCGTGTTCCACGATTTTATGAAACGCGACTTCGTCGCTATAATACATAAAGCCATATGATGATTTCACGCATCCCAAATATGTTGTCAATGAAGACGGCATTGATAAGTTTCCTTTTTTTCGGCATCTTTTTCGGCACCGCTTCAACATCTCCTGTTTGTGCCGTCGAAAAAAAGCCCAACATCGTCTTCATTCTCACCGATGACCATCGCTGGAATGCCCTGGGGGTCATGGGGCACCCTTTTGTGGAAACCCCGCACATGGACCGCCTGGCCCGTGAAGGTATTTTGTTTGAAAACGCCTTTGTCACCACCTCCCTGTGCAGCCCGAGCCGCGCCAGCTTTCTCACCGGCCAGTACGCATCCACCCACGGTGTGCGCAATAACTTCAGCCGCTGGGATTCGGAAAAGAACATCACCTTTCTACAGCATTTGAAGGGCGCCGGGTATGACACGGCCTTTATCGGCAAATGGCACATGCCCGGCAAGGGGCTGCCCATATTGCCCGGGGTGGACCTGTTTGTTTCCTTCACCCGCAAGGACGGCCAGGGCGATTACTTTAACTGCCCCATCTATGTCAATCACGAACTGACGCCCAACCGGAAAGCATACATCACCGAAGAGCTGACCGACTATGCCATCGATTTCGTACAAACAAAGCGGGACACTCCCTTCTGCCTCTACCTGTCCCACAAGGCTGTCCATCACGACTGGAAACCCCCTGCCCACTTGAAAGGCAGGTACAAAGATGCCGATTTGGGACACCTGGCGCCGGAATCGGACAAATACAACACCTGGACAGGCCTCAACTGGCTCGAAGGAACCATGGGCAACATGCACGCTGTTTACAAACGCTACCATGCGTGCCTTGCCGCGGTCGACGAGCAGGTGGGGCGCCTCTTGGAGATTCTCGATCAGAACAATATGCTGGACAACACCGTGATCGTCTATGCCGGTGACAATGGCTACATGTGGGGCGAGCACCGGATGTACGCCAAACACTATCCTTACGAGGAGTCCATCCGAATCCCCTACATCGTGCGTGCCCCCGGCTACCTGGTACCCGATCCCGGCCGGCGCGCCCGCCAGATGGTGCTCAACATTGACCTGGCCCCCACACTGCTGGAAATGGCCGGACTGCCGGTTCCGGACGCCATGCAGGGGGAAAGCTTCATAGATATTCTGAAGGATGAAAACGCTCCCGGCAGAAGCGGCTGGGTGTACGAGTTGTTTCGCGACTTTCCCTTTGGCGGCCGGGTTCCCCCGCACAAAGCCTTGAGAACCGAGCGCTACAAATATATCGACTGGGAATGCTGCCGAGATCACGAGATCTACGATCTCCAGAACGACCCTCGGGAAATGAACAACCTGTTTCCAACAGCCCAAGGTAATGAACTTGCTGAAACGCTGGCCCTCGAGCTTGACCGCCTTAAAGCTGAGCTGGGGTTGAAAGCATCCGATATTAAATAGAAAAATACATACACAACCGTCCATGGAAATTTTACAAACAATTCAGCTGAATTCCAGCACCCCAGCCCGGGTCAAAAGACAAAAATACCGGTCATGCTCAAAAA
>JAOZRT010000261.1:2302-6361 GCA_029940035.1 Desulfobacterales bacterium
GATCCATAGACAGGCCATAGACTGTGCCATCATCAATCCCGACCAGGCCTCCCTGGAACAACCAGGGTCACAGGATAAGACCTCATTGTTAGGGATCCCGGAGCTTGGATTGAACGCAGAAGGTTTCAGTTTTGCGACGTGGAACATTCACAAAGAGAAAGCCGAAGGGTGGGAAGAGGATTTTCAAAGAATATGCCGCACCACGGACATTCTCGTTCTTCAAGAGGCATTCCTGTCGGATGACTTCAAGAAAATACTCCAACAGGAAGATTTGCAGTGGGACCTGGCAACGGCCTACGCGTATCAAAAGATCGAGGCCGGTGTACTGACAGCCTCGAAAGTCGCCCCGAACTTAACCTGTTCATTCCGGGATAAGGAGCCCATAACCCGCATCCCCAAGAGCATCCTTATCACCCGCTATCCCATTTCCGGCAAGCATCGTGAACTCCTTGTTGCCAATATCCACGCCATTAATTTTAGCATGGGCTATGCTGCATTTCAAAGGCAGTGGGACCGGTTGGAAAACCTACTGGCAGTGCATCAAGGCCCCACGATCATGTCCGGGGATTTTAACACCTGGAACAAGAATCGGATGTCCCGTGTGAATGCAATGGCAAAACGCCTTAACCTTACCTCGGTCGCGTTCAAAGAAAATCTCAAATCTATATTTTTCGGTCAATATGTTGACCACATTTTCTACCGGGGACTGGAGACGAAAAATGCAACCACCATCAGTGTGGTCACCTCGGACCATAATCCGCTCACAGTTGTCTTCAAGCTGGCGGAGGTATCGGGCCACGACTTTTAAAATATACCCACATCAAAGGTCGCATAAAAACCACAGAGGATTTCATCCAATATGCGGCCACCAAAAGCAGCATCAGCAGCCGGCCTTACCAGGTAATATGTGACAGGCAAAAAATTGCCACGGCTGAATGGCTGGCTCAGGAACTGAGCCGTTTCAGGGGCATAACCAAATGACCAGCAATCGCGCTGTGATGATATCGATGGGTTAACGCAATGCCTTATTCCCAACATTGCAAAAGCCGGAGGGCTTCCAATGACGAAGTTTATGCGATTCAGACTATTGGCTGTATTGGTTTTGGCCGTGCTTCTAACCGGTTGTGCAGCTGTATCTTTTGATCAGCCCAAATCCTATAGTCAGGCGATTCCCAACCCGGAAAACACAGCCTTGGGTGAATACGCTGCCCTTGAGGTCGAAGCGTCTGAAGGGCTGTCTGGTTTCTATCCTCTGAATGAGGGTATGGATGCTTTGGGAATGAGACTTCGGCTGGCAGAACGGGCGGAAAAAAGTCTCGACCTGCAGTATTTTTTAATGAAAAACGACACAGCCGGCGCCGTGATAGCCAACGCCCTGCTCAAAGCAGCCGATCGCGGTGTCCGCGTCCGTTTCCTGCTGGATGATATTTTTACGACCGTGCCGGATGACAGTTTTCTACTGATCAACCAGCACCCCAATATTGAAATACGAATTTTCAATCCCATCTCACGCAGCGGAATACATGCATTCAACTTTATCAGGCACTTTAAGCAGGCCAACCGGCGCATGCATAACAAATCATTTACAGCGGACAACGCCATTAGTATCGTCGGTGGCCGCAATATTGCGGATGAGTACTTTGAGCTTAAAGCAGATACTGTTTTTATCGATTTCGATATATTAGCCGTGGGCCCCATCGTAACCGAAATTTCCAATTCCTTTGATGAATATTGGAACCATTCCCGCGCCGTACCCATCGAACACTTTATCAAGGCCCGACAAAGCGATGACCTGGAAACAGTCAGAGAGGAAATCGCAGAAGAATTAGACGAAATTTATGACACTGTTTTTAAAAAAGCATTCACCAACTCGCTCCTTAAAGACATTATCGATGATCGGCAGTCTTTATTTGCCGCCCCGGCACGTATTCTTGCCGACAGTCCTGACAAGCTGATTAACGAGGTCAATGAAACGCATATGCGTTTGGTAAGGGATTTGGGAGAAGTCCTTCAAAAGGCAGAAAAGGAAGCTGTATTTATTTCCCCGTATTATGTACCTGGTGAGGCCGGCGTGCAGATAATCCGTGATCTAGTTAACAATGGCGTGCGTGTCGTTATTTTGACGAATTCGCTGGCTTCCAACAATCACGTGCCGGTGCATGCCGGGTACGCGCGCTATCGCCGGGACGTCATTCAGGCCGGTGCCGAACTGTACGAAATTCGTGCCAATGCTGCCCGCGAATTGAGTTACAGTGCAGACGGTCCGGAAAACTTGACCCTGCACACCAAGGCATTTTTTATCGACCGGAGAAAATTATTTGTCGGATCCATGAATCTTGACCCGCGTTCCATTGAACTCAACGCGGAAATGGGCCTTTTGATAGACTCTGAAACCCTGGTTGGAAGCCTGCTAAAAAACAACGGAGAGGGTCTGAGAACCAGTGCTTACAGGGTCCTTGTCAATGAAAACGGCGACCTTGAATGGCACTGTACCATCGACAATCAGGAAGTAATAGAAACCAAGGAGCCATTGACAAGCAGGTGGCGTCGTTTCAAAGCCTGGTTCATGAAAATCGCTCCCGAGAGCCAGCTATAAAGATCCATCAATACGATTACCCGCAGGGTCGAAGGACAGGATTAACATCGAACATCCGACGTCCAACATCGAATTATGAACATTTTGCTGATAGCTTGCAGCAACTCGACACCCGAAACCTGAACCTCGAAACCCGAATATTATGCAACCATAGGGTTTATTCAGTGACCGGGGGATAGGGCATCTCCGCCAGGACAGTTTGAGCGTGCTGCATGGATGTCTGGTACCGGGTGGGAATCTCCTGCTCCCAGGCCCTGACCCGTTCCTCGCCTTTCAATTCGGAAGCCGAGCTCTTCAGACTACCGCCCGCAGCTTTGCCGGACCCCTTTACGGAATCCGTGGTGAGATCCACCGTGCCTTTGGTAGTGCCGGATATTCCATCTTTTACCCTTTTTTTGTCCAGCATGATCGTACCGGCAACGGCTCCAAACAGGCTTTCGCCTAGATTTTTCACGACCTTGGCGGCCCCGGAGCCGAGCTCTTTGGATGCCCCCACAACCCCTTCCGCAATATCGGCGCTCGATTTGAGGCCACTTTTGCCCAGATTGACCAGGCCATCGGAGACCCGGCTTAAAACACTGGTCAGCAACGGTCCTGGGCTGAATACCGGGGCATCGATCGGGCCCTGCACTGACAAGCCCTCGTAAGTAATATCACGATCGGTCAGCACCCCTGCTTTCAGGTTGATGGAAACCCCATCCAGGGCCAATGCCACGCCCGCGTCTATCCCGGTGGCACCCAGGGCCTTACGGGTAGCCGGCGGCACCAAAGACCCCAGCGTATCCAGCTTTAATCCGACCAGGCGGGCCTGGCCGTTGACCATTGGAGCCCCGTTGCCCACAGGACCCACGTTTGCCAGTGTACCAAAATAGGCTGTCGGCAGGTTTCCAGGCTGGTCGAATTCGAATGACAATGAGGCCGATGCCGGATCGGCGTTGGCCATGTCTGAGAAGAAGCGCAGATTGTTTACTTCCATTTGAATGTTGCTCAGAGAGGCTTCAAGCGGCTCTCCGGCAAAGACTTCGTCCCGGTAGGTTACCGGACCGCCGTCCAAAAATATTTGCTCGAACAAAATCGTCGGCAGGATATTTTCCCGGGGGACAGCCTCCTCCAACATGGGTGCATCCCCTTTGCCCAGGCCTGCTTGTTTTCTTGAGCCAAGCAGCGCTTCATTGAGTGCCCCGATATTGGTCACCCCGTCTGACCGCATGGTTATATATGAAGACAGGCCCTCTAGCAGGACCTGTTTAATCAACAGCTCCTTTGACGGCGAGTCCGGTATATGGGAAACAACCTTAAAACGCTCCAGACTGAAAAGCTTGCGGGTGTCAAAGCCCGGCGGTTGGTCCACTGCTATGCCGGTCAAGTCCAAATCGAAAGTGGCCAGAGAAACCATTGGCTTTGATTGCCTATCCATGGCCACTTGTGTGAGTTCAACGTCCAGGTTGTCGAAACCCGCTCGA
>JAOZRT010000262.1 GCA_029940035.1 Desulfobacterales bacterium
GTTAATTTGTTGTTGGCCCCACGATCAATTGGTCATTGACGAAAAGCAGGGTCCTTTATTATACACTCTATACGGGTTGTCATACGTCTGTTCCGATACAAATTTGGTTTTCCATAAGAACTGTTTTTTCGAAGAAGTCAAATTATCTAAACACATGACAACCGTTATTCAACAGATTTTCCACGGCAAATTTAGTTTCGGAACGTTATTTTGCCAAACGCTATAATTTCATGCAAGGTGTTTAAAACGGAGCGGGCATGTCTGAATTTGGAACACTGGAAGGTTGCCTCCTGGGAGCCCTGGAAGACGTTGAGAACTTCATCATGGAAACCACAGGCCAAAAACCCACTCAACAGGAGATTGCCAACGCGCTGAAACGCTATTTTGTCCTCAATGAAATCAAGGCGCATGTGGTCATGGAACGTGAGGAGGAGAACCCCAGTTGAATAAAAAGCAGAACACATCCGAACTGAACATACTGGAACAGGATTACGGCATCCGCTCGTATGAAATCGATGCCGGCGGCCGGCTTTCCATCCCATCCATCTTTAACCTGTTGCAGGACGCGGCCAGCAACCATGCCTTGCGGCTGGGCGTTTCAGTGCACCAGCTTCTGGAAAAAAACTACACCTGGGTCCTTTCCCGTATGATGCTGACGATGGATGCCTTTCCCGGCTGGCAAGACCCGGTCCGTGTCCGGACCTGGCCCTCCGGCATTCAGACCGTCTTTGCCCTGAGGGATTTCGAAATCCGGGACAGCGCCGACCACATCATCGGCAGTGCCGTCAGCGCCTGGATCGTCATCGATGCCGACAAACGGCGGCCGGTGCGGCCCACATCCTTTGCCGAACAGATCAATTCCGTTGAAGGCATGCGTGCCTTTGACCATTCACTGAACAAACTGCCCAGGATCGATGCGCCTGATGTTGAAAATCGCTTTTTCGTGCGCTACCATGACCTGGACATCAATCAGCACGTTAACAATGTCAGCTACATTGAGTGGCTGCTGGAAAGCATACCTGGTTTCGGCCGCAAAGGACTCACCCTGAAGGAGCTCGAACTCAATTACCTGGGCGAAGCTTTCAAAGGAGACCGGATTATTTCCATGTGCCGGAAAGACAACCCGTCCGGGACCCGGTTCTCCCACAGCATCGTGCGCGAGGAGGACCGGCTGGAGCTGGTCAGGGCCAGAACTTGTTGGGATCAAACGTGAAAATAGCAGACCGTCATAGAAAAACACTCGACTCCGTACAGGTCAACATCCCCTTTCGGATGCTTGTCGAATCCTATCTCGACATGTTTGTCACTAACAGAATCAACCCTGAAATCGGTATGGATGCCGATGCCCTGGAGAACTTTGCAAGGTCTGATTTTGAAAATATTGCCGATGCCCTTTCTGTATATGGTCCGCGCATTACCCTGCATGGCCCCTTTATCGATCTGTCGGCAGGGTCCAAGGATCCCCGCATCAGAGACGTTACCCACCAGCGCCTGGGTCAGATCCTCGACCTCATCCCGGTCTTTGAGCCGGTTACCGTGGTCTGTCATGCGGGATACGATGCCAAACGATATAGCTTTTTCAAGGAAGAATGGATCCAAAACAGCCTGGACACATGGTCCTGGTTTGCCCGGGAACTCAATGCACAAGGTGTGCGCCTGATGCTTGAAAATGTATACGAAAAGGATCCGCAAGACGTGCGAGTTTTGTTGGAAGGACTTGAATCTGAAAACGTCGGCCTCTGTCTGGATGTCGGACACCTGTGGTCCTTTGGCCAATCCTTTCCGGAAATGTGGCTGGACAGCCTAGGTGGTTTCATCGGGCAGTTTCATCTGCATGACAATGACAGGACCTTTGACCAGCACTTGGGTATGGGCTTGGGCAGCATCGACTTCGAGCCTGTCTGGCGTTACATAAGGTCAAAAAAGCAAAATCTGCCTGTTATCACACTGGAACCGCATGAAAAAGAGGACCTGCTGCAAAGCCTGGAATATTTGGAACCCTATGCCGAAATTTTCATGCCCTGACGCGCACAATGCAGCAAAAAAACAATTACCATCGCCAGATTATTCACATGTACATTTTACTGAAGATCATGAATATTTATAAATAAAATAATCTTAAAATTTGAACCGCTCATTTTAGGTTTAGATGAGGTAACCATGACCGGCCAAAAGAATGACACGTTTTCCGGCGACGGCCATAGAGCACCCGACGATTTCAACGGCCAAAAGGGGGATAAAGCCAGCGGCTTCAACAGGAAAGATGCGGCAAAAGCGTATGACGCCATCGCATATACTGTGCGGATCGATTCCATCAAAAAACTGATCGAGGAATTCGGCGAACGGCACCTCACCCGCGAATACATCACTTTTGCCTTCAACCTCTGCGACAAGATCTCGATCACACCCGATCTGGATATATTGCGCGGGCAAAAAACCATATGGGCGGCATCCATTGTCCATGCTATTGCGCGGCTGAACCTTCTGTTCGACGCCGGCAACGAACTCGTACTGACCCCGGCACTCATTTGCGCCCATTTCAAGACCAGCAAATCTACCGTGAGCAACCGGGCCTCCCAGATTCAGAAAATATGTGTAGTCGAACCAGGCACAAAGGGGTACTGCCGCCAGGAAATCGTGGATGCCGTTACCTTTGTCGCGACGGTTGACGGCTTTGTCCTTCCCCCCCCCAAAGCCGACAAACCAGCCGAAAAGGAGGAAAAGCAGGAGAATCCGGCGCTGGGCATACTGGAATACCGGCGCAAACAGGAAGAAGAGCATCAAAAGCGCCACGCCCTTTTGGCGGAAATAAAAAAAACATCCAAGGAAAATATCCCCCTTCCCCGGGATGACAAGCAGATGAAGTTATTCGACTAAAATCAATACCCGATTTTAGAAAACGCGACTTTGTCACTATTGAGAAAAATATGTCGGAAACGCAAACCATGAAACCTGTACTGATTATTAAACTTGGCGATACGCTTCCTGATCTGGCAGACCGAAAAGGGGATTTCGAAGATTGGTTTATGGAACCACTGCACGCGGCCGGCCTTACTACCCGCGTGATCGACCCCCGCGCGGGTTCGACGCTGCCGCAGCCGGTGGACTATGCCGGCATCCTGCTGACGGGCTCCCACGCCATGGTGACCGACCAGGAGGACTGGAGCCGTACAACAGCGGCATGGCTTCCCCAGGCTGTTGACTCCAATGTGCCGCTGCTCGGGGTGTGTTACGGTCACCAACTGCTGGCAGACGCCATGGGCGGCCGCGCGGACAACCTTCCGCAGGGCATGGAAATGGGCACCGTGGAAATACGGCTCGAATCAGCGGCAAATCATGATGCCCTCATGCAAAAGCTGCCCCAGACCCTTCAGGCGCATGCCAGTCATACGCAGTCAGTGATCACCCTTCCGCCGGATGCGGTTCTGCTGGCCGCCAACGCGTGGGAACCCCATCATGCCTTTGCCATCGGCGACTGCGCGTGGGGCATCCAGTTCCACCCGGAGTTCGATGCCGATATCATGCGGACCTATATTCGTGCGTTTAAAGACTATCTGGTTTCCGAGGGCCAGGATGCAGGCCGCCTGCTGCAACAGGTCGAGGAAACACCCTACAGCCGGCAGGTGCTGGAACGATTTGCCGAGATGATCGTTGAAAGGAGTTGATAGGGTATCGCGTTACAGACCTAGCCGTTGGGCCCTGTCTGCTAGAAGCAGTCGATAAATTTCTGCCTTGTCTCCCGGCAGAAAGCCGTGCCCGATGGCAGCGTGCGCCTCATGCAGGGCTTTCGAAAAACGCATGAAGACATTCACAACCTGTTTCTCATTCAAGCCCAAATTCTCCGCCAGACTGAGAAAATCCATTTTATCAAGTCTTCTTTTTCTCCCATTTATTGTCAAGGCCATCTCTTCAGGGTCATCCTTTTCAGGTATCAGCAAACGGGTGGCCAACAAGTCATAGGCTGGCGAGAGCTTCACCATGCCATCCACGGGATAAATTACGGAAAAGTTTTTCAAGTGCATATCTGCATTGCCGGTTAAAAAAGAAAACAGCACCAAGTCAAAAAAGCGGATGCAGTCAAACAGGGGGTTTGAAGAGTACTTTTTAATAATTGTACCTCTTCCTCATCAGGAATGATCGAGACAGCCCCAATACAATCTCTGCAGCAGGTCATCAACAGCCCCATACGATCGCGTGGATCGAGCTTCCATGTTTCCACAGCAACGTCGAGCAACCAACCCTCGGGAATCAACCCGTCAAAAAATGGAAACATGGTCTTGCTGTAGAACGGCTCTGTGCGCAACGGCAGCGTAAAGCTGATTGCCTGGGAGTCTGCTTTTCTGACATAAGACCCGGCGTATTGAAACACGTATCCATCATCCTGCTCGGATAGCATACCTGCTCTTTGGTCACGCCAGTATACAATGGCCTTACCGGCCATGTGCTACTCCTTTTCCATCTGAATCGGCACCAGCACATGGCCAAACAACGCCAGCACCTGGTTTACCTTGTCAAGTCGAAGTGTCTGCTTGCCCTGTTCAAGATCACGCACAAACCGCAAGCCCACACCGGCCCGTTCAGCCAGATCAACCTGGGTCATGCCCAGTTGTTTGCGGCGATTTTTTACAAATAGAACCAGTTTTTTTGTCATAATTATACCTTTAAGGGTATACATTGATAAAATATGTCTTTCCATATACCTTTTCGGGTATAAAATCAAGGAAAATATAGTCATTTATACCCTATGGGGTATACTATCGACCAACAATGTAAATTTTATGCCCTTTAGGGTTTATTGATAGTGTTCGCGACTGCTTGAGTTTGTGTTAGAAATCCGATAAGTGCTAAAAGAAAACTTACCAAGGAGTGATAATAAAATATTAATATACATTAGAAATAGTTATCAGCTGGAACGTTAATAATTATCCACATATCCAAGACGGTAATTTTTCACGGAAAAATGTCTGTCTGTTTCTAATGGAGGAGACGCCCGCATGTACATTAACGGAGAATGGATAGTCCAGAAGGAAAAGACATTTCCTGTTTTCAACCCAGCCACCGGAGAGAAGATAGGCGAAGTTGCGGACGGCAACGGAGAGGATACCAACACAGCCATCGAGGCAGCCCACACGGCTTTTCAATCCTGGTCCAGGACCACCGCCTACCAAAGATCCCGTTATATGTACGATGCTTACCGGATCATGGTGGAGCACAAGGAGCACCTTGCCCGAACCATGACCGAAGAACAGGGCAAGCCCCTCAAGGCGGCCAGAAATGAAGTTCAATACGGGGCCGACTTTCTGCTTTGGTTTGCCGAAGAGGCCAAAAGGGTGTATGGCGAGACCATACCGGCCCCCTGGTGGGGCCCGAAGCCCTGGAAAAAGTCGAGCGGCAGGTGGAGGATGCTCTGGAAAAAGGCGCCTAACTCGTCATTGGCGGGAAACGCCTCATTGAAAACGGCCTGGACAAAGGCTATTTCTACGCCCCGACCATTCTGAACAAAGTCACGCCGGACATGCTGATCTACCGGGAGGAAACCTTCGGGCCGGTAGCGCCGGTGCTGGCCTTTGAAAGTGAAGAAGACGTCATCGAGATGGCCAACGACACAGTTTACGGGCTGGCATCCTATGTCTATACACGCGATATCTCGCGGGCCATGCGTATGTTCGAGGCCCTGCGGTTCGGCATCGTGGGTATCAACGACATCAACCCCACGGCAGCAGCAGCCCCCTTTGGCGGCATGAAGGAAAGCGGTCTCGGCCGGGAGGGCGGCCGTGAAGGCATTGCCGAGTACCTGGAAACGAAGTTAGGGGGATTTTCAGTTTAGTTTCGAGCTGCAAAACACAAAAACCAACGATCTGCCTTTCCAAGCAATACATGTCTGGTTCAGATCGAAAAATGTTCTGATTGAGCCAAGCTTCCCTACTTCATACGTTTTTAATTTTCTGCACGGCCATCAAGGAGACCAGACTGAAGACAGCACCACACACAAATGGAATACGATAGTCGATCATCCACATAACACCGCCTATGGCGGGAAGAACAACAGCGGCAATATGGTTTATTGTAAAGCTCACCGAGATGCTGGATGCGATATCTCCGGAGTCGGCGATCTTTTGGAAATAGGTCTGGATGGCGATGTGAAAATTGTAAAAAATCTGATCGAGAATGTATAGAAACGCAATCATCGTCTTTGAGTGTACCGACGCATATGCCAGGAAAATAAAGATCAGGCTGGCATATTCCAGGGACAGCACCTTTCTTTCACCGAATCTGATGATACTCCTGCCGATTAGAGGATATAGGAAATAGGTCAGCACATTGTTTATCACAAAAAGGGTGGTGACCTCCCGAACCGAGA
>JAOZRT010000263.1 GCA_029940035.1 Desulfobacterales bacterium
CCCTGCTTTATACCATCGACATCACCTTGAAATTCGATGACAACAGCACGGTTTTACAAACAAGCATAAACCCCAGGGCCAACCGGTTGCGGGTGGCCCCGCGGATGCTTTAACAATACCGCTTCGCGTTATTGTGTAACGCGGCTACGCCGCTATAATCAGCTTGGCAACAAAATGCTAAACCCGTCATGCCGGACTTGATCCGGCATCCAGTAAACCTCTGGATTCCCGCCTTCGCGGGAATGACAGCATTTGGGTATTCAATCGTCACAAAGATAAATATGATGCTTCGATTGTTAAAAGATAAAAGAAAATCGTTGATAAGACCTATCGATTCTCAGGGCGCGGTCCTGCTCACCGTGGTGTTTGTGCTTATCATCATCGGCCTGGTGGGCTCGGCCATCTATTCCCTGACGTTTACCTCCATCTACACCCAGATGAACGCCCAGAATGCCACCCGGGCGCACTACATTGCCGAATCCGGGGTCCGCATCCTGGCGGCTGAATACAACCAGGCGGCAGAAGCCAACAAGAACACGACCCTGGAAAGCCTGCACAATGAAACCCTCACCCTGCCGGACAACAGCCAGATCGATCTCCGTCTCTACCCTTACTGGTTCTATGTGAACAGCGCCTACACCAGTGGCAACAACACCATCAGCCTCAGGATGCCCGGCGGCATTCCCATTACCGATATTGAAGACCCGGGTTCCTCCATTGTCACCATCCCCGGCAGCGGCCGGCTTAAACTCCAGGGTAAAACGCGCCGGGCGGACATCACTGCCTCTTCCAGGGTCGGCAATATCATCACCTTTTCCCTTGGTTCAGATAAATTTCCCTATGACATAGATCCTGACGAGGAGATTTTCCTGGGCTACAAAGACAATGCCACGTCTTCTCAGAGCATCAACCAGGATGGCACCCTGCTGTTGGTGTCCACCAATCGGGTGGCCCAGTTTATCCCGAGCGGCAAAGGCTCCTTTCGCATCCACAACGAAGACAACGATCGCATGGACTACACCTACCGCGAGAAGGTGACTAGCGGTGGAAACATCCAGCTGAACGGCATCCGTTCCCAGGATCCTGCCAATCCGTCTTTGTTTCCGTTCACCATTGACAGCACCTCGGAAATCTTTTTCGGTAAGAACCTGGCAACGGTAGCCTTCACAACGTTGGGTCAGGGAAACTTTGCCGGCCAGAAAACCGTGGTGACTTACAGCGACGTGGGCCTGGACGGCGGGTTCAACATCGGCCGTGAGAGCATTTCCTTTGAAGATGACATCGAAGATTTCAATCCAGATCTAGGTTTGCCCATGAATTCCCCCGGAGGAAATGACCCCATCGAGGTGGATGAAACAGCCAGGGAGATCAATTTAGGGGGCGGGCTTAATGACGGCTATGGATCTGTCTGGTACGGCGGTGACTCGGATACGGCCAACTGCATTGACGGCCGGTGCAACCTGGGCAAGGGGTTCCGGGCTTACTTTGAATTCATCTCCAATCTACAGGATGACTCTGTTGACAGTACCCTATATGGGGATGGTTTCACCTTTGCCATTATCAGTGGTGTCTGGGACGGGGCTGAATACCGCAACGACAAATATGATACCGGCGGGCCTCTGGGAGAGTATCTGGGATATGCAGGCCCTGGTCTGCCGGCAGGTGACCAAACAGGCCTTGAACCCCCTAAAATCGCCCTGGAACTGGACACCTACCCCAACCCGGGCGCCGGCAGCATCTGCGGTTCCAACAGCCGTGTAGATGATGTCGATTCCGCCAACTATCCTGAAGGAGCAAACCACATCGCCCTTGATTACTGGGGGGCTGGATCTGCCGCTGAGATGCCGGGATCGTTCCATGCCATTTCATCAACAAGCTACCTTGCCGATGGCGGTGGGTTTTTACGCGTTGGATCGGCAGAGGGAATAGTCAGCGATGGTGATCCTGAGGATTGGAGTTCATCGCAAGGCACCATCAGTTTCTGGTTCAAAAGGGACACGATCCGATATGGAAACAACACCAATTACGGAGACCGCATGTGGGGGCAGAATGCCAATATGGAAATGCGTTTCAGCATCGGCGGGGGCAGCAACCTTGTCCTGGACTGGGGTGGCAATGACTCGCTGACAGTGTCAAATCACCCGTTTACAGTGGCTGACAAGTGGTATTTCCTGGCTATTGCCTGGGATGAATCCACCAATACCTTGAGTTTTTACGCAGGTGATGAAGGCAATACCCCCGGCCTTATCATACAGTCCTCTTCGATCCCAACCCACCCGGACTATTGGGGGGGTGGTATTTCAACTGTCGGTATTACTGAAAACCTTTTCATGAACTCGAGCGGTGGCAGCTTAACAAAAAATTATATCGTCAACGGAAAAGGTTCCGACCTCAGGTACTTTAATGTGGAACGAACCCTGGCTCAGATTCAGAGTGATTACGATACCCGTCTTGACGGATCTGAATCAGGACTGCAGGCCTACTTTCCACTGGAGAGTGATCTGGCCAACGCAGCCGCAGCAGTACCGGCTGCAGTAACAATAGGCACTACGAGTTGGTCAGATGAAGTCCCTGCTGCCTTCGACTGCAGCAGCGACATCGCCACCCGTGACGACAACCGCCACGGTGCCGGCAGCGGCACCACCCAGCCCATGAATTCCCTGAACACCGATCGCTTTTCGTTAAATGCAGGAGATGACGGCTATTACCAGGTGGCCAAAGTGGGCACCTACAACTGGATGGAAGACGGTAATTGTTACGGCGTTCGTCTGGAAGTTATTCGACCTTTAATTGCCAGCGGCGACGGAAATTACGATTACCAGATCAAGGCCTGGGTCGAAAGTGTTGACGCTGACTGCACAGGTCTTAATGCCAACTACAAAGACGTCCGCGCCACCTATACCGGTACAGATCCCCAGATCAAATTGACCATCGGCAATGGAAACCCGCTCGAGTTGGATCAAACAATTCACGACGACCTGAAAGACATCCTCTTCGGCTTTACCCAGGCTACCGGTGGCGCCACCCAGGATATCACTCTGAAAAGTCTTGAAATACGCTTTAACTATATCTATCCCCCAGGCTTTCCCAACAGCTGGTAGTAAAATTGCTGGAAGCAATTTTACATAACGCGGCTTCCGTTTCGGTCAAGTCCTTATTAATAGTTGTTATTTTAGAGTTCTTAATTCGCAGGCATTGGGTTTCGGTTAAAGCACCCTGTTGCTTTCCAGCAGGGATAAATCCCTGCGCTACATTGTAAATTCGATGTATGGGCATGTAGATCAGGGCCTCCGCCCTGCAGAACCTTTGCCCACCGACCACCATCCGTTCTCTGTCTTCCGTCCTCCGTCCTCTGTGGTATTGAGCCTTGGTGTCTTTGTGGCTATTCTGATATTGCCACCGCTACCTTGTTGTGCTTTACTGAATTGTTCAACTTGCCCGATTTTACGTAACCTTTTCAGGGCTAAAGCCCTGGCCTACAAGCCTCAACTTGGGCGTTGGAAATTCGTTATTGAATCAAGTATTAGGGCCCTGCAATGTAGCGCAGGGTTTCAACCCTGCCAGAGCGGGTAGCGGGACAGCCTCTTCTGGATCCCGGCTCAAGTCCCACGATTTGTCAAAGACCTTGCCAGATCGTCGGGCTTGTCTGGGATGACGAGTTGTCGGATTGGATATTGGTAATTAGTCATTTTTTCGAATGGTCAAATGCCCTAAACCGGACCAACCGGAGAAGAATAGACCCTTTTATCACCTTGTATTTTTAAACTATATCACATATTATAACCTTGTATTTTTAAACAAAATAGAATCTGTCCGACCAAAAAACAGTGAGGCAAAGTGACACAACATATTGAAAAAATACTGGGGATGGCCCTTGAAAAAGACCAAGCATCTCTTTCGGAATACGATTCCAAACGCCTGCTCGCAACCTACGGTATACCCGTGGTAAACGAATGTGTTGCCCATACGCCCGAGGAGGCCGCAGAAGCTGCTGTGCAGATGGGTTTTCCCATAGTTCTAAAAGGCCTGGGCAGCCGGCTGCTGCACAAGACCGAAATGGGCCTGGTGCACCTCAAATTGCAAAGCAAATCCGAGGTACTGGAAGCCACGGAAAATATTTCCAATCAAGCCGGCCCGGATCTCGAGGGCTTCCTTGTGCAGCCCTTTGTGGAAGGCAAAAGGGAATGGGTGGCCGGCATGTTCCGGGATCCCCAGTTCGGCCCTGTGATCATGTTCGGCGTTGGCGGTATATTTACCGAAGCGCTGTCAGATGTGTCTTTTCGTTTGGCGCCGCTAACCAACCATGATGCAGAAGCCATGCTGGGCGAAATAAAAGTCCAGGCGCTGTTGGGTGATCTCAGGGGTGAAAAGAGCGTTGACCGCCAGATGTTGATCACAACCCTGATGGGCCTGTCTTGCCTGGCCATGGAGCACCCCCGGGTCGCAGAAATAGACATTAATCCACTCGTCACCGGAAAAGACGGCAGTATTGTGGCCGTGGACGGTCTGGTAATGCTGGGTGATGAAACAAAACCATTAGCCTTGAAATCTTCTGTAGGCCCTGAACTGCTGCGCCCTATTTTCTATCCCCGCTCCATTGCCTTTGTGGGCGCCTCCGCAAAACTGGGCAAATGGGGCCACATTCTGCTGGCCAACACCATCAGCAGCGGCTTTCAGGGTGATATCTACCTGGTCAATGCAGCAGGCGTTCCCATCGCCGGCCGGGAGGTATACAAATCAGTAACAGATATCGACGCGGATATTGACCTGGCGGTTGTCACCATCCCGGCGGCCGGCGTCATTGACCTGCTGCCGGATCTCCAGGCCAAGGGCATTACCAGTGTGCTGCTGATCACCTCCGGATTCGGGGAAACCGACCAGAGCGGCAAAGACCTGGAGAAAAAGCTTGTCCAGGCTGCCCGGCAAGCCGGCATTCAAATTCTGGGCCCCAATACCATGGGCATCTGCAACCCGCATGCGCAGCTGAACTGCACCAGTTTGCCGGTGAAACCGCGTCCCGGGACCACAACCCTGGTATCCCAATCTGGCAACATGGGTACCCAGTTCCTGGCATTTGCCGAGCAGCAGGGCATCGGTATCCGTGGTTTTTGCGGTTCCGGCAACGAGGCCATGACCACCATCGAGGACCTGTTGGAAACCCTGGAAGAAGATCCCCTCACCAAAACGGTCCTGCTGTATATCGAAAGTGTCAAGGACGGTCGCCGGTTTTTTGAAAGCGCCCGCCGCGTGGGCTGCAAAAAACCCATTGTTCTCATGAAAGGTGGCCAGAGCAAGGCTGGCACCAAAGCCGCCTCCAGCCATACCGGTGCATTGAGCACGGACAGCCGGATCTTCAACGCCGTCTGCCGCCAGGCCGGCATTGTCAAAGTGGAACACTCCATGGATCTTCTGGATCTTGCAGCGGCTTTTTCATCCCTGCCCCTGCCCCAGGGCAACCGTACCGCCATCATGACCCTGGGTGGCGGCTGGGGGGTCGTCACGGCTGATCTCTGCAATGCCTACGGCCTTGAGGTGCCTGACCTTTCCGAGGACATTATCCGGAAAATCGACCAAAGGCTGCCGCCTTACTGGAGCCGCTCCAATCCCATTGACCTGGTGGGTGAGCCTGACAATGCCCTGCCAATCAACATCATCGAGACCCTGCTCAAATGGGACGGATGCGATGCAGTGATCAACCTGGGCATCATGGGCCGCAAACACTTGGCATGCCAGTACTTCGATGCTGTAATGGTTGCTGATCCTGATTACGATACTGAATTCCTCGAATCCCTGAAAACAGCTGTGGTTGACAGTGAAAAAATATACGTGGATCAGGTTGTCGATCTGATGGAACAGTACCAGAAACCGGTTATTGGCGTATCCCTGTTGACAGACGAAAAAGATCGTACCATATACATGTCAAAAGACAGGGATTTCAAAGGTGTGTTCTACACCACACCGGAAAGAGCGGTTAAAACCCTTTCCAAGATGTTTGACTACTATAAATTTACTTGTAAGAAACAGGACATGGCATGAAGAGCGTCGTGTACAAAAAACTTGATTTTGAAATCGGCCACATGGTCAAAAGCCCTTGCCACGGGTGCGACCACAGGCGTGAACTTCCCGGCTGTGCCAAGTCCTGCAGCATTCTAAGGCGCATACAGGTCATCCTGGCCGAGACCGTATCCTGCACACGGCGCTACGCCACCCTGGAATCGTCCGCCCTTACTCTCGAAGGATGGCGGAAATAAAATGATGGGTGCTTAACCACAGTTAAGCACCCATCATTTTATTTCTGTGCGGCTTCGCCGCGGAACTACAGAAGACCAGAGGACGGAGAGCCAGAGACCAG
>JAOZRT010000558.1 GCA_029940035.1 Desulfobacterales bacterium
ACCCCATAGTTGCATAAACAACCTGGCAAAGTATATATAATGAATTGTTCATTATGACCAATATTGTATAAATGAAACCATTGTCTGGATATTCCTCTAGGTGAATTACAAGGATGGCGTTTATTTTGCCATGTTGTTTACCCTGCGGGAACGTTGGGGTAAATTGAAATACGTCTAAAGCAACCCCAATGTTCTCTGCCGAATTAGTGTCCAATCAGGCGAAGATTAGAAATCTTTCTAAACGTTTGCCTTTGCTTCGGGCTCAATCAAAACATCTAATATCATGTAATCTTTGAATTTGATGAAATCTTTATAGATACTGCCTCCCACAACATTGATACTTTCATTTGTAAGCTTATAATCTGAACAAATAACGGATAATAGTTGACAGAGTGTAGCCATATGGCTACAATAAATTATGATTGAAGTTCGCAAAACTGAAGTTTTCGCTAAATGGCTTGATGCGCTAAAGGATATTCGTGCAAGAGCTCGGATTATAGTTCGGATAGAACGATTGGTGGCAGGTAATCCTGGAGATGTTAAGCCCGCTGGAGGAGGTGTTTCAGAATTGCGAATTGATTATGGACCCGGTTATCGGGTGTATTACAAAAAGCATGGGCGACAAGTGGTAATTCTATTAGCTGGTGGAGATAAGCGCACTCAATCAAAGGACATAAAAACCGCCTTGCGCCTGGCTGAAAATCTGTAGGAGTTTACAATGACTAAAACTATCACTACTCGATACGACGTTGCCGAGCATCTTCGAACTCCAGATGAAATGGCGGCTTACCTTGAAGCCTGTTTTGAAGAGGCTAATGGGGATGCAGCATTCATTGCTAAAGCATTGGGCGATATCGCTCGTGCGAAGGGTATGACTCAAGTAGCTCGAGATGCTGGCCTTTCTCGCGAAAGCCTTTATAAAGCACTTTCAGGAGAACGAAATCCTAATTTTGATACGATTCTTAAAGTTATTATGGCGCTTGGCTTAAAATTGCATGCAGAAGCAGTTTAAAATGAAACCTTCGGTAATTGACCTTAGCCGAAAATCGAAGATTACATCAAGACCAGCGATTCTCACCAGATTAACAGAATTTTCAACGCTAAATGACCTCCAAACAGTTGACATAATCTGATAAATCTTCACACTTATATTTCAGCCCACAGGTATTATCGGCGGTATGCAATTACAATCGCAAAAGATCGGCCTTCCGCAAAACCGGTGATAAGTCTGACATATCGCAGCAAGTCTTTGGAAATGAACCCGTTGTCCCGGATCACGCCAGATAGCCGCCGTCACAGGTGAGGCAGATTCCCGTGGTGAAGGAGGCTGCATCCGAAACCAGGTAGAGCACGGCCCCGGCCATTTCATGCGGCTCGGCGTGGCGCTGCAGGGGAATCTCAGCGATGACGTGCTGGCGGATCTCATCCATTTCAAAAAGCGCCTTGGATAAATCTGTTTTGGTCAAGCCGGGAAGCAGCGCGTTGACGCGGATTTTCTTGGCGGCCAACTCCCTGGCAAACCCCTTGGTCATGGAAATGAACCCTGCCTTGGTGATGGAATACATTCCCAAAAGGATCTCAGAACATATTATTCTCTTATCACAGAGTTGGTTGAACATTTGATCTATTACACTTAACCCTATGGTTGCATAAACAATATGGCAAAGTAGAGATAATAGGTTGTAATAATAGCCAATATCATAGCGATAGCGCCATTTTCTGGATATCCCTCCA
>JAOZRT010000264.1 GCA_029940035.1 Desulfobacterales bacterium
TCCCCATGGCGACAGCGCAGTCTATGACACCATTGTCCGCATGGCCCAGGATTTTGCCATGCGCTACCCCCTGGTGGACGGCCAGGGAAACTTCGGGTCTGTGGACGGGGACCGTGCCGCGGCCATGCGGTACACAGAGATACGCATGATGCGTCTCTCCCACCAGATGCTGGAAGACCTGGACAAGGAAACAGTCGATTTTACGCCCAACTACGACGAATCCCTGGATGAACCGTCCGTGCTGCCCACCGTAATCCCCTCGCTCTTGGCCAACGGGTCATCGGGCATTGCGGTGGGTATGGCCACCAATATCCCCCCCCACAACCTCAGCGAGATCATCGACGCCATAATAGCGATTATAGACAACCCCGGCATTGGTTTTGAGGAACTCATCGAGCTCGTTCCCGGGCCGGATTTTCCCACGGCCGCGATTATTCACGGTACCAAGGGAATTCACGACGCCTACAAGACCGGCCGCGGCATCATTCGTATTCGGGCGCGGGCCACAGTAGAAAAGGACAAACGCACCGGCAGTGAAACCATCGTGATTACGGAATTACCCTATCAGGTCAACAAGGCCCGGCTGATCGAAAAGATCGCGGACTTGATGAAAAGCAAACACCTGGAAGGTATCCGCTATGTGCGCGACGAATCCGACCGGGAGGGGATGCGCATTGCCCTGGGCCTTAAAAAGAACCAGGTCGCCGGCGTGATCATCAACAAGCTTTACAAGCACACCCAGATGGAAAATACCTTCGGCATCATTTTTCTGGCCGTGGTCAACAAACAGCCCGAAATTCTGGATTTGAAAGGGCTGCTGGAGCATTTCATCCTGCATCGCAAGGAGATCATCATCCGGCGTACCCGCTTTGAACTCAAAAAAGCGGAAGCACGGGCCCACATCCTGGAAGGATTGAAAATCGCCCTGGACCATTTGGACAGGGTGGTTGCCCTGATACGGTCGTCCAAGACCCCGCCCGAGGCCAAGGCGCGCCTCATTGAATCCTTCGAGCTCACCGAGATACAGGCCCAGGCCATCCTGGACATGCGCCTGCAGCGCCTGACCGGCCTCGAACGGGATAAAATCGTGGACGAATACGATGCCCTGCTGAAGGACATCACCTGGTACAAAGAGGTGCTGGGAAGCGAGAAACTGGTACTGGGCATCGTGAAGGATGAACTGATTGAAGTTCAATCCGAGTTCGGCGACCATCGGCGGACCGAAATCATCGAAGAGACGCGCGAGTTGACCATCGAGGACATGATCGTGGAAGAAGACATGGTGGTCACCATTTCCCACTCAGATTACATCAAACGCAACCCCATCACGCTGTACCAGAGCCAGCATCGGGGCGGCAAGGGTAAAACCGCCATGGGAACCAAGGAAGAGGATTTTGTGGAGCAGCTCTTTGTGGCCTCCACACACCACACCTTCCTGTTTTTTACCAACAAGGGACGGGTATATTGGCGTAAAGTTTACGAGATCCCCCAGGCCGGACGCCTGAGCCGGGGCAAGGCCGTGGTCAATCTACTAAACCTGGAAAAGGATGAAGAACTGGCCACCGTCATGGCCGTACCCTCCTTTGACCCCGGGAACTTCATCATCATGGCCACCAAAAAGGGGCTGGTAAAGAAAACCGACATCATGGCCTACAGCCGTCCCCGGGTCGGCGGCATCATTGCTCTGGACCTGGTGCCCGGCGACGAACTGATGGCGGCCCGGATCACGGACGGCACCATGAATGTTTTCCTCTGTTCGGTGATGGGCAAATCTATCCGCTATCACGAATCCGATGTGCGGCCCACGGGCAGGGTGGCCAGGGGGGTCCGCGGGATGCGCCTGGCAGCAGGGGACAGCATTGTGGGTATGCAGGTGCTGAGCCATGGCCAGACACTGATGGTAGCGACTGAAAAGGGGTACGGCAAGCGAACATCCATCGATGAATACCCGATCCAGAAGCGGGGTGGCAAAGGTGTGATCACCATCAAGACCAATGAACGCAATGGCATGGTGGTGTCCATCCTTCTGGTGGAGGAGCATGACGACCTCATGGTGATGACCGACATCGGTAAAATCATCCGCATGCCCATCAGAGGTATTTCCGTGATTAGCCGCAACACCCAGGGCGTCAAGCTCATCGGTATGGCGCCGAATGAAAGGGTTGTGGGGGCGGCGCGGTTGGCAGAGAAGTAACACCGCCTTGCGGCGTTGTTACTGAACGCGGCTTCCGTCTTCGCTCTTCGAGCTTCGCCGAGACAAGTCGCCGCTATAAATAATTTCGGGCCTGAATAAAAAATATTCGGGCAATGGCGTATTGGAGTGATGGGAATGATAGAGGACGGATCACCGGAGAACGGTAAGAAAATGAGAAGGTGAGCGGTAGTCGGTCGTCTGTGGTCGGTCTGTCGGAAAGCAGAAGGCGGATAGCGGAAAACGTGTAGGGGCCGGCCTTGTGCCTGCCCAAAGAGGCCAGAACCACAGAGAACCGAATTAACGTCCAACGTCCAACATCGAACACTGGACATCGAATCTTGCTCTTGGCTGATTGCCCAGAAAAACTGAATACAAGAAACTGACAAACCACATTCGACGTTGGATGTTGGACGTTGGATGTTCGATGTTCATTTTTGGAAAAACAAATATGGATGATTTGAAAATCGGCGTTGTCGGGGGCGGCAGTTGGGGCACGGCCCTGGCCAATCTTCTGGCCCAAAAAGGCTTTTCCGTTGATCTGTGGGTATTTGAACAGGACGTCAAGGAGCAGATCAGGGACAAGCGCGAGAACGAGATATTTCTGCCGGGCATCCGTCTGTCAGACAATTTTGTTCCGTCCAATGACATCGGTCGCGTGGTGGCTGGTAAGGATTTTCTGGTCACCGTGGTTCCGTCCCACCTCGTGCGTACGGTGGCCGGCGAGATGGCCCCCCATGTGTCCCCGGATACGGTGGTTGTTTCGGCATCCAAAGGCATTGAGAACAAAACGCACCTGACCATGACCCAGGTGCTCATGGAAATGATGCCGGCCCTTGCGCCGGAAAACGTAACCGTTCTTTCAGGCCCGAGTTTTGCCAGGGAGGTGGTCGCCAATGTCCCCACGGCGGTGACAGTGGCGGGCCGCGACGCTGAAGTTGCGGTGCGCGTGCAGCACATTTTTGCCACGCCCTATTTCAGGGTGTACACCAGTGACGATCCCGTGGGGATTGAACTGGGCGGGGCCGTCAAAAATGTTATTGCCATCGCTGCCGGAATTATCGACGGACTGAAACTTGGGCTCAACACCCGCGCAGCCCTGATTACCCGCGGGCAGACGGAAATAAGGCGTCTGGGGCTGAAGCTGGGGGCCAATCCGAGAACCTTTACCGGACTTGCCGGCATTGGCGATCTCATCCTCACCTGCACCGGTAACCTCAGCCGTAATCATACGGTGGGCAAACAAATCGGAGAGGGCAAAAGCCTGAAAATGATCCTGTCCGAGATGCGCATGGTGGCCGAGGGGGTGAAGACATCCAAATCCGTTTACAATCTGGCCTGCAAGCTGGAAGTAGAAATGCCGATTTCCAGTGAAATCTACCAGGTCCTTTATCATGATGTGCCTCCCAAGGAAGCCCTGTACCGGCTGATGACTCGGGATCTCAAGGAAGAGCTCGACGAAAAATGAATTTCTTCAGTGGGTAAACTGACAAATTGTTTGAATATTGGGAGTCGTTTCATGCTAGCCCTTGTCCCAGAGGCAGATGAAATTCATTTTTGTAATGCACACCAAATGCTGCGCATATGGCATGCAATTTTTCAAGCAACAAGGTAAGCTTTTCAACCCTTGCGATCGATGGACCTTTTTTTCAACTCAATGGTGCTAGGTTTAAAAGGAAAAACTACCTTGATGGACAGTAAACAGAAAAAAGGAAGAGCAGAGCATAGAGGGGCCGGGCACAGGGGCCGCCTGCGGGAAAAATTCCTGAATTCCGGACTGAGTGGTTTTCACGACTACGAAGTCATCGAGCTTCTGCTGACCCTGGGCACGCCGCAAAAGGACTGCAAGGAGCCGGCCAAGGCCGCTCTGCAGCGATTCAAAACGCTCCAGGGAGTCTTTGAGGCATCTTCCAGGGAGCTCTGTGAAGTACCGGGAATCGGGCCGAAAAACCAGCTGGGCATCAAACTGATCAAGGCGGTGGCCGATCGCTACCTGAGCCGGAAGCTTACGCATCAGGATGTGGTCAGCAACTCCAGGTCGTTGTTTCAGTACCTGACGCACCGCATGCGCGATAAGGACCGGGAGTGCTTCGAGGTGGTGTTTCTGGATGCAAAGAACAGGGTGATCAGCACTGAAACCCTGTTTATGGGAACCTTGACGGCCAGTTCGGTATATCCCCGGGAAGTTGTCCGGGCTGCTCTCGATCATCGCGCGGCAGCCCTGATATTTGCCCACAATCATCCTTCCGGAGATCCGGCCCCCTCGCCCGAAGACACGGCGCTTACCCGCGAACTGGTGTTTGCCTGCCGGACCATGGGCATCACCGTGCATGAACACCTGGTCATTGGTAACGGCAGCTACTTCAGTTTTGCGGATCAGGGGGTCATTGCCCAGATGAATCAGGATTATGAACACCGATAAGAAGGATATGCCAGCGTGCTTCGGCGACCTGGATACTGTTTTCCCCAAAGGGGGGGATGGTTTCCGGCACTCTCCGGAAACATGCCTGGAATGCGCCCATAAGACCGAGTGCCTGCGTTCAGCCATGCAGGGAGGTCGGGGCCTCCGTGTTCGTGAGGAGACGGTGGACAGGGCATACGCATCCGGCATGCTGAGCTTTTTCGAGCGCTGGTCCAGGAAAAAGGAATTGGACACACGCAGGAATTTGAGAGAGAAGGAATAAAAACAATCACGAAAACACTAAATTCTGAAAGCACGAAATTGATTTTCGTGGTTTCCCTTTTTCGTGATTTCGTGCTGAGAGATCTTGGTCTTTTACAGATCAACTGATTTTGAATTTCAGGTTTGCCCAGATTTGGAGGATCACCATGAAGTCCATTAAGGACATCGAGCTAAAAGGAAAAAGGGTGCTGGTCAGGGTAGACTTCAATGTGCCCCTGACCAGGGAAGGGAAAATCGATGATGACGCCAGGATCCGGGCAGTGCTTCCCACACTGCAGCACGTCGTGGATAAGGGGGCGAAGCTGATTGTTGCCTCCCATCTGGGCCGGCCCAAGGGTGAGGCGGTTGCCGGATTGAGCCTCTCCCCTGCAGCCCGTCGGCTGGGAGAGTTGATGGACAAAACTGTGGGCATGGCCCCCGATTGTGTCGGCCCTGAAGTGGAAGCATTGACCGGGCGGATGCAGTCCGGGGAAGTGGTGCTGCTCGAGAACCTCCGCTTCCACGGGGAAGAGCAGGCCAACGACGATGCCTTTGGCCAGGCCCTTGGCAGGTTGTGCGATCTGTATGTCAATGATGCTTTTGCGGTCTCTCATCGCGCAAATGCCTCGGTGGTTGCAGTGACGAAACATGTTCCGCAAAGAGCGGCCGGCCTGCTTTTGATCAAAGAATTGTCCTGGTTTAAAAAGGCTATGAACAAGCCCCGGCGGCCGCTTGTAGCCATTGTCGGCGGCGCTAAAATTTCAAGCAAACTGGGCGCCCTTGAAAACATGCTGCAGCATGTGGATAAAATCATCATCGGCGGTGCCATGGCCAACACCTTTCTGAAGTATTTCGGGTATGACGTCGGGAAGTCGAAAATAGAGGAAGACCGCATCGAGACCGCGGGTGAGGTTTTTCGCCGTTCCATGGAGATGGGCGTCAAGATTTATTTGCCGGTGGATGTGGTGGCGGCCCGGCGATTTGAGGCGGATGCGGAAGCCCGGGTTTACACGGCTCAAGAAATCCCAAAGGACTGGATGGCCATGGACATAGGTCCGGCCACAACCACACTCTACACAGAAGCGTTGCGTGAGGCCGGTACCATATTGTGGAACGGCCCCATGGGGGTTTTTGAGATGGATGCCTTCAGCCAGGGCACCTTTTCCATGTCCCACGCGCTGGCAGCATCCCGGGCGATGACCATTGTGGGCGGCGGCGACACCGGCAGTGCCGTTCTCAAAGCCGGCGACGCCGGGCAAATGTCGTATATATCGACCGGCGGAGGCGCCTTCCTGGCTCTCATGGAAGGCCGGACCCTGCCTGCGGTTGAGGCGCTCGAGGCGTGAAAACTCTGAAAATAATCGGAGAGCCTACCCTGTCGTTGCAAAAGCCGGAGAGCTTCAGAGCCAAGGCGTCTGAGGGTGAAGTCGTAGTTTTTTACCTTGTCTCGGCGTAGCTCGA
>JAOZRT010000265.1 GCA_029940035.1 Desulfobacterales bacterium
AGTCACTTTGTGTTATGAAATAAACACTCCCTTCCAGGGAGAAACCAGTGCCGGGTCCTCTGGACCCGGGTATCTACCTTTCGTCAATGTCGTCGTCCAGGCGGTCATAGTTTTTTGCATTGCGCCGTTTGACGATGAGATAGCTGGCCGCAAGGGCCAGAAGAATGCCCATGGGGAGTAGAAGTTCGGGTAAAATCAGGTGGCGTTCGGCTTCGATGGCCCGGCTTGACTCGAGCACGGTGGCGTGATCGCGTTCCTCAATCCGGGATTGCACGGTAATGACAATGGCCCCGAGATAGACCAGCACGAATACAATGGTGCCGATGCCCAGCCATTTTTGCAGTTTGTTCATTTTATTCATTACAGGATGTTCCTTATAATGCTATGGTTTTGAAATTGAATTGACCCGATATAAGGCAGATAGTAAATCACAAAGACACCAAGAACACAAAGGGTTCGTGGGATAAAAATTATCATGATCGCTACAGGAGAACAAGCACATGACCAGTGAAAACAAAATTGTCAATGGATTCTGTTTCATGCCCCCGTCCCTGAGCGCATGGCTTTCAAAAACCATCCCGGAAGCCCCATTATCGGCTTATATCTGGACCAGATCAAGAAAGCCGGGGCCGAGGCGCGCAAATAGCTTTGACACCTAATTTGACAGGTTAAAAATGGAAAGAGCCAGCGCCGACGATGTCAGTGCTGGCTCTCTTTTATCCATCGCACCCGAATCTCGCGATGCCTGATTTCCCATCCCGCAGGCGCGTCTAATATTCGTTCAAGATTCTGCGGCCAACACTGATCTTGTGAACCTCGTCTGCTCCGTCGTAAATCCGGGCGGCGCGCTCACCCCGGTAGTACATGGCAATGGGGGTGTCGTCGGACATGCCCAGCCCACCGTGAACCTGGAGGGCCCTGTCCAGAACCCGCTGCATGGCATTGGCCACGTAAAATTTGATGATCGAAATATCCTTCATGGCTTCCTTGACGCCCTTGTTCTCTATGATCCAAGCTGTGTTCAGCACCATCAGGCGCGACGAAAGGATATCGGCGGCACTGTCGGCGATATAGGACTTGATGACATCCGAATCCGCCAGCGTCTTGGTCGGTGTGCGCCGCCTCGTTTTGGCGTAGGAGCACATCAGGTCGAAACAGCGGTTGCAGATCCCGATCCAGCGCATGCAATGGTGAATCCGCCCCGGTCCCAGCCGTTGCTGGGCCAGGACAAAACCCATGCCCTCACCGGCGATGATGTTTTCCTGAGGCACCCGGCAATTTTGGAAAGCCACTTCGGCATGACTGCTCCAACCGTCGCCGGTGTGTCCCATCACGGAAATGTTGCGCACCAGGTTGAAGCCCGGGGTGTCCGTGGGCACGATAATCATGCTGGCCTTACGGTGATGCGATGACGCCTCGGGGTTGGTCTCCGCCATCACGATGGCAAAGGCAGAGCCGTCGCATGATGAGGTGTACCATTTTTGCCCGTTGATCACGTAATCATTACCATCCTTAACGGCGGTGGTCAGCAGCCAGGTTGGATTGGACCCTGCCACCTCGATCTCGGTCATGGCAAAACAGGAACGGATTTTACCCTCGATGGCCGGTCGACACCATTTTTCTTTCTGCTCCGGGGTTCCGAACTTATGCAGGATCTCGATATTGCCGGCATCCGGGGCCTGACATCCGAATACGTAAAGGCCCATGAGCGATCCCCCCAGGGCTTCGTAGATCATGGCCGTGTCCATGAGGGGCAGTCCCATGCCGCCGAATTCCTTGGGGTGCAGGGGTGCCCACAGTTCCATCTGTCGCACCATGTCCCTTTTTTTCTCGAGTTCGGGTTCCATTGCTTTGAATCCCTTTTCAAGAAAGTCATGCTCCATGGGAACCAGTTCGCGGTCCACAAACTCATTGATCATATCCAGGATGGTTTGAAGTTTTTTGGATGGCTCAAATGACATTATTTCTCCTTTCTTACTGTTGTTAAATATTATTTAAAAAAATCACCGTTACACCAATTTTCACAATGTCCGGTTTACTGCGTGGCTGCAAACATGCCCCTACCGCCCCAGGAAAAGGGCGAACGGATTCCATCAACGATTATTGCAGTTTTCAATTTCATTGTCGACTCCTGTACTGTCAGTTTCGAATTAACCCGTCTTGATGCCAGCCGGATTGACGATGCCCCGTTTACTTCGATTTTATATGTAAGCCATGCCGGGAATCAAGCTCAACTTCTAACTCTTTTTAAAAGTATTATCAACCGGATAAGATATGGGCACCCATGGATACCCGGTGGAGCAGACAGAAATGGTCTAATTATTATATTCTCAAGGACACGCTTGTGGCCGGATGACCCTTTTTACATTGATTTTAAATCCATTTCCGTCCTATGGTCAGATCACTGTGTTCTATGCAACCGCTCAAAACCGAATCTTCAAGAACATCTTGGCCCATATGAAAAACAAGACCCAAAAGGAGCGTCAACATGACTGAATTCAATCTGAAGGAACTGAAAGCTTTGAACTACGAACGCCCGGAGATCGAGAGGGGGTATGCCAACCAGACCCTGTATGTCAATATCGGCGAGCCTGATATTGCCGTCAAGCCGGTGACGGAACAGATGAAGGAAATTTTCATAGGGGGCAAGGGGTTTGACCTGTGGTTGCTGTGGCAGGCCGTCACCCCATCGACCCGCTGGAACGATCCTGAAAACACGGTGTGCATCGCCTCCGGCCCCATGGGGGGTACACCGTCCTATCCGGGATCGGGCAAAAGTATCGTGGCCGCCATCTCGCCGGCCACCGGTTCGGTCATGGATTCGAATGTGGGGGGGTATTTCGGCCCCTATCTGAAGTTTTCCGGGTTCGATGCCCTGGAGATCCAGGGAAAATCAGACCAGGATGTGGTTGTATTGGTGGACGGCGTTGACCAGTGCATCAAGGTGTTTGCCGCAACAGGGCTTCCCGAAGATGCTTATGCACTCTCGGAAACGCTCACCGATCAGTTTGCAGACGGCAACCCCCGCGGCATCTCCGTGGTCTCCACCGGCCAGGGGGCTGTTCACACCGTCATGGGCTGCCTCAACTTCACCTGGTTTGACAGCAAGCGGAAACGGGTCCGGTACAAACAGGCCGGCCGGGGAGGCCTGGGGACCGTGTTTGCCGACAAGGGCATCAAAGCCATTGTGGCCCGCTGGGGGTCGGTATCTCTGGATTCCAACAAGCCCGCCGACAAGGAAACCCTGCGCAGTGTGGGGAAGGCCTATTCCAAGGAGATTGTGGGCCTGGACCCCAAGCAGAACCAGATGTCCAAAGTTGGGACCACGCATTTGGTGCCCATCATGAACGATTTTGATCTCTTGCCCACCCACAACTTCAAGTTCGGCCAGCATCCGCATGCCGGCCTCATCGGCAAGGACGTGTACAAGGACATTTTCGATCCGGGCTTTGACGGCTGCTGGATGGGGTGCACCGTGGCCTGTTCACACGGCGTCAAGGACTTCGTGCCCTTGACCGGAGACTACGCAGGCCAAAAGGTGTTCGTGGACGGACCGGAGTATGAAACCATTGCCGGGTGCGGATCCAATCTGGGGGTGTTCGACCCCTACTTTATCGTGGAGATGAACTTCTACTGCGATGCCTACGGTCTGGACACCATTGCGGTGGGAACCGGCATTGCCTTTGTCATGGAATGCTTCGAGATGGGACTGATCAATGAAAGCCATACCAATGGCCTGGACCTCAACTTCGGCAACCGGTTGGGCGCTCTCACGCTGGTGCACCAGATGGCCAGGGGTGAAGGCTTTGGGAAAATCGTGGGCCAGGGCATCCGGGGCATGAAAAAAGTGTTTGCCGAAGCATTCGGCGCAGACCCCGTGGTCATGCAGGACATTGGCATGGAATCCAAGGGCCTCGAGTTTTCCGAATACATGACCAAGGAGTCCCTGGCCCAGCAGGGCGGCTACGGCATGGCTCTGAAGGGCCCCCAGCACGACGAGGCCTGGCTGATTTTTCTGGACATGGTGCACAACTACATGCCCAGCTTTGAGGAAAAGGCGGAAGCCCTGCACTGGTTTCCCAATTTCAGGACCTGGTTTTCCCTGTGCGGACTTTGCAAGCTTCCGTGGAACGACATCGTTCCCGCGGACAACCAGGAGGAGAAAGAGCCGGCCAAGGTGATGAAGCACATCCGCTGGTATGCCCAGTATTTCGCTGCCGTGACCGGGCGCAAGGTCGCCCCGGAGGATCTGATTACCATGAGTGAAGCGGTGTACAATTTCCAGCGTATTTTCAACCTGAGGTTGGGCTTCGGCCGCAGGGAGCACGACACCATTCCCTACCGGGCCATGGGGCCGGTGACCGTGGAGGAGTACGAATCACGCCAGGAGCGCTATGACGGCCAGTTGAAGGAAAAGTACAAGGTGGACATCGAAGGTAGGTCCAGTGAAGAAAAAGTGGGCTTGCTGAGACAGTTCCGTGAAGAACAGTACGTGAAACTACAGGATGCGGTGTACCATAGGAGAGGCTGGAGCAACGACGGCGTGCCCACCCCGGAAACAGCGAAACGGCTCAAAATCGACTTTCCGGAGGTGCTGGAAGTGCTCGAGGCTAGTGGTTAAAAACATAAGCCGCCAAGGACGCAAAGAAAAAGAATATTATCATTTCTTGGCGAATGCTGAGTCTTAGGCGAAGCGGGTGGTTAAATCTCTTGAGCCTCAATAGGCTTACAAACAAATGTGCTGTGAGGAGGGGGGGGGATGATCACCCTGAATGGAGAGGGATATTCCTGGGAGGAAGGCATGACCGTCACCGAGCTGTTGAACGGTTTGGAAGGTGATCACGATTATGCCGTGATCAGGGTCAACGGCAAGTACGTGTCCAAACCGCATTTCGATGAATATCAAATCCCCGACAAGGCTGAAATATATCTGATTCCCATGGTCGTCGGCGGCTAATTAAAAAGAAAACACCCCGCAGTTAAAAACTGCGGGGTGTTTTCTTTTTGTGGGTGAAAAATTCAGACTGTGGGAAGTTTATAGTCTCCGTATTCCGACCTCAGTTTGGTCTTCAGGATTTTGCCCGTAGCTGTGTGGGGCAGTTCATCCACGAATACCACATCATCCGGGAGCTGCCATTTGGCCAGCGACCCCTTCAGATGTTCGATCACGTCTTCTCTACTGACAGCGGTACCCTCTTCCTTGACAGCCAGCAGCAGGGGGCGCTCATCCCACTTGGGATGGGGTACGGCGATCACGGCAGCCTCGGCGATGCCGGCACACCCAACCGCCTCGTTTTCCACGTCAATGGAGGAGATCCACTCCCCGCCTGATTTGATTACGTCCTTGGAGCGATCGGTGATCTGCATGAATCCGTCCGGATCGATGGTGGCCACGTCGCCTGTGTCGAAAAAGCCTTCGCCATCCAGGATATCGCCGCCTTCCCCCTTGAAGTAGCCGGCGGTTATCCAGGGTCCCCTGACCATCAGGTTGCCAAAGGCCTTGCCGTCCCAGGGCAGCTTGTTCCCATCTGAATCGACGATCTTCATGTCCACCCCATAAACGGCCCGGCCCTGTTTCAGGGACAGATCTATCTGCTCTTCCTTGGAAAGTTTTTCATGCTTTTTCTTGAGGTTGCAGGCCGTGCCAATGGGGCTCATCTCGGTCATGCCCCAGGCATGGATGACATGGACATTGTACTCATTTTCAAATGTTTCAATCATGGCCCGTGGTGCTGCGGCCCCGCCGATGACGGTACGCTGCATACTGGAGAACTTCTTGTCGTGTTCTTTCATGTAGGCCAGCAGCATCATCCAGATGGTGGGAACCCCGGCCGAGATGGTTACCCCTTCGCTTTCCATGAGCTCGTAAATGGATTTGCCGTCCATGGCCGGTCCGGGCATCACCATCTTGGCCCCGCACATGGCCGAGGCATAGGGAATGCCCCAGGCATTGACATGGAACATGGGGACCACCGGCAGGATGGTCTCGGCATTGCTCAACCCCAGGCCGTCGGGCGTGCACACGGCATAGCTGTGCAGCACAGTGGAGCGGTGGGAGTAGGAAACGCCCTTGGGGTTGCCCGTGGTGCCGGAGGTGTAGCAGAGTGAAGATGCCGTCCGCTCGTCGAACAACGGCCACGCGTAGTCGTCATCGGCCGTGGCCATCAGGCTTTCGTAGCAGATGACGTTGGGCAGGGAGGTTTCGGGCATGTGCTCCTCGTCGGTCATGACGATGTAGCCTTTGACATTGGGCAGGTGCTCGGCCAGCTTGTCGAACAGGGGCACGAAGGTCAGGTCCGTGAAAATATA
>JAOZRT010000266.1 GCA_029940035.1 Desulfobacterales bacterium
CGCCCTGAGCACATCCATCTCTTCGGGATATGCGTGCTCGGCCTCGTCATATTTTCTGGCGATAGGCCTTAAAAGCGACTTAGCGAGGTTGTTCAGATCATTTTTCACCTTCTTGATCTCGTCGGTCAGTTCCAGGTTTATCATTGCTTATCTCCCGTGTGATCGTTATATTTTACCATTCTATTCTTCTAGTCGATTGATGGAACTTAAGTGATAACTATTTCTAAATCTTTGAATTTATATCCATCAAATTTCATGCAGGGTTATAGTGTGGCCATCCCTTCCAATATGCTGATGCCGCGACCATTACGGAAGTAGCGCTCAACCGGGTAATCACGGATATACCCGTGCCCCCCCATGACCTGGACACCGTAATCGGTGACTTTCATGGCCATTTCACCGGCATAGAGTTTGGCCAGGTAGGACTCACGCACAGCATCCTTGCCGGCCTCCAGCCGTGATGCCGCTTTCCAGGTCATCAACCGCATGGCATCCACCTCATAGGCCATCTCCGCCAGCATGAAGGCCACAGACTGTTTGTGGACGATGGGTTCACCGAACTGCACCCGCTGCTTGGCATAATCTTTGGCGAACTCCAGTGATGCGCGGGCAACGCCTGTGCCAATGGCGGCCATGGCCACACGGCCTTTTTGAATCAATGTAACATAGGCGCAGCCTTCTTCCCCACCGAGCCGGTTTTCCAGGGGAATTTTGCAGTTCTCGAAAAGTATCTCAAAGGTATCCAGGGCATACAGGCCAAGATTTTTTTCCTTTGCGCCCACAATCATGCCCGACACATCTTTAGGAACAATGAACAGGTTGTTCTCACCTTCCAGAGACGCGGCCACCAGCATGTGCCCGGCCTCTTCCGCACCCGGCACAAAACATTTTTTCCCGTTCAGAACATAGGCGTCCCCCCGGCGTTCAGCTGTGGTTTTCAGATCGATTGGATCGAAACCCACATGGGGTTCCTGCATAGCCAGGGTGCACACTTTATAAGTTTCGCCGCAATAAAGAGGTAGATATTTTTCTTTCTGGGCATCGGTGCCCATTTCGACCACTGGATGGATGAAAAGCGACGGCAGCATGACTGCCAGGGCAAATGCCATGTCTCCGCAGGCCAGTTCCTCGAGGATCAGTGCCGTCTCCATGGGCGAGTCCTTGAGGCCGAACCCTCCATAGGATTCAGGAATCATTGAAATCGAAAAACCCAGTTCCCATGCCTTCTGAATCGCCTCCCCCGGTATATCGCGATCTTCGTCCATGTCGTGGGCCGCATCCGCCACCACCCCCTTGACAAGTTTTGCGACCTCTTTTCTGACCATCTGTTGTTCTTTGGACATTGCAAAATTGATCATCTATTCTCCTTTCTTATCTGATCTCTCAACAATCGCAGGCTTACAAATATGTTTAGAGTTATACACCTCTCGGCGCCATCTGCGGACAGTAATAAACAGATGGTCCCGTACCTTGTTCGGGCATGAGCTGAAAAACAGTTTCAGCCCTTTTAAGGCGGCCGGCCGTTGTCGCAGGATCGTTCAGGTCGCCGAAATGGATGGCCTGAGCTTCGCAGCAGACAACACAGAAGGGCTCCAAGCCCTCATCGATCCTGTGAGCACATAGATTGCATTTTTCTGCGTGCTCCGCTTCCTCATCAAAAGAGATCGCTGCATAAGGGCATTCATCCACACAGGCCCGGCACCCATCGCATGCTTCGCGGTCCAGGATCACGACTCCGTCCTGGCGCTTTTCAATGGCATCCACAGGGCAAGCATCCTCACAGGGCGGCCTGTCGCAGTGGTTGCAGACCAGTGGCATGAAGGTCATCCTGAGGTCGGGGAATTTCCCGGCGGGGATATCCTTTTGTGCGGCATCCTGTGTCTGAACCCGGATAAACCCGATTGATCCAAGGTTTTCATTTTTGCAGGCCACCGTGCAGGCTTCGCAGCCGATGCAGCGCTCCTGGTCGATGACCAGGCCGAGTTGTGTTTCCACCATTATGGCTCCTTCAATAGAGATAAATAGAACTACGAACTACATCCATCAATCCTGTAGGGGCAGGCCTTGTGCCTGCCTGCTTGACCAACCATGTTTGTTCGGGCACCCACAAGGGGCGCCCCTACTCTGCCTTCTCAATCTCCACCGCCACATCATTCATGTGCATGTTGGGCTCGTAGACTTTTTCCTGCACCGGGTTGATCACGTCGTGGGTCAGGTGGTTGACGCTGCCTTCTGCAAACTGGTCGATCCACCAACCCTGCATAATGTTGACTACCCCCGGGCTGACGCCTTCGGATACCGCGGCTTTGAGCTTTGTACGCGCCCTGTCGTTGTACACCACCACCTGGTCGCCATCGCAAATACCCCGTTCCTTAGCGTCCCGGGGGTTGATTTCCACTATCGGTTCCGGGTTCAGCTCCAGCAATGCATCCACATTGGCAAACATGGAATGGGTCCTGAAACGGCTGTGCCCCTGAATGAAAGCCAGGGGATAGCGGGTCTTTTTCCCGGGAACAGGTGATTCCAGGGGATCCAGTTGAAAGGGAAGCGCCTGACCGTCTTCCACCAACCCCTCGCTGTAGATTTCAATTTTCCCCGAAGGCGTGGAAAAGGGAATGTCAAAAGCCTGGTCCATCTCGGGAATGGCAGTCACCGGCATGGCCCCTTGCATCAGTTGTTCTCGGGTGATCCCCTCCACGGAAGGATCTTTGGAGTCAAGCAGGAGGTCTACAAAACCATCCTCGCCGCCGCTAAAGTACTCTGCAAATCCCAGGCGTTCGGCCAGGCCGGCCGCAATGTTGACATCTGACCGCGATTCGTACAGCGGTTCCATAGCTTTTTGCTGATACTGAACATACGGATAAGGATGGGGCACAAGGTCCGAGAATTCCAGGTAACTGCACACCGGCAACAGAATGTCCGCATACCGGGCCGTGGGTGTCATAAACAGTTCCGTATCAACAATGAAATCCAGATTGGCAAATACTTCTTTTTCAATTTTATTGGAGTGGGCGCACTGGTTCAGGAAATTGATGAACGAAAACCACACGGCCTTCACCGGGTAGGGATTACCGGAAATGATGGCATCGTAAAGCTGGAGAATACCCATGCGGGAGTAGGAGGGTTTGTCAGGGACCGCCTTTAAAAAAGGTTTCCAGTTCAACACTGCCGGCAGATACCCCCCTTTGAACCTAGCCATCACATTCCCGGTCACCGTAGCCACGGTCCCCAGGGCTCTTAAGGAAACATCCCCGTGATAGGTGCGCGTAAAGCCCATGTGGGTCACAAACGTGGTTTCCCGGGACGACCCGATGCGTGCGGCCAGATTGACGATCAGGTCCGGTGCAACACCCGTAATCTCCGATGTCTTTTGCGGCGTGTATGTGTCGCACAGCTCCTTCAGCAGTTCAAAAGCCGTCTTGCAGGCAATGCCGTTGACCGTGTACGTCCCCCCGATGGCGGGAGCAACCCCCTCGGCCCGGCACTGGGCGGGCCGGTCGCCCACAGTGTCCCACACAACGTATGCCTGTTCTTCATCGAGGCCCAGGTCCTTCCCGCGTAAATATTTACCCGTGTCGCTCCTTACCAGGTAGGGCCCGGTGCTGTGTCTGATAATGAACGGGGCGTCGTGCATTTCCCTTTGAAATATCACGTGCATCAGCCCCAGGGCCAGGGCACTGTCTGTGCCCGGCCGGACGCCCAGGTAGGCGTCTGCCTTGGAAGCGGTGACGGTGAACCGGGGATCGATGACCGCCAGCCGGGCACCGTTGGCCTTGGCATCCATGATCGGCCGCATCAGGTTGAGCGGTTGGGATTCACCGGGATTGGCGCCCCACACCACGACCATATCCGGTTTTGCCTTGCCAGCCAGCAATCCTCCGAAAAGCAGGGCATAGGGAAACTGGGTGCCAAAAATCACCCGACTGCCGCAGGGCAACCCGGCGTCGCCGTACCCCCAGGCACTGACCCGCGTGGATTGCGTCAGGCTGGCCAGGCGCAGGTAGGCACCGAATTTTGTTGTGCCGGCCCCGGGCCCCCCAAGCACCCACCCGATGGAGGGCCAGCCGTGTTCCGCTGCAATGGCTTTAAATTTTTCCGCAATGGTGTCCAGGGCTTCATCCCATGCAATCCTTTCGAATTTCCCTTCGCCTCTTTTGCCGGTGCGCTTCATGGGGTATCTCAAACGGTCCTTGTGATAGGTGATGTCCAGGCTGGAAAGCCCCCGCAGGCAGATGCGCCGATATTTGGGATCTGGAAATTCTGCCGGTTCCACCTTCACAACCCGCCCGTCTTTGACGTGGGCCAGAATACCGCAGGCATCGATACCGCAGTGGGCAGGACAGACGGTTCGGATCAGCTTGGTTGTGGCTTCTGACGTCATAGAATACGCTCCTTAAAATCGGTACTTACCTGCCTGAATTTTAGCATGAATCCCCGTAGTCAGCGGTATATATGCCGATTCTCCGGGCAGCAGGACATACACTGAATCAGAGATAACAGCGGGATCGAACCCCTCTTTTTTCAAATCGACTTTTTTGATCTTGTGGGTCGGCGTACAGGCCAGTTCGGTGTTCAGGCGCATGAATCTTGGAACGGCGTATGATGGCAGGGCAACCTCAAAATGTGCGGCCGCACCATGGAAATCGAATTTTTCAATATCGCATTCAGGGATGATGGCCACCATGCCGATACGTCCGTCGCCACCGGGCATGGCAACGCCATACACCGCTGACAAAGACACCTGATCCAGGCTGTTAGCCACTTTTTCGACCTCGGTGGTGGACACGTTCTCCCCTTTCCAGCGAAACGTATCCCCGGTACGGTCCTTGAACTGGATATGGCCGTATCCAATATCCCGGATTAGATCACCCGTGTTGAACCAGGCATCCCCCTTGACAAAAACATTCCGCATGATTTTAGAATCCGTGGCCTCTTTGCTGGAATATCCCACAAAGGGGTTGTCTGCCGATATCTCGCCCAGCAGAAGGCCGGTCTCACCCAGCCCCACCTTCTGCATATACCCGTCCGTCCCCCTGATGGGTTCATCCTCCTCCACATCATACTTGACGATGCTGTAGGGGACCATGCAAGTCCCCTGGGTGCAGTCGAGATTGAGCATGTTCACGAAATAGAGGTTAGACTCTGCAGCACCGTAGATTTCATAAATCTTTGAAATGCCGAAGCGCTTTTTGAAGCCAAGCCAAATGTCGGGCCTGAGCCCGTTGCCAATGACCTTGGTCAGGGGGTTCCGGCGATCATCCAACTGGGGCGTTTGGTTCATCAGGTAGCGGCACAATTCGCCGATGTAACACCAGGCCGTGACATTGTAGCGACGTACATCGTCCCAAAAATTACTGACACTGAATTTACGGCGTATGGCCACGGCCGAACCATTCAGAAATACGGTGGGCCAGCTGAGAGCCAGGGCATTGGTGTGAAAAAACGGCAGGGGCACATACATGGTGTCGCCCGGTTGCATGTTGAGCACAATCTTGCCGTTGTAATAGGCACCGCTCACCAGACGCTTGTGAATGATGACGGCTGCCTTGGGCATACCGCCGGTGGTGCCGGAAGTGAACACATGCGCGATGGGATCGGCCAGTTTCACCTCGGCTGTGGCCGCCGGGTTTGCCAATGCCATTTTATCAATCCCATCCTTGAGTTCGATATATCCAGGGGGTGCTTTTTCCCGGCCATTGTCCTGAAGAAAATATGTCTGCTGGTCTACGCCCAGGCCGAGATCATCCCTGACTTCCTCAAAAGCCTCCAGAACTTCCTCCCCCACGACAATCGCTTTTATCGGGCTTAAGGTGAGGCAGTGGCGCAACGCATCGAGACGCAGGTTGGTGTTGATCATGGCATTGATCACACCGATTTTTGCCATGGCACTGTACACCATGAGCAATTCCGGCCGGTTTTCCAGAAAAACCGCGACCGTGTCTCCTTTTTTCAGGCCTCGAGACAGGAAATAGTGGGCATAGCGGTTGGTCCATTCGTTGTATGCTTTCCAGGTGTATTGGCCATCCGCGGATTTAATAGCGGCATTGTCCGGAAACCTGGCAGCCGTCTCTTCCAGCATGCTGCCCCAGGATTCCCGGTTTTCCACACCGAGATTGACGATGTGTTTGGCTGTTTTAGCGATGGCCGGCAAACGCGGCAACAGGGATAGCCGCCTACGCCAGTATTGGACGCGGGTGATGAGATCCTGATTGTTTTCCTTCATCGTTTCCACCATTACGGCATCCTTTAAGAATAAAGTCGTTCATTTCAGACAGCCTCATTTTGAAGAAAACCATCACGC
>JAOZRT010000267.1 GCA_029940035.1 Desulfobacterales bacterium
CATGGAAAGATGCAGAATGGTATTTTCAGGATCCGGCGGCCAGGGGGTCATCACCGCGGCTATTGTGCTCGCCGAAGCCGCCGTGCTTCACGAAGGACTCGTGGCGGTGCAGTCCCAGGCCTATGGACCCGAAGCCCGGGGCGGGGCCACCCGCAGTGACATCATCATTGCCGACGAACCCATCAAATTCCCCAAAGTGATCCAGCCCAACGTCCTGGTCTGCTTGACCCAGGAAGCCTACAACAAGTTTTACACCATTGTTCGCCCGGGGGGGCTCCTGATTACCGATACCCGTTATGTCAAAACCCAGCGCAAGGCCGATGGCATCCAAAAGGAGATCCCCATGTATGCAACCGTGATGGATAAAATCGGTAAACCCATCGTATTCAACATCTGCATGCTGGGCACGCTGCTGGCTGTCACCGACCTGATCTCCCCGGATTCGATCATGAAGGTCCTGGAAACCCGAATTCCCTCAGGTTTTCTGGACATGAACCGCCAGGCCCTCAAAATCGGGATGCAACTGGGCGCAGAATACAAATAACCAGAGCCCCAGGGGACGGAACCACAGAAGATCAGAAGATGAGAACATCAGAAGGTGAGAAGACAGTAGTCGGTTGTCTGTAGCCAGTGGTTGGAACTTTTTTAGACAGGTAGATACAATCCGATACCTGACACCCGACACCTGATGATCGCCTTCCGGGTGCCCCAACATTGATCATGAATGAATCCAAGGCCACCAGCGCCGGCTTGTACATTCACATTCCCTTTTGTACGAGGAAATGCGCCTACTGTGATTTTTTTTCCGTTACAGATCTCTCCCTAATCAATGCCTTCGTTGATGCCGTTATCTGCGAAATGGAACTCCTTAGGGATTCGCCCCTCGCTTTCGACACCATCTACCTGGGCGGCGGTACGCCTTCTGTTGTGCCACCCGGCCACATCAGTCGCCTGATTAAAGGCGCGGTTGGTCATTTCGATTTTGGCGATGATGTCGAAATCACTATTGAAGTCAACCCGGGAACCGCCGACCGGCAAAGCATGTTGGATTACAGGCAGGCCGGCGTCAACCGCATCAACATCGGTGTTCAGTCGTTTTCCAACACCGCCCTAAGGTTTTTGAGCCGGATTCACACGGCAGATGAGGCTGCCGCCGCCATCACCCATGCCCGCCGGGCCGGGTTCCTCAATCTAGGCCTGGACCTGATCTACGGCCTGCCCGGCCAGAGCCCGGATGATTGGCAAAAGGATCTGGAACATGCGGTCGGCTTTTCGCCGGAACACCTTTCCTGCTACACCCTGACCTATGAAAAAGGCACGCCCCTGGGAAAGATGAAGGCCGATGGACAGGTGGAACCCCTTGATGACGACGCTGTTGCCGACCTGTTCAAGGTCATGCAAAACGTTCTGAGCAGGCATGGTTATGAACAGTATGAAATTGCCAACTTCGCCAAAATGCCGGCCAAAGCTGAAACCGCCGACCAGGGCACATCATTTCGATCCCGGCACAACCAAAAATACTGGACGCCCGCGCCCTACATCGGCCTAGGCCCCTCGGCCCACTCTTTTGTGGAGCCTGAACGCCGCTGGAATGTGGCCGACCTTCACACCTACCTGGCCCGTCTCGAAGAAGGTGTTCTGCCTATAGAAGCCAGCGAAATCCTGACCCAAGAGCAGCGCCTCACGGAAACCCTGTATCTTAAATTGAGGACCAGGGAAGGCATCGACATTCCCCGACTGGAGCATATTTTCGGATTGGATTTCGAAGAGCGCTACGGCAATGTCATTAAAGACTTCATTCAAGAAGATTTGCTTGCCATAGATGATCAACGCTGCTTCCTGACTCCCAGAGGCATGCGATTTTTAGACGGGATCGTCGAAATGCTCTTGAACCAGAGGACCGAACTTCAGAAGGTAAAAAGATGAGAAAATCTGCCCGTGACCGAGACCGTTACGGCGCCCCCGTCGAACGGAAATCGAGCCGAAAAGCTTTACCGTCGCGCTGCAGGATAATGTCGTCAGGATTGATGCGGCTGATCTGATACCCCTCGATGCCATCCCCCACCCGCAACACCTGGTTGTTGATTACTGCCAGGCTGTTTTCCGGTGCCTCGCTCCACGAAATAGCCTGAATCTTAATGCTAACGCCTTCGAGCCGGTCTATTGACGCTGGCTTCTTTTCCTGGACAAGTGCTTTTTCAGATAACGCATCCAGGGAATCGGATGTTTCCTTTTCAGCGGTTAATGCCTGCGGCTTGGGTTCATTCAGGGCCTTCTCTTCCTTTGGTTCTTCCCTTGGCGTTTCCTGTATTGCGGCAACCTGTTCCGCATCAGGGTTTACATCAGGAATACTGGTCTGCTCCTCTTCGGGTACCAATGTGGCAATTGAATCACCCTCAACAGGTTCTGAATTCAATGCTGCCGTGGCAGTTGCCGCCGGTTTCGGAGCAGGAACCAAGGCTTTGGCCGTGGATTCGGGCATCTTTTTCGGAACGCCACGATAGTAAGCCGCCAAACCAATGGCCACGAGGCATAAGCAAAGAAACCCGATGATGCCGATGACGTATTTTGGAATAAATACCCTATTGCCAATCCTTGCATGTGTCAGCGGGTGATCCTGCTGCGATGTTTCCTTTTCCAGTTTTTTCAGAGAATCAAGAATCGAGCTCAAATGCCGTCACCCTAACATTAGAAACAGTCATCACATTTAAGAACAATATTACTGTCTACAAATCTGGTGATAATAATACCATCTATACTGATGCATGTTTCTAATGTGTAAAATTAATGCTATTGTCACGAGTGGTCGTTTAGTAGGGACTCGTAAACGACAAGTCGTGGTGCCGGGAAATCACCTTTTTCATTGTAAAGCACAATCGTGGTCAAAGGCCCCACGAATCCGTCGGCCTGGATGCCGTTTCTTTGCTGTATATCCTTAATGATAGCCTCTGTTCGCTTGTCATATTCCGGTGTCAACGCCACATCATCGTACCCGATATCACGCAACAGCATTTTAAGCATAATAACAGAACCCTTGGGATAGCTGAAGGGTATCGTGCCTTCAAATCCCAGGTGGTTCTTCCACCCCATGAATACAGTGCCCTTGAATTGGGAGGCTAAGGCATCATAGGGAATCGTAACAGCCGCCTCGGTCCCCTGCGCCTGAAAAATTGCCTGACCCTCATGAATTTTTTTGAGTGTCAGATATATGGGCAGGTTTTCATCGAGGCTCTCAAACTTGAAAATTGCCGGCAGATTCATCTTCCTGGCCAAATCCGGGTTGCCATCGATCACCTGGATCTTCAGACCCTGCTGCTCTGCTACCAGATTGAAAAATGTGTCATCGTCTTTGATGCTCACAAGATAGGGCTGTATATGACTCTCAACCGACCAAAGGGACAGCAGTTCCGACAGCGCACTGTATCGCGTTTCTGCTGGTTCTGCCTGTTCAAGATAGGCCTTCAGGGCCATGGGCGCCACCGCACGGACAGGGGCGGGTTCCGCTGGATTGGGTTCTAGTGGAGCGGGTTCCATTTCCTGTGTTACCAATGGAATAACAACAGCAGGTGTTTCCACGATTTCCGGTTCAGGATCGGACAATGCGGTCAGGGGGGCCACGCCGGTTTCCCAGTGCACAATACCCGGCAGCACCAGTACAGCTAAAACAGCTGCGGCGGCAACTATGGCAGCCACGGTGGTCCGGCGCTTCAGGGGAAACTGTTTACGGTGGTCGCCGCGGCTCCATAATTCGCGGATCGCCATGCGTACGGTATTGCCGGATATCTTTTTCCGGTTCCGGCTGTAGGCGATCAACAGGGACCGGTCGCAAATAATATTGATCAGGCGCGGAATGCCGCTGGCATACTTGTAAATCTCCTTAAGGGCGGCTTTCGAAAACAAGTGCCCCGGTTTTGTAAGCGCGATTTGCAGCCGGTGTTCAATATAAGCAGATGTCTCCTTAAAGTTAAGCGGCGCCAGGTAGCAGCTCAGGGTCACCCGCTGACCGAGTTGCCTGAGTTCATGGGAATCCAGCATCTCCGCCAACTCGGGCTGCCCCACCAGAATGATTTGAATAAGCTTGCTTCGTGTCGTTTCAAGGTTTGACAACAGCCTCAACTGCTCGAGAACATTGATGCTCAGGTTCTGGGCTTCGTCAATGATCACGATTACGTTTTTATTGACTGCTTTCATCTGCATGAGGAAGGCATTCAGAGCATCGATCAGCTCTTTGGCATTGCTTGCGGATGAATCGACATGCAGTTCATCATTAATGGATTTGAGCAATTGAACTTCATCCAGCCTGGGATTGAATATGTAGGCTGCCTCCGTATCATCAGACAACCGATCCAGAAAAACCCTGCACAGCGTTGTTTTGCCTGTGCCGACTTCCCCGGTGATTTCCACGAACCCGTCCCCATGCTCCACAGCATATTTCAAATGTGCCAGGGCCTCTTCATGGCTTTTGCTCAAAAACAGATAGGTCGGATCCGGGAGCAGCTTGAAAGGGCGCTCCTTGAAGCCGAAAAAATTGCTGTACATTTATCTCTCCTAAATCAACCGCCAATGATATCTGGGTCTCAAGCTCACAGGTTGAGTCATATGCTCTCAAATTTTCATACTATTTCAGGAAACGATATCAAACTCGCACACCAGCGGCGTGTGATCTGAAAATTTGACCTGGGGAATCTCAAAAGATGACACCTGAATGTCGGGACTGTGAAATATGTAATCCAGCTGCCTTCTGGGAGCACGGCTGGGATGGGACGGCTCTCCGTTGCTGTTGGCACTTTTCAGGCCGGTGGCAGCCAGAAACAACTGAAGTTCCCTGTCGCCCCACAGAACATTGAAATCACCGGCCACGATGACCGGCTTGGTTGCCCGTTCCACCATTTTGTGCAGGGCTTCCAACTGGTAGTGACGGTGACGGAATTTGATGGAGAGGTGCACCAGAAAAACAACGCATTCATCTATTTCGAGTTCAATGACCAGCCGTTTGATACCTTCGCGGAAATAGTGGAACCTCTGCGACACGATGGCCCGGTTGGTCAGGACGGCATTGCCTTGTTTGTTCAGCAACGGCACTCTCTGAGCCACCGATGTGGATGCATACTTGGATCGATAGATATGATTGTGCTGCAGTTCCCAGGCAATGGATTCGGCCTGGTTGCTTTTGCTGGAACGAAACGAGCCGGCATCCACCTCGATCAGCCCCATAATGTCCGGGTTGATGGAAACGATGAAGTCAATAATCTTCCTGAGGTTAGCGTCGGTATTCTTGAAATACCCGCTGTAGGGCACCGGCAAATGGAAAAGCCTGCCAATTCCTGCGGCATACCGTATATTATACAAAAGGAACTTCATTTATTCATCTCATCAATTTTCAAGCCTAATTTCGGTGTCGTTCACAGTAAACGCCTGCATCTACCTTTTTGTCGTTCTTTTTGTTTAGAATAGCGGCGCAGCCGCGTACACTAAAAGAAATTCCCGGTATTTATCAAAAAGACCGGGAATTTCTTTTAGGTGGACAGGGCTTTAATCAATACCCCCAGATAAAACCGGGCATGGCTGATGGGAGCGGCCATGTTGGCCCTGTGGTTGGCAAAAACACTGCTGTAGTCGCTGTTTAACACAATCCAGGGATTTACCTTGGTAGCCTGGTGGCACTGCTCGATGGCGTGGTGCATGACCTCGAGCCCCCCTTCCCGGCTGACCATGATGTTGAAGTCGATTTCAATGGCTGTCAAGATGGTGTGGAGCGTGCTGGCGACACCTTGGGAATAATATATGTAATCATCTGACTTGAAGAAACTCACCGGGCTGCCGTCGGCTTCATGCGTCTTGACCAGATTCTCGTCGCAGCTTCCTAATAGGTCCTGATAGGCTGACAGCAGGGGGATCAGATTGTCGGTCCGGGTGTAGAACTGGGCCTCTCCCCTCTCGAGCTTGTCATAATAGGCGCGCATCTCCTTCAGGCCGTCTCTGTATTTGGATTCAGCCGACGGAAACCAGTAGCGATCCGCCTTGATCATGAACCCGTTCATGGCGTTTTCCAGGTTGGGATCGAAACTGGCTGAACTGCCTGTTCGTGAAAGCCGCTCGGCCAGGATTCGCGAGGTTCGCCGGGTAACTTCCAGAACACCCAGCTGAAAATTGTTGATGTTGTCCGTATACTCGACAATGTCATTGGGCCGCCAGCCAAAAAAGCGTTGGTTCAGTTCGTAGTCCATGGGCTGAATCACAGCATCTACAAAAGCCATCCCCGCCACGGGATAGGTTTTTGCTTGTTCACCGCCAT
>JAOZRT010000268.1 GCA_029940035.1 Desulfobacterales bacterium
CCCTCGTTATATAACTGATTCGGGTTAATTCTTGACACGTATGTTGTTTTTATATATATTGTTGTCCAAATGGACAACGCATAGAAAATAGACAACATGAAATTCGAACAAAAAATAAAAAAAGAGCTGGAAAGATCCTTTCAAGAGCTTCTATCCGTAGAAGATCTGAAAATCAACATGGCGCCAAGCTCGATATCAAATAGGGCCGATTCACCAGATCTTATTGCTCAAGCCCGGTATGGTGATTTGCATTTTCAGTTGATTATTGAGGTTGTTGCTCAAAACAGCCTTCCTGTATTGAAAAACAAAATTTCCAGGCTTAAGGAGATAGCAAAAGCGTTTAATCACGCGGTCCCGATCTTGGCTGCCCCATATTTGAGTCGCCAACGGCAAAATATTTGCCGGGATGAGGGTGTTTGCTTCATTGATCTTTCCGGAAATGTGTATATCAAATTTAAGAGCCTCTATGTGGAACGAATCGGTTTTTCAAATAAATTTCCAGAAAAACGAAAGGGCAGAGGGCCGTTTTCAGATAAAGCCAGCCTCATCCTTCGGTCTATCCTTAAAGATGGGGGACATCTATGGGGTGTTAGGGAATTGGCCAAAAGGGTTCATTTGGACCCCGGCTTTGTTTCGCGCATGGCAAAAGAGCTTGAAAAACGAAAATATATTGCACGGATTAATTCTAAAATAAACCTCCGAGATCCGGAAGGTGTTCTTGATGATTGGGTTAGAAATTATAGCTATAATCAAAACAAAAATTTCAGCTATTTTTTGATGGCAAAAAGTTCGGTTGAGGTTTTAGAAAAGCTTCGCAGCTTAAAAATACCTTCCAGTGTTGATTATGCCCTCAGCGTTCAGGCCGGCGGTAATCTGGTTGCCCCATATGCCGCCTATCAAGAGGTTCATCTGTACGTTGGCAATGAAAAGGCCCTGGAGTATCTTAAAAAACGGCTGAAACTTCGAAGTGCCGAACAGGGAGCAAATCTTATTTTGATGCTTCCCTATTACAAGAATTCCGTCTTTTATGACAGCCGAATCATAGAAGGGCTTCGTGTTGTTTCGGATATTCAACTCTATCTGGATCTGCATGGATATCCGATTCGTGGATTAGAGCAGGCTGAACATTTGTTGGATAAAAAGCTAAAGCCTTTATTTGCAAAGGTGAATTCGAATGAATGATTTTTTTGTTTCTGGATTTCTCAAAACGCTCTGGATACTCAAAGAGTACCTTCCAGTGATAGTTATCGGCGGGGGATGGGCGCCATTTATTTATCACCGATATTTATTGGGAAATAAAAGTCATGAACCAATCCATACCCGGGACATCGATTTTATGGTCCCGGCCACCGTTCCAGTCATCGGCAAAAAAACGGTCGATCAGGTGTTGGTGGAGGCAGGCTTTGAATCCGTATTCAAAAGCAGAGACATCCCTCCCGTTATTCATTACGAAAGCAACATCGACAATCTGGACGTTGAGATCGAATTTTTAGCTGACCAAGCAGGGTCCAACACCGAAATCGTTTTGGAGGTTCAAAAAGGCCTTCATGCCGAAGCCCTAAGATTCATATCCATTGTAATTGAAAATGTAACTGAGTTGACTATTGATGCTGCTGCAATAGCAGGCAAGCCATCTCCTTTGATTGTCAAAGTACCGACTCCTGCAGCATATATTTTTCACAAGGGACTGGTCTTCAGACGCCGTAGAGACTCTGAAAAAAAGGCCAAAGACCTTTACTATATTTTTGACATCATAGCCGGGTGCAGCCAAATAATGCCGGCCATCATGGACGATTTTGTCCGACTCTCCAGAAAATATCCAGCCTGGTTTAAAACATTCATTGGAAACCTGAGCCTCAATTTTGAAACAATAAGTTCTGATGGCGTATTGTGGGTGACGGAGCAACGCCCGCCCTTTGCTTTCGAGGGCCTGAACATGAAACAATTTAAACAGTTTGTACTTACTACATTCAGTGAATTATTAACAAATATCGGAAAGCAATAGCAGTTTTAAGGTACAGGGTTTGATGACTTCAACTATCATGATCTAAGGTATACATTCTGCTCAAATCTGCTCCTCTCAACAACAGACAGATATTCGCATCTGACTGCATTCCATAAGAAAGCCTCGCAAGAGCGTCTTGCCCTGCATTATTCGCAGTGATCTTCAAAAAGAGATAAATAAGGCATAAAATCTTAAAATCAAACAAAAACGGGGAATTAGCATGATTGCTAACTCCCTGTTATTTTAACTAAGTTTTGGTCGGGGCGAGAAGATTTGAACTTCCGACCCCTTGAACCCCATTCAAGTGCGCTACCAGACTGCGCTACGCCCCGACGCAAAAAAAAATTCTTAGCACCTCCCCAATGCTGTGTCAACCATTCAAGGAAAGAATCAGCATATTTTGTTCGAAAAAATTAATGTTTGCTTGATAGTCTAAATTGTGTTTAAAATTAGCATATTATATCAAAAGGCAATAGCTGTTGGTAATTTTTGAAGGATATCTGGAATGGGGCACCCAAAGGCATCCATAAAAAAACCGTCCAGGCTCAACCCCGGGGACACAATCGGCGTAGTGGCACCGGCCGGGCCTTTTGACCCGGAACTTTTTCTAAAGGGTGTGGCAGTTCTTGAAGCCTTGGGGTACCGGGTTTTCCAGCCAGAGGGGCTAACCTTGCGGGATCGTTTTCTGGCCGGGCCGGACGAGCATCGGGCCGGTTTGATCAACCAGATGTTTGCTGATCCGGAGATCAAGGGCGTATGTTGTGCCAGGGGGGGATACGGATCCCTGCGCATACTCGATTTGATCGACTATGGCCTCATTCGGCAAAACCCCAAAGTTTTCATCGGTTTCAGCGATATCAGCGCCCTTTTATGGGTGTTGGCAAACCAATGCAGCCTATCGGTATTCCATGGCCCGGTCATGACCAAACTGGGCAAGGAAAATGTTGAAACCGCTGCCGGTCTTCAAATTGCGTTGACATCCACCTCTCCCATCGAAATCCCTGCTGCCAATGGCGAGGTTTTACGCGCCGGCGCATGTAAGGGCCCGGTGCATGGGGGCAACCTGGCAACCCTGTGCCATCTAGTGGGAACACCCTATGCGCCGAATTTCAACGAATGCATCGCTGTTTTGGAAGATGTCGGTGAAGCGCCTTATAAAATCGACCGCATGTTATATCAAATGCGTATGGCCGGTTGTTTTGACGGCATGGCCGGTCTTGCGTTGGGGACTTTCGCGGATTGCGGAAACCTTGATGATATCCTGGAGGTTGTCAGGGATGTTTTCAAGGACACGGACATTCCCATCTTAGCTGGTTTCGACATTGGCCACGGTCCAGTCAACCAGACCCTTCCTTTTGGCATACCGGCGGTGCTGGATACTGAGCGCCGAACCCTGGCATACACCGAAGCGGCTGTATTATGACACTACAAATAAGACGGTTAATTCAAGATGCCTTGATTAATCAGGTCTTCCCCGGTGGCGTGTTGATCGCTTCCAAACAAGGCGAAGTACTTGTCCGGGAGGTGTTCGGCAAGACCGACTTTGATAATGACGTATTGGTAAGTGCGGACACCATCTACGACCTGGCTTCTCTTACCAAACCGCTGGCCACAACCCTGGCCATCATGCACCTGATGGGCCCATCGAACCTGCAACTTGGCCAGACATTGGGCGACCTCCTGCCAATGTGTTCGGGAACGGACAAAGCCGGCGTTACCGTGGCGCACCTCCTGGCCCACTCCTCGGGCCTGCCTGACTACCGGCCATATTGGAAGGAACTGTCCGGCAAAACAGTGCTCGAAAGGGATGCCGATCTAAAAGCACGGCTTGTTCGGGAACCACTTGAGCATCCAATCGGCAGCCGTACCGTGTACAGCGACCTGGGGTTCATGTTTCTGCGTTGGGTGGTGGAGCAGGTGTCCGGAATGAAAATGAACCGACTGGTGGAAACAAAGATATACGCACCGCTGGGTATAAAAGATATGTTTTTCCCGGAGGCCCGGGGAACGGCTGCTGACAGGTTTGCCGCAACGGAAATGTGCCCCTGGCGCAAGAGGCTGATTCGAGGGGTTGTGCATGACGAAAACGCCTATGCCATAGGCGGAGTTGACGGTCATGCCGGACTTTTCGGGACTGCATCTGTCGTGCATGATCTGCTTATAGAGATCTTGTCCGCCTACTCTGACAGGTCATATGGAGGTGTGTTGCGGCAAGACCTCGTGCAGATCTTCTTGAACTATGACAGGGGGGGGGGGCGCACCCTGGGATTTGACCGGCCCACCCAACCGGGATCCAGCAGCGGCCGTCATTTCAGTGAAAACAGTGTCGGTCACCTGGGTTTTACAGGCACCTCTTTCTGGATGGATCTCGAAAAGAAAGTCATCGTGGTTCTCCTGACCAACCGGATTCATCCCACCCGCGAGAATGACAAGATCAGGATCTTTCGACCATTGATTCATGATGCTGTCATGCAATTCTTGGCCCCTTATCAAATTTCATGAGGGGGCCAAGGAAACCCCATGTGCCCTTTGGGCGTCATTAGGCCTGCGGCTGTAATTTATGCTTCGCATGTAATTTACCCTTCGGGCGTCATTTGGCCTTCGGCCGTAATTTATACTTCGTGTGTCATTGCGCCTTCGGCTGTCATTTGTACTTTGCACGTGATTTGCCCTTCTGGCGTAATTTATGGTTGATATCATCCAAACGCTATTGGCTACAATGAATAACAGCGCAGCGTAATTACAATCAATTACAGCGCAGCGAATTACACGCAGTAAATAACAGCGCAGCGAAATTACACGTAGTGAATGACAGCGAAGCGTATTGACAATTGTTGTGAAATGAGGTCATTGAGTTAAAGCTTAATGATGCGTTTTTTTCACCTGAGGATGATGGAAATCAGCGGCGAAGCCGCGTTCCGTATATTCGCCGCAGGCGAATTTACTCTTGTAATTACCTGATATTTTTGGTAGCAATTACCCTTTAAAAGGGGAGGTGGCTTTAAAGGGCCTGCGATAGGAATGAAATTTCACGCACAGCAGGTACATTCCAATGCCGCCCAGTTCAACCCAAAATAGATATTTTCGTTTGATCGAAAATTTGAAGCGCAGATTTCCGGACAGATAGAAAGAGGGGTTATGAATTTCTTCTTCGACAAATTTTTAGGCGTGTTTTCAAGCGATTTGGCCATCGACCTGGGGACGGCAAACACACTGGTCTATGTTAAAGGCAAAGGGATTGTCCTGAGCGAACCTTCGGTTGTGGCTGTCCGGACGGATGCGCGGTTGAAAAACAGGGTTCTGGCGGTGGGCCTGGAAGCCAAGAACATGCTGGGGCGTACGCCCGGCAACATCGTGGCCATCCGCCCCATGCGGGATGGTGTCATCGCCGACTTCGAGGTCACGGAAGCCATGCTGCGGCACTTTATTCAAAAAGTCCACAATCGGCGTACTTTTGTCAGGCCTAGAATTATCATTGCCGTGCCTTCGGGCATTACCCAGGTTGAAAAGAGGGCGGTCCGGGAATCGGCCGAATCTGCCGGTGCCCGTGAAGTGTTCCTGATCGAGGAACCCATGGCAGCGGCCATCGGCGCTGATCTGCCCATTACCGAACCCACCTGTAACATGGTGGTGGACATTGGCGGCGGGACCACGGAAGTGGCGGTTATCTCCCTGGCCGGCATCGTGTACAGCCGTTCCCTGAGGGTGGCCGGGGACAAAATGGATGCGGCCATCATCCAGTACATCAAAAGAAAGTACAACCTTCTTATTGGTGAAAGAACCGCGGAGATCATCAAGACAACCATCGGCAATGCCTACCCCGATCCGCAAGACATTTCCACCATCGAGGTTAAAGGGCGCGACCTGGTTTCCGGCATTCCCAAGATTCTGGCCATTGATTCGGAGGAGATCCGGGTGGCCATATCCGAACAGATAGACGCCATTGTGGAAACCGTGAAAATTGCCCTGGAGCAGACGCCTCCCGAACTGGCTGCGGATATCGTGGACACCGGTATCGTGCTCACCGGCGGCGGCGCCTTGTTGAAGAATCTCGACAAACTTCTGCGAGAGGAGAGCGGGTTGCCCATTACGGTGACGGAAGATCCGCTTTCAACGGTGGCACTGGGGTCGGGAATGGCGCTAGACAATATCGAAATACTAAAGCAAGTAATCATTACCTAAAACGAGCGGTTCAAATTTTAAGAATATTAATATTTATATATAGTTAATAAGGATTATATCGATTTGAATTCTT
>JAOZRT010000269.1 GCA_029940035.1 Desulfobacterales bacterium
GGGAATCCAGAATGATCATTAAACCGTGAGTGTCCGCGCTTATTGAGAAGTTACGTATTTGACTCGTAATGGTTTCAAATTTTTCTTATTATGTATTTTTTTGTCGGGCACTGTCCGGCAGGCCGGTTATCAGGATAATGCCGATCACCACCAGGCCGGCGCCTGCCAACTGGCCGAGTGACAGCCGTTCACCCAGAAGGATGGCGGCTATGATGATGGTGAAAACCGGCTCCGCATTCATCAGGATAGAGGCCCGGACCGACCCTATGCGCTCGAGTCCTGCAAAAAAGGTGATAAAACCCACGGCAAGGGAAAAACCAGAACCGAGCAGCAGCAGCAGACCGTTGCGGGTGATTGACCCGGACGGCCCGCCCATGATTAAAAGAAACAGACCGAACAAGAGCGTGCCGCCGACAAGTGAATGCAGATTGACGGCTTGAGGGGAGGCGGTGCGTATGGTCAGGCTGCTGATTGTTACAAACGATGCCATGCCGATGGCGGCCGCAAAGGCAAACAGGATTCCAATAATTGGCAACGAACCAGCAGAACCTACTTTCAGGGCCAGAATCAGGCCGGAAAAGGCAATACAGATGGCCGTCAGGCGCAGAATCGTTATAGGTTCCTTTTCCGTGATTCTGGAGATGATGATAATGAAAAATGGCCCGGTGTAAAAAATAAGCACTGCCAGACTTATAGGTATGTATTGTGTGGCACCCAGGTATCCGGCCCCCATCAGAAAAACAGCAAAACCAAGACCGAGCGCGGCATAACGTTCACGCGGGTTTATTCTCACCGGGGTGCCACTGGCTGCATGCCAGGCCAACAGCAGCATGGCAGCGACAAAATAGCGCAGGACATTCGAGGTGCTGATATCGATCCCTCCCCTGGTAGCCATGCTGGCAATGAGAATACTGCAAGTGAAGCCTAAGCCGGATACCAGCATCAGGGTGACACCGAGGAGGGTGGTCTCCTTTGCGGCGACCCGGGGCGGATTTTTCAAAGGATTACCTTAATCCCTGCGCCATTCGATCTTCGAGTTTTTGTATGGCAAGGGAGCAGGGCAGGGTCAGCAGCAGATACATGATGGTGACCGTGATCCAGATCTCCATGGTTAAAAGGGTTCCGGTCATCAATTCGTTGGCTCGGAAGGAGAGCTCGGGTATGGAGATGACCGAAACGATGGAGGAATCCTTGATCAGGGATATGAATTGACCGGCCAGGGGCGGCAGAATGCGTTGAAAGGCCTGGGGCAGGATGATGTAGCGCATCTGTTGGTATTTGGTCATGCCCAGCGAGTGGGCTGCCTCCCACTGGCCCCGGTTGATGGATTGAATACCGGACCGGACAATTTCAGTAATATAGGCACCTTCAAATATCGCCAGCGTGAATAGGGCGGACAGAAACGTAGTGAGGTGCTCCGGCGGGGCCAGGCAGAAAGTTACCAGTGATACCAGGAAGTTGTCTTTTCCCTGCAATGCATCGCCGATACTGCTGTAAGGCAGCAAATGGTTGCCGATAAAAAAATAGACGATGAAAATAATAACCAGCGGCGGCAGGTTGCGCATGGTTTCGACATAGGTCCCGCTGATCAACCTGAGAAACACGATCTTGGAGGAACGACAGATTCCCATGATGGTTCCGAGCAGTATAGCCAGGAGAGTGCCGAATATGCTGAGCCGAATGGTGTTAAACAGGCCCCACATCAAAACATTGGACACCCATTTTCCGCTGTCATCATCAAAGCGGTATAAGAACTGGGGGATTTTCTCCCAGTTCCAGTTGTAGTTGAGCGCGATCTCCACCCGATAGTAGACGGCGATGCCTGCGATCAGAAACAGCGCACCGAATATCAGGTCAGATTTTTTTAAGGGGACTTTCTTTTTGTACATGGAATCTGCTGATTAACTCTGGCTTAGTTGTACAGTGACGGTATTGGAATCCATCAGTGTGGATGATAAAAATATACTAAAGGGGTCAAGGGGCCAAGGGGCAGATCATAGCTGTTAGCTCGTAGCTCATAACCTGCTATCAGCTACGAGCTATGAGCTAATTTCCCGCCTGTCCCCTCGGTTCCTTGGACCCTTGAATCCTCGAACCCTTTATTTCAGCAATGTCTCCCACTCCAGGCTCTTCCACCAGTAGTCGACCTTCTTTTTAATGAAACCGTTGTTGCGTACGTAGATGATCCAGTTGTTCAGATAAGCCATCGTGTCCGGGTCACCCTTGGGAACACCGATACAGATGGGTTGCTGCACCAGGTTTTCATCCAGCAGTACCAGCGTGTCAGGATATTTGGCAGCCAGTTGCGCCGGCTGGGGAGCCGTGGCCAGCAGAGCCGTAGCTTTGCCGTTCAACAGTTCCTGAACCATGGGACCTTCGTCGGGAAATAGACGGACCTTGGCGTTTTTATAGGTTTCCTTGGCCAGCGTACCACCCGTGGTGCCCACGCGCGAAACAATGGTATTGCCCTTTTTGTCCAGGTCCATGTAGTTCTCGACGCCCGCCATAAAATCCTTGTGCACAACAACGTTCATCCCTGCATAATCATAGGGAACCGTAAAATTGATTTTCAGCGCCCGCTGCGGGGTGCCGGTCATACCGGCGATAATCAGGTCGAACTTGCCGGTCAGCAGAGACGGGATCAGGCCTTCCCACTTGGTGGGTACGAACTCGATCTTGACACCCATGTCTTCGGCCAGTTGTTTGGCCACATCGACCTCGAAGCCGACCCATTCGCCTTTTTTGTCCTGCATGGCCCAGGGCACAAAAGAGGAGAGACCGATCCGTAACGTACCTTTGCGCATCACCTTGTCGATGGTGCTGGATTTGGCAAGCTGTTTGTTGATGTCATCGGCAGACACCGGTCCTGCCAGACAGAACATTACGACCATCAAAACAGTGATTGTCATCATCATCATTCTTTTCATTTTTGTTGCCTCCTTTGTTAAAAATAAATTTTCATTGTTAATACCCACTATCCGACTAAATATGCTAATAAGTTGTTAGAATTTTCCTTTCAAGTATCTGTGCAAAATTCAGGTTATAGGATTTGGCTCAAAAACAATTTCGTCCTATCCATCTTGGGATCACTGAAAAAGTGATCCGCTGTGCCTTCTTCCACCTTCATGCCGTCTTCCATGAAAATTACCCAGTCGCTGACCTCCTTCGCAAAACCCATCTCGTGGGTAACCACGACCATGGTCATACCCTCATTAGCCAGGTTTTTCATTACTTCCAAAACCTCGCCGATCATTTCCGGGTCAAGCGCACTGGTGGCCTCGTCGAACATCATGACCTTGGGTTTCATAGCCAGCGCCCTGGCAATGGCCACCCGCTGCTGCTGTCCTCCGCTGAGCTGGCTGGGAAACACATTGGCTTTTTCAGCAATGTTGACCTTTTGCAGAAGCTGCATAGCCTCGTCTTCAGCCTCTCCCTTGGATTTTTTACGGACCAACATCTGCGCCAGGGTGATATTTTTTAAAACCGACAAATGCGGGAAGAGGTTGAAGTGCTGAAACACCATGCCCACTTCCTTGCGGATTTCCAGGCGGTTTTTCTTGTTGTCATCAAGCAGAATCCCGTCGACAATGATACTGCCCGTGTCGATCTCCTCCAACCCGTTCAGACAGCGCAAAAAGGTCGACTTCCCGGAGCCGGAGGGTCCGATGAGCACCACGACTTCACTGCGGCGGATGTTGGTGGAAAAGTTCTTCAACGCCACGACGCCGTTGTCAAAGGTTTTGCCGATACTGTCCACACGGATAATGTAATCGCCAAATTGTTTGGCGCTCATATGCGTACCTCGGTTGAAAATTATATTAACACTTCAGGTTGTTTAGCCTACAGCCTAACAGTCTATCTACCTTTTGTTCTATGACACCACCCTGTAGCGCTTTTCAAAATAGGCTACGACCTGGGACAGTGTGATGGCCAGTGCCAGGTAAATGGCCGCAATGGTAAAGAATATTTCGAACACCAGAAAAGTTTCCGAGGCGATTTCGTTGGCGTTCATGGTCATCTCGTATATGGCGATGACGCTGACCAGTGACGAATCCTTGATCAGGGATATCGCCTGGCTGGTCAGCGGTGGCAGAATCCGTCGAATGGCCTGGGGCAGGATAATGTATCGATAGTTTTGATACGTGCCCAGGCCCAGCGTATAGGATGCTTCCCACTGCCCCTTGTTGACGGCCACAATACCGGCCCGGTAGATTTCAGAGGCGTAGGATCCCTCGAACAGGCTCAGGGCCAGGACACCGGCGGTAAACCGGTCGATATCCAGAATCGGGGCTATCACGAAATACATGAAAAAGATCTGCACCAACAAGGGTGTGTTGCGTGTGATTTCAAGGTATGTGCGGGCAACCCCCCGGGCCAGTAAAGAATTGGAAAGGCGCATCAGGGCTGTTACCAATCCGATGATGTAGGTCAGGATAAGGCTGATCCAGGTGATGTTCAGGGTGATTTTGAGCCCCTCCAGAATAGGGCCGGCGATGAACCGGCCGTCTTCGAAATGGTACAGGAACTTGGGAATGCGAAACCACTGCCAGTAATACCCCTGGTCTTCAGCGCCTTTGAGAAGGAGGAGAATCCCCCCCACCATCAGAACCAGATAGGCGGAGATGTCCAGAAGGTGATGGCGTTTGCAAAATAGTAGTATGGAGGATCGCATAGACCTTTCTTATACCTTTCCGCGATACCTACGTAAAGGTCTTTTGCACCTTTTGGCTTCCGTTGTGCCGGCTGTTTGTTACGAGGAGGTTTGAAATCGTAACAAACCGGCGGGTCCCATTTTGTCAGGCCAGATGCTTGTCTGCACGCCGGGCTATTTTGTCCATTTCCTTGCGGGTCTCTTCGGACAGTGCCGGCGGGGCGAGCTCTTTTTTAAGATCATGGTATTTTTTGACAGCACGCTGGTAGAGGTCCTTACGGCCGCCGGCTTCCCAATCATCAATAGCGCCCGGTATAAAAAGGTCGGGTCGAATTAAATTTCGGCAGTGGCGCAGGGTATGATCGCTGGACATGAAATCACCACCTGGTTCGATATTCATAATTTCTTCCATGGCCAGGTCATCATCGCCGACCGCCACACTGCCGGTGCACCGTTGGACAATCTGGGTCACCTGGTCGTCAATGATCAGCTGAATGGGGCTGGCATAGGTCGATCCACCCAATCGGCCGGCGCCGTACTGGATATCGCTGCCCGCAAGATGAAGGAGCGCCGGCATAAGGGATTTTTCCAGAAGTGCCTGGCCATCCGAAAGGTAGGCATCGGTCATGTAGGAAAATGTTTCTATGGGCAGCCCGAAAGCCTCTTTGATGAACTGGCCGGCGGTGGCCCGGCCCAGCATGCTCTCCGCATTGTTTAAAAGGGCGTTCCCCGAGGCCATCTCCATGCTGGTCGTGTAAACCGAAGGAATCACGGGAATGCCCGGGGCCATCAATTGGGCCATTACCAGCATAGCCATTATTTCCACGCCGGCCAAAAGCGCTGTACCGGCGATGGTCATGGGGGCTGTCCCGCCGGAGATACCCAGGGAGTTGGCCACCATAGGGATACCGTAATGGCATGACTGGATCATCTCTTCCATGTCCATGGGCTTGAATTTCAGGGGTGAAAGAGAGGTCGGGTACATGTACACCATGGGTCTTTCCCGCAGTGCTTGAGCACTGCCCGCCCTGGCCAGCATCAGTTCGAACTGGTACTCGACGGTTTCAAGACAATAGGGCAGCACCATCAGGGGCTTGTCGGTATTCTGGAGCAATATGTTGAGCGAGTGCACATCCGCTGTTTCCTGGGGAACATCCGTGGCGGTTTGAATGGCGATTTTGTCGATATAATCGAGACGGCTGGCCAACTGGACCCACTCGGCCAGGCGTTCCGAAGTTACATCGGTAAACTGGTTGGTTTCAGGATCGTGAAAGCGCATGGACTGCACGCACGTGCAGGTGTAAAAAGATCCAATGGGGTGCGGCAGTTCAAAATCGTATTTTTCATTGCTCCCCATGACCGTGAACGATTTAGGTGCGCTCTGCAGTGCCGATTCGATGATATCCCGTGGAAAGCGAACCATCTGGGTATCATGATCGACCTGGGCACCTGCCTTGTCCAGGATCTCGAGGGCCTTGGGGTATTCGACGGACACCCCTTTATGGATCAGGACGTGCAGGCATTTATCGTGAAGCATTGCTACTTCGCTGTCAGTGATCAATTTAAACTTTACGTTGTTGGTCATCGGTTTTCCTT
>JAOZRT010000559.1:0-508 GCA_029940035.1 Desulfobacterales bacterium
AAACCTACAATTTCTATTCGTCCGGCGAGGATGTTCTGAAGGCACATATTGGTGATCCCGGCCTCTTGGATATTGTTTTCGGCGGAGAGGCGTGGTGCCTGCAGGAAAAAAGGAAGGGCAGAAACTGGATCAGTTCCATCGGCGGCAGCACCTATGGCGGATGGGGATTTAATCTCGCCTACGACACGAGTCTGTATACAGGAACCAATCATGTCCTGTTGAGCGATGAGCAGATAACAACAAACCCCTTCTTCCGACCGGGAGGAAGTGGTCTGCAGGATTTGTACGACCCGCTGACCGGAAGTGACTTTGCCGGACAATACATGTATGAACTCCTCGCTGGCTTCGTGCCTTCCCGGACATTGCCCTGCGGGGCGAATGAAGTAGACAAACTTGACCTTTATGGCACTCGCAACTTTGATATGAACACTATGCAAAATGGGTGGCCTCAGGAACGGCTTGATGAACTTGAGGATGGAGATAGGTGGTTTCATAGTGATGTCAAGAA
>JAOZRT010000559.1:518-1701 GCA_029940035.1 Desulfobacterales bacterium
AATGAAGTATATATCAATGGTGTTGTGCTGGTTCGCAGGTTTTGTTGCATCATCGAATGGAGCATCTGAATTGTTGCTACCCGACGCAAAGATTACGGTGAAAGTCGTTGATGAAGCAGGAATCCCTGTTGCCGATGCAGATGTTGGGGTTGGATTCAATCAGGGAGGAAATACATGGATCGGAGAGCGCAAATCGGAAAGCATTAGAGGGGTGTCAGACACCAATGGTTTGTTTTCTGCCCAGGCAAAATGCATGGGAGGGATTGGAATCAGCGTTCAAAAAGAAGGTTTTTATCGGAGTTCTGTCCGTCAGGATTATCCAGGGACGTATCAGAATAAAAGGCGTTGGGAACCTTGGAACCCGACAATCAGTGTGACCCTCAAGGAAATTAAGAATCCGGTTCCAATGTTTGTGAAGAAAGTACAATCAGAGATTCCAGATGAAAACAGGTCGATAGGCTTTGATTTGGAAAAAGGGGAATGGGTTGCGCCCTACGGGAAAGGGGTAAATAGTGATTTTGTTTTTTCACTCCATAGACAAATCGAGAGCCAAAATGATTTTGAAAATATTTTAACACTACAATTTCCTAACGAAGGTGATGGTATCGGCGAAATAATAGCTGAGCCAGTTTCTTGGCTGTCATTGCGCCTTTCTCATAATGCTCCGTTAATTGGTTATCAGCCCCAATGGCAAAAAAAAGTACAATATAAGTTGCCGGAAGGATTTTCTTTTACCCCAAAGCAAAGCGACAACCAGAACTACTATTTTCGCATACGTACAATCCTTGATGACGATGGTAATATTGTAAGTGCATTATATGGAAAAATTCACGGTCAAATTGATACCGCTGGATACATAGCTAAAAAATGCACACTTACTTTTACCTACTACCTGAACCCAACCCCAAACGATCGGAATCTTGAATTCGATCCTGACAAGAATCTCTTTGAAGGAAGGGATCGGTTTGCCCCATAACCCTCTTTGATTCATGATGCAGAAACTGACTTATATCCTTATCATCACCTATTTCGCCATCTTGATCTCTGGCTGTTCAATGCCCTATCTATCAGATAGAAGACGCGATATCGCCGATATATTCACAGCAACCATAGGTGTTGGTTTGGGGGGCAAAGTCAGGGCTGGGCCTGTCCAAACTGGATTGCTACTTCAGGCTGATGGCCT